>CAMDEA010000008.1 GCA_945893045.1 Planctomyces sp. SH-PL62
TACGTCATCGTGCTGCTGATCGACGAACGCCCCGAAGAAGTCACCGACATGGAACGCGAAGTCCGCGGCCCGACCTGCGAAGTCATCAGCAGCACTTTCGACGAAGCGACCAGCCGCCACGTTCAAGTCGCCGACATGGTCATCGAAAAGGCCAAACGCATGGTCGAGTACGGCCAAGACGTCGTGATCTTTTTGGATTCCATCACGCGGCTGGCTCGCGCATGGAACAACGAGATGCCGCACAGTGGAAAAATCCTGTCGGGCGGCGTCGATTCGAATGCTCTGCAAAACCCGAAACGCTTCTTCGGAGCCGCTCGCAACATCGAAGACGGCGGCAGCCTGACGATCATCGCCACCGCCCTGATCGACACCGGCAGCCGCATGGACGACGTCATCTTCGAAGAGTTCAAAGGGACCGGAAACACGGAGCTTGTTCTCGATCGTCGCCTCGTCGAAAAGCGGATCTGGCCCGCCATCGACGTCAACAAATCCGGCACCCGCCGCGAAGAGTTGTTGTTGAACGAAGAAGAACTCCGCCGAATGTGGATTCTGCGGCGCGTGTTGAACGACATGAGTCCGGCGGAAGCGATGGACCTCTTGGTGAACCGGATGCGCAAGTCCAAAACCAACGAAGAGTTTTTGATGGCGATGAATCTGAATTAACTTTGGAGTGCGGGGTGTCAGCCCCGTTTTGGAAATTTCACGATGAGCGGTTGGCTCACTGGTATCGTGGTTTTCATTGCGGCAATTTGGCTGGTTGCCGACGTGATCGTTTTTTGTCGCGTGAACCAAAGAGATTTCAAACCGAAAGACCAAAGCGGTGCTGACACACCGAACTCCAAACCATGACCACACTCAACCTCGACCCAATCCTGCACTCACCGCGTCTGCCGGACATCGCCGCTGTGCTCAACGAGCGTCTGCGCGATGAGGCCACACGCCGGGAGCGGTTCTACGAAGAAATGTCTGACGCTCAAAAAGTGGAATTCATCGACGGCGAGGTTGTCATGCACTCTCCAGCCCGTAATCGGCATCTGACAGCCAAGTTGAATCTGACGAGACTCATCAGCACATTCGTCGATCAGCATGGACTCGGCGTCGTGCGAGACGAGAAATGCCTCTGCGTGTTCCCACGCAACGATTACGAACCGGACATCGTTTTCTTCGGGCCTGAGACGGCCAGCCGATTTCACTCCAACACCATGAAGTTCCCGGTCCCCGACTTCGCCGTCGAAGTCTTGTCCGAAACCACCGAACACCGCGACCGAGGCGTCAAGTTTGAAGATTACGAAGCTCACGGCGTCCAAGAATATTGGATCATCGACCCGACCGAAGGCCGCGAGACCGTCGAACAATACGTCCTCGAAGACGGCAGCTTTCAACTCCGTCTGAAATCTGGCTCCGGCGAAATCGCCAGCCAAGTCATCCCGAACTTCCGCATTCCGATCCTCGCGATCTTTGACACGAAAGAGAATCTGGCCGCGTTGAAGACCATGCTCGGCTAATCTGAGACTCATCCCACCATGCCCACCACCATCGAATCCAACCTCCTTGTCGGCAATGACCACTTTGCGATCATCGTGTCGCGATTCAACGATCTCGTTACACGCCGGCTGCTCGACGGAGCACTCGAAACCTTCCGCCGCCACGGAGCCAAAGACGAGCAACTCACCATCGTCTGGGCTCCCGGCGCGTTCGAGCTTCCGCAACTCGCGCAACATCTTGCGAGCAGCAAGAAGTTCGCCGCCATCGTTGCCCTCGGAGCCGTTATCCAAGGCGAGACGACTCACCACGACTACATCAACCACCAAGTCGCCGCCGGCCTGATGCGCACCGCCCAAGAGACCGGCATCCCGGTCCTCTTCGGAGTCCTCACCTGCGAAAACCTCGACCAAGCCCTCAACCGAGCTGGTGGCAAAGCCGGCAACAAGGGGACCGAGGCCGCGCTCGCCGCGATCGAAATGGTCAACACGTTGAAGCTGTTGAAATAACCTATCCGTACCGCGACCGTCAGGGAGCGGCCCGCCACGAATTCATCACGCGACTCGAACGCGGCCGCTCCCTGACGGTCGCGGTACGGCTCTCTTTCCCGGAACCATCCATGTCCACATCCCGCCGCTCCCGTGCTCGCGAACTCGCGATGCAGATGCTGTATCAAACCGACCTCAACCCGGACGCTACGGCCGACACGATCCGCAGCATGATTGCTGAGGAACTCCGCGAGCCGGGTCTGCAAGAGTTCGCCTGGAGCCTGTTCTCCGGCGTGATGGAATGGAAAGCCCAGATCGACCGTCACCTGGAAGAGACCGCCGCCAACTGGCAGCTCGCGCGCATGGCTCCTACCGATCGCAACATCCTGCGGTTGGGCGCGTTCGAGCTGCTGCACACCGACACGCCGCACCGAGTCGTCATTGACGAAGCGGTCGAGATGGCCAAGAAGTTTGGCTCGATGCAGTCCTTCCAATTCGTCAACGGCATCCTGGATCGCATTGTGCCGGACGAGAAACGTTCCAGGCCCGCAACACCGACCAACGATTGATGCGAGAGTTTGCGTCATGACGGAAATGCGAATTGAAGCCGCGAAGTCCACCGACTACTTAAACGTCGCCGCGCTCGACCGGATTGCGTGGCCGATCGTCCCGGAGGTGTTTATCCCGGATGGCGAACACATCTGGCGAGTCTGGAGCGACACGGCCACGCTGCTGATTGCGCGAAAGGCGAATGACGCACCGCCGCTGAGGGAGTCACACGACATCGCTGGTGCGCTCGTGCAATTCCCGACTCAGCGCGGGGAATTATTCCTGCACAAGATCATGGTGCATCCGGATTGCCGAGGGACCGGCATCGGAACAGAGTTGATGCGTGCGGCACTGGCCCATGCCGGCGTGCCGGTATTGCTGACGGTCGATCCACAGAACGCGCCGGCGGTGAAGCTTTACGAAAGTCTCGGGTTCGGCATTCGCGAACACATTCGGGGCTTCTACCGACCACACGAAGACCGATACGTCATGGTCTATCAGCCAACGTAGTTGCCACGTCAGCCCAACGTCACGAATGATCTAGCCATGTGAAGTCTGTCGCGTCGGTCGTCCCCGACGGTACAGCGTCGCGTCGGCGAGAACGTCTTCGGAAGATCAACTCCACGGTCACTCCGACGACAAGAAACGTCACCAGAATGCCGATGGCCAAGTACGTCAGCGAGCTGCTGTATCCGGCAGGCCGCGGTACGGGTGACTTAGGCTGAGACAACACGGTCAATGTTTTCGCCAACAACAGCGGCGCGGTGTGAAAATCGTTCGCCGTCGCGTAGCTATATCGTTTGAAGAAGTAACCGGTCACGCGGACGCGGAGCGGCGGTTTCAATTCGTCTGCCAGTGGAACGCCCGCCGGCAGGTCGCTGCACACCACGCGATACGGATTGAGGCCCGAATCGGCGGTGAAGAGCCACACTTCCAACGCGGACGGTTCAGCGGGCGATGCGACAAGCGGTTGGCACCGGCGAATCTCTCCTTCGACGGTCAGCACCTCGCCGCGATAGCGCTCGGCTTCGAGCATCAGCACGGCAAACGGCAAGTCGGCATGCGCGATCCGTTCGAGTTCTGCGAGCGGCCTATCGCGGGCTTCTGCCAAGAGCGTGTCGTAAGCAACTTTCTCCGCCGCAGTGACGCCGAAGGTGTTGTCGGTCACGGACGCGAGCAACGACTTGTCGATCGACGGTGATTGCGAACCGGAATCACCAACGACGCGCACGGCATCGTCGCGCAACGGGGCGGTGACGGATTCGTGCGGTTCGTTCAGCAATCGCTTGAGCCGCCGCGCTTCGTCGGGAGTCCGGCCGGCCAGCACGGGATCGGATTTCGGTTGCCGAGCCTGCTTCAACGACCACGACAGGATTAGCAGCGACGGCGCGAGCATTGCCCCCCAGAGAATCAATCTCCAATTTGGCGCGAGCGGCGGGCGGTCAGAAGTTCCAAAACGCATGGCAAAGATTGTAGCTACCCTGCACTACAAACGATTGATTTCATCTCGCGCCAACAAGATTTCGCCCATCACAGGAACAGACAATAAGGATTGCCGAATAAGGAGTGCAGAAGGCGGAAGGTCGGACAGGGCTGTTCTCCTTCTCCCTTCTGCACTCCTTATTCGGCAATCCTTATTTTCGGACGGCGTCATGATCGCTTCGTTGCCGGACCGGAGTGAGCGAAGCGGGTTGCGGGCGACGCCCGCGCTAAGTCAAAACGCGGGTCACTCGCCCGTTTGAAAATCGAGAGCCTCATCGTCACGATACCCCCGCGATTCGCGAGATTCCTCAACACGGAGTTTGCTCATGCTGTCGAATGGGTTCGGGCAAGTGGCCTGGTGGGCCAAGTGGTTGCTGCTGATCGGGGTTTTGTCGGCGGCGGGAACCGTGTTCTCGCAGGAAGAAGAAGCCGCGATGGACGAAGCGGAGAAACCGGCCGCGAAAGCCGATGCCGGTGCCGCCGAAGGGGACGCCGCGAAACCTGAGGGCGAAGCCGAAAACCAGTCGATGTTGATGTGGCTCATCGAAACATCGGGCCTGATCGGAGCGGTGATTCTCGTGATCTCGATCTTCTTCGTGCATCGCGTCGTGACGCTGTTCCTGGAATTCAAGCCGGAGCTGGTGTCGCCTCCCGATCTCATTGAGCAGATCGAAGCGTTGGTCGCGAAGCGAGATTTCAATGGCGTTTATCAAGCTTCCAAGAAGAGCGAATCGGCGTTGGGGCAATTGCTGGTGGCGGGGATGACGGCGATGTCGTCCGGACTGGGTGAAGCTCGCGAGGCGATGGACCGCACCGGCGAAGCGATTACGGTCCACATGGAAAAGCGGATCAGCTTGCTGGCGGTCATCGGTTCGCTGGGCCCGATGATCGGGTTGCTGGGGACGCTGAAAGGGATGATCGGGGCGTTCAGCGCGATCGCCCTCTCAGGCACACAACTCAAAGCGAGCCAGGTGGCCGGCAACATTTCCGAAGCGCTCGTGCTGACGTTCGAGGGGGTCGCCATCTCGGTGCCGGCCATTTATCTCTTCGCCTTGTTCAAAGATCGCGTCGCCACATTGACGGTGGATGTGCAAAACATGTCGGACGAGTTGATTCGAAAGATGCACGCATCGGCTCAGGCCCGGACGGCTCCACCACCGCAGGCGTAGGACTGATTCGCAGGGAGATCGCCGATGTCAGGAAGTCACTCCGAAACCGCCGAGCCTGACCTCACCCCCATGCTCGACATGGTGTTTCAGTTGGTCACCTTTTTCATGCTGGTGATCAACTTTAAGGGAGCGGCGTTGGATCAGGCGTTGCAACTCCCCGTGCTCGGTTCGGCGCGGCCGCTGGAATGGAAAGGCGAGTACGAACCGCTGGTCCTGAACATCGACGCCGATGGCCACATCAAGGTCTACGGAACCGTGGTCGATCCGGAGAAACACATCGCCCGGGAAGCTGCCGAACTGAAGGCTCAGTTGAAAGCCGCGGGACAACCCACCACGGGCGAGCTACCGGTGCCCGTCGTCATGCGCTCCGACAAAGGGACGAAGTTTCATTTGGTCAATCGCGTCATCCAGATCTGCCAAGAGAACGGCTATCAACAGTTTTCGCTGAGCGCCATGACTGGCAAGGAATAACATGAGCCGCCGTCGTCACCGCCGCAAGAACCAAGGTGCGGTCAAACTGAATGTGACCGCCATGCTCGACATGGCCTTCCAGCTTCTGGCGTTTTTTATTCTGACGTTCCGCCCGATGCCGGTCGAAGGTCACTTGTCGCTGAACATGCCGCCGCCAGTCCCGCTGACCAACATCGCCACCGAGCCGACCGTCGGTAAGGAAGGGAGCGGCATGATCGCCCCGTTGCATGCGTTGCACCTGTTTGTCACCGCGACGGAAACCGGCGAAGTCGCGCAAGTCCGCTTGGAAAGCGCGATCCTGTCCTCGGGCCGGCTGACACCCGGTACTTTGGCCGGCATCGACCGCCGCCTTCAGCCGCTGTTCGCTCGCGGAAATGCGATTTACGACCGCATCCAAATCGAAGTCGATCGCGACCTGCGCTACGAAGAACTCTTAAAGCTGGTCGATGTCTGCGCTCAACAAAAGATGCCCGACGGCAAATCGCTGGGCAAAGTCAGCTTCGTGGAAATGCGGCCGCGTTAGAGGAAACCACTCATGCGACGTCGCTTGGCACGTCCGTTCGGCAATACCGTCTCCTCCGCGCGAATCGTGTCGATGCTGATGGGCTTGGCGGTGCTCGCGATGCTTTATCAGCGTGCCAAAGAGCCGCAGTTCTGGCGCTGGATGACCAATGAAAGCCGAGCCGATGCTGAGGACGAACCGGCGAAGACGTCACCACGCGCTGACCGGGCAAAGTCGCAGGACAACGTCGCGAACACATCAGAAAACATTGTCTCTGGACCGAATGAAACCGACGCCGACGAACTCACCAAGCTGCGCTCCAACTTGAAGTCGATTCAAGATCGTCAGCCATTGCAGCCGCATGAAATGCCGGCGTACTGGCGATTGCTCGGTTGGAGCCGCACTCGGCCGTTTGCGGAGTTGGAAAAGGGGGCGATCCGCGATGTGCCGTATTCGCATTTGTGGGAAGAGCCGGACCTGTATCGTGGCCAACCGATGCGCATCAAGTTGCACGTTCGCCGAGTGCTGGCCTACGACGCCAAAGAGAATCCGCTGGGGCTAAAGAAGGTCTATGAAGTCTATGGCTTCACCGACAACTCGCTGTCGTCGCCGATTGTCGTCATCCTGCCAGAGAAGCCGCCCGGCGTACCGATTGGCACCGATGTGGAAGGTGACATCGTCTTCGTCGGTTATTTCCTGAAATGGATGGGATACCGTTCCTTTGAAGATAAAAAGAAGTACGCACCGCTGCTCGTCGGCCGCGCCAGGCCGCCCGTTCGCAACGCGGGTGCCGCACAACGCGGCGGCTGGGAACTCGCGTTCCTGACGTTAGTCGGCGGAGTGTTCGCGCTGACCTTTCTCGGCTGGTTCAGTCTCCGGATGCTGCGTCGTCCACGTTCGGCCGCGGCCGGCGCCAACGTGATCGCACTCGAACGGTTGCCCGACAATTGGATGGCCCACACCACTTCGGAAACGCGCACCGAATCGACTCCGCCAATTCCGGACATCGTCACTGTCACGCCCATCCTCGCAGCGACGTCCGCCGTGGAGGCTCCAGTCGTGAATCCGGCAACTCCCCCCGCCGCGTCCAGCACGACTTAACTCAGATTATTCATGGCTGCGATGTAACCCGAAGCGTCAGCGAGGGAGTCATCACACACTCCCTCGCTGACGCTTCGGGTTACATCGCAGCACGCTGCTCTCCCCAATGAGCAGGCCATGAATAATCTCGGCTTAACACGACTGCGCACGATCGCTCGTAGTGACCCAATTGATCGGATCGGTCTCGCCCCCATCAATGGGGCTCACGGCAAGCAATGGTGCGCGGTCAGGGCTCGCACGCAGCGTGTCGTACGTCTCAGCGAGCCCACCGGCGACTTCCTCTTGCTGCACTTGGCCGAACAGGCTATTAACCCGCCCTCTTCTCAATTCCCCTCGCTGATCCTGCCTGCCTTTCGCGGTCCATTCGTTTCCGAGTGAACCGTCTCTCCCCTTCGCAATCTGATCACCCCGACCATGAATTGTTCCGTCGATCCGAAATGGATGTCGGTTCGTTGGCGCGCTGGCGCGACGATCGTCTTGTTGGCGATCTTCAGCGGCGTGGCCGGCTGCTCGTTGGGAGTCATGGCGGGCCGCGCGATCTTCGGCGATCCCAAGCAGGCTTCCGAGTTTCACGCGCGCACTGGCATCGACCTGACCAAAGTCGAAAAGAAATTGCTGGTCGTTGTGCGGACGCCGCAGTCGATCGAGGGGGACATGCCCTCTCTCGACGTGGACTTGATCGACACGATTTCGCGGCGGCTGAAGCTGCATGGCGTGCAGGTCGTGGACCCGGATCTGGTCGCCAAGTGGATCGATCAGAACGGCGGACGGTTCGATCATCCCACGGAACTGGCGCGGGAGTTC
This sequence comes from Planctomyces sp. SH-PL62, assembly GCA_945893045.1. Lineage (GTDB taxonomy): Bacteria > Planctomycetota > Planctomycetia > Planctomycetales > Planctomycetaceae > SXKJ01. The sequence goes on from CAMDEA010000008.1 coordinate 8,049, forward strand.
GACACCAGCTACATCGCGGTCATCGATATCGACACCTTCAGTCTGCACGATGAAAACAGCCCCAATCTGTTTCACGGCACGGCGGCCGGCCAGATGCAGGTCTTCGAGGTCCAAGACGTCGCCGGCTCGAAAGAAGCTCTGCAAGTTTTCGGCGGCAACTTCCGCAATAATTATCCGCCGCATGGTCCCGTGCCGGTGGATTCGCTCTCGCCCAAGATGTTTCAGAAGCGCTTCGTCGACAATCTGAGCGACAGGCTCGGCAGCCGCTTCTACGACTTCCGCTTGGGCGACGAAATGTGAGTTGGAAAACTCGAAATCCGAAACTCGAAATCCGAATGGCAAGCCGATGATCAACACGCCTCAATCTCAAATCGCTGATCCCCGAACGCGTTCGCAGCGTTCCCTGTTCGGGCTTCGGATTTCGAGTTTCGGATTTCGGATTTGCCTCCTCCTGCTGATGCCGCTGGCACTGACCGGCTGCTTGAAGCCGCTGATCTTCTGGGGCTATTTACTGGGTGGTCCGCCCTCCATTGAGCCGGACTTCGACATCATGACCAAGAAGTCGATGACGGCGAAAGAAGTCACCGTCGCCGTCGTCTGCTACGCGCCGTTGGAGGTCAAGTACGACTTCTCCGCCATCGACCATGAGTTAGCCAAGTACGTGACGTTCCAACTGGTGAAACGCAAGGTGAAGGTCGTCAACCCGGATCGAGTCCGTGCCTGGCTGGACGAGAACAACGACAACTGGGACGAACCCTCCGAGATCGGCAAAGCCCTCGGTGTGAAGTACGTCGTTTACATCGACCTCGAAAACTTCAATCTTTGGGAAGAGAACAGCCACAATCTCTACCGTGGCCATGCCGAAGGGGTCGTCAGCGTGTTCGAGATCGACGCGGACGGCGAAGGGGAGAAGATCTACACGAAGGAAATCACTTCGCGTTTCCCGACCATCGCCCCGCGAGCGTCCACCGAAGTTTCGTACGCGACGTTTAAGCAGCAGTACCTCTCGCGTCTCAGCGAGGAAATCGGCCGCCTGTTCTACGAACAGTACAGCGGCGACGACATCCCCGACGCGACCTAAGCATCCGCCGGCCTCCGAGCAAACCAATCGGCCACTCCCGCCGACTTCTCGGCGTCGCGTGCAATGATGCCAAATCGCAACACGCCCGACGGACCTGTGGGGGCAAACGACGACTTGGTGAAGGTTCCGAGCGGGCAAATTGACTCGGCGCCTGTATGGCCTACGTTTCTGGCACAAATTCGAACCGTCGTTCCGGGAACCCTGAACGACGAATCGGTTCGGCTTTCTTCCAGACGAGTTTGAGGCCACGAGCATGTGCGGCATCGCGGGAATTCAGCGATTCGATGGGCAGCCGATCGGGCGTGAGATGCTCGATGCAATGGTCGCGACGCTCGATCATCGCGGGCCGGACGCGAATGGCGTTGAACTGCGCGGCGCGGTCGGACTGGGCCACACGCGGCTGAGCATTATCGACCTCTCCGGCGGCGTGCAGCCGATGGTTTTGGAGGACGACGAACTCGTCGTCACTTTCAACGGCGAGATTTTCAACTACATCGAACTGCGGCAGGAGCTGATCGCTCATGGCCGGCGGTTCGCGACGACGTCAGACACCGAAGTGCTGCTGCAAGCCTATGCTCAATGGGGCGAGGACTGTGTGCAGCACTTCAACGGACAATGGGCGTTTGCCATTTGGGACGCGCGACGCCAGAAGCTGTTCTTGTCGCGCGATCGGCTCGGCAAGCGGCCTTTGTTTTACACGGTCAGCGGCAAGACGTTTCTGTTCGCGTCCGAGGTGAAGGCGATCTTCGCTCATCCGAGTGTGAGCAAGGCGATTGATCCGGTGGGCCTGGATCAGCTCTGCACGTTCTGGTCGGCTCAGCCGCCGCGGACGATCTTTGCGGGAATCAATCTGCTGCCTCCCGGACACTCATTAACAGTGCAGGATGGCAAGCTGACGGTCGCGCAATACTGGGATCTCGATTTCTCTGAGACGCTCGACAACGTTTCGGCTCGTGAACTCGAAGAGCAACTGCTCGACCTGCTGACGGACGCGACGAGGTTGCGGCTCCGCAGCGATGTGCCGGTCGGAGCGTATCTCTCCGGCGGACTCGATTCGTCGATCACGGCGGCGCTGGCCAAAGACCTGAATCGCGAAAAGCTCTGCACGTTCTCGGTCGAGTTCGAGAATCCGGAATTCGACGAGAGCGTCTTTCAACAAGAAGTGGTGCAACGGCTCGGCACCGAACATCACACGGTTCGCTGCTCTCACGACGACATCGGCCGAATCTTTCCACAAGTCATCCGGCACACCGAGACACCGATTCTGCGAACGGCTCCAGCTCCGATGTTCCTGTTGTCGAAGCTCGTCCGCGAGTCGGGCATCAAGGTCGTTCTGACCGGCGAAGGGGCCGACGAAGCGTTCGGCGGCTACGACATCTTCAAAGAGGCGAAGCTGCGACGCTTCTGGTCGCGGCAACCGGAATCGCGCGTGCGACCGATGTTGCTCAAGCGGCTGTACCCGTACATGAAAAACATTCAATCGCAGCCGCCCGCCTATCTGCGAGCGTTCTTCGGAGTGAAACCACAGACGGTCGGCCATCCGTTCTTCTCGCATCTGCCGCGGTTTGAACTGACCAGCAAGTTGAAAGCGTTCTTTACCCCGGAAGTACTTGCGGCGACGTTCGACAACGATCCGTTGACGGAAGCGGAAGGGAATCTGCCGATGGCATTCGCGGATTGGGATGACTTCTCGCGGTCGCAGTATCTGGAGTCTCGCGGGTTGATGCCGGGCTACATCCTGTCGTCGCAAGGGGACCGGATGACGATGGCCAACAGCATTGAAGGCCGCTTCCCGTTCCTCGATCACCGTGTCGTCGAGTTCGCCGCCAAGCTGCCGCCGAGACTGAAGATGGCGGGACTCGACGAGAAACACATCTTGAAGAACGCGACACGTCATCTCGTGCCCGATTCAATCCGTCAGCGATCCAAGCAACCGTATCGAGCACCCGATGCTCAGAGCTTCTTCGACACCGACTCCGGCATAGCACGCTTCGAGTACGTCGATGCCATGCTCTCGCCGTCAGCGATCGCGGACGCCGGGCTGTTCGATCCGGAGGCAGTCAGCAAGCTGGTCGAGAAGGCTCGCAGCGGAGCCGCGATCGGCACGAAAGACAACATGGCGCTGGTCGGCATCCTGTCGGCTCAGCTTGTGGTCGAGCAATTTGTGAATGGCCGTCCGGTCGATGTGCCGGAATCAGCGTGCGTGTGATGTCATTTGTAGGGTGGGTCGAGTCATCGAGACCCACCATCCCGAGTATCAATCTGGTGGGTCTCGATGACTCGACCCACCCTACGTCTGAAGGATCAACATGCCGACGATTGAAACCGACGTTCGTGGATTCGTGACCGACAACTTTCTCTTTGGCCGCAAAAACGTGTCGCTGGCAGGGGACGACTCGCTATTGGAGCAAGGTCTGATCGACTCGACCGGCGTGCTCGAACTGGTCTCGTTCATCGAGAACAAGTTCAAGATCATAGTCGAAGACGATGACCTCGTGCCGGACAACCTGGACTCGATCAATCGCCTGATCGCGTTCATCGAGACCAAGCTAGACGAAGCGAAGTAATTTTGGAGTGCGGCGATTCATCGCCGCTTTCCTTGCCTTCCTTTGCGGCGGAGCCGCTTTCATTTCAATCTCGATCGGTTGAACCGCGAACGGAAAGCGGCCCCGCCGCGAAGCCAAAGCGGCGATAAATCGCCGCACTCCAAATTATGCAACTCGAACAGTTTCTTGAACAAACCGCCGCGCGGATGCCGGGCAAGGTCGCGCTCATTTGCGATAACCGCCGTGTCACCTATCGCGAGATCGAGACCGAGGCGAATCAAATCGCTCACGGCTTGATCGCGAAGGGCGTGCAGCGTGGCGATCGGGTCGTGCTGTTTCTCGACAACTCCGTCGAGGCGGCGGTCGGTGTGTGGGCGGTGCTCAAGGCCGGGGCCGTGTTCGTCATGGCGAACCCGACGACGAAACCGGACAAGCTCACGTACCTGCTCAACAATTCGCGAGCCTCTTGTGTCATCGCTCAGAGCAAACGATTACGTGGCTTTGAGACGACGTGGGCCGAGACTCCGCATTTGCAAAACGTGATCGTCGTCGGCAAGACCGAGGAGGTCGCCGACTGCACGCATCCGCTGACGAGTTGGACGGAACTCGTCGCAGAGAACAAAGACAACACACTGCCGCCCAAGAAGCGGTGCATCGACGTCGATCTGGCCGCGCTCGTTTACACCTCCGGCTCAACGGGTAATCCCAAGGGAGTGATGCTGACGCACGCGAACATGGTCGCGGCGAATAAGTCGATCACGACCTACTTGCGGAACACGCCGGACGACATCGTCTTGAACGTGTTGCCGCTGAGTTTTGATTACGGGCTGTATCAATGGCTGATGTGCTGCAATTACGGCGGCACGCTGGTCCTCGAAAAATCGTTCACTTATCCGCACGCGATTCTCGACAAGATCGTGAAGCTGGGTGTCACCGGCTTCCCGATCGTGCCGACGGTTGTGGCGATCCTGCTGCAAATGGATCTGACGAAGTACGACCTGTCGAAGCTGCGCTACTTCAGCAACACCGGAGCCGCGTTCCCGGTCGAATACATTTTGAAGCTGCGAAAACTGCTGCCGGATGTGACGATCTTCTCGATGTTCGGTCTGACCGAGTGCAAGCGGGTCAGCTATCTGCCTCCCGAAGAGATTGATCGCCGGACCAGCTCAGTCGGCAAGGCGATGCCGAATTGCGAGACGATGATCCTCGACGACGACGGCCATGAACTCGGCCCCAACGAAGTCGGTGAACTGGTCGTGCGCGGCTCGAACGTGATGAAGGGTTATTGGGAAGCTCCCGAACTGACCGCGATCCGATTGAAGCCGGGCAAGATCCCGCACGAAATGTGGCTCTACACCGGCGACTTGTTCCGCTCGGATGAAGAAGGCTTTCTGTATTGGGTCGGCCGCAAGGACGACATCATCAAGAGCCGCGGTGAAAAGGTCAGCCCGCGCGAAGTCGAAGACGTCCTGCATCAGCATCCACAAATCGCCGAAGCGGCCGTCGTCGGAGTCGATGACGCGGTGCTCGGTCAAGCGGTGCGAGCGGTCGTGCGACTGCAACCCGGAGCCGAGTTGACCTTCCGCGACGTGCAAGCTCACTGCCGCAGCTTCCTCGAAGATTTCATGGTGCCTCAACAAGTCGAGTTCCGCGACGTTCTGCCGAAGACGCCGAACGGCAAGATCGACAAGAAGATTTTGGTCGCAGCTTCGTAATCAACTCCGGCCGTCGGCAGACAGCCGATCGGCGTTCGGCTCACGGCCATCGGCCGGGCAACAGCAACGAAAGAAAACTCATGACCACAGTGACTCAGACGTTCTCCCGCAACCTGCTGAAACTCGATGCCGCTGCTGAAGTCGCTCGCATTTGCGACTGGATGCGCGAGACCGTCGCGGTGGATTTCAAACGCAAAGGACTGGTGCTCGGCCTGTCGGGCGGGATTGATTCGACCGTGTGCGCGGCGTTGGCCGTGAAAGCGTTTGGACCAAACCGAGTCTTCGGAATCATGATGCCTGAACGGGACTCTGAAGCCGACAGCCTCGCGCTGGGCGAACTGCTGGCGGAGTCGCTGGGTTTGGAATCGACGATTGAGAACATCACGCCCATGCTCGACGGAGCCGGTTGCTATCAGCGTCGCGATGCGGCGATTCAATCGGTGATCCCGGAGTATCAGCCGGATTGGAAAAACAAACTCGTGCTGCCACCGCTGCTGGCCGGAGCACGCTTTAGCCTGTCGAGCATTGTGGTGCAATCACCCAACGGCGAACGCAAGCAAGCTCGGCTGACGCTCGACGCCTATCAAACGATCGTCGCTGCCACGAACTTCAAACAACGCTGCCGCAAAATGATGGAGTACTACCACGCGGATCGGCTGCGATACGCCGTGATCGGGACGCCGAATCGGCTCGAATACGACCAAGGCTTCTTTGTGAAGCAAGGGGACGGCGCGGCCGACATCAAGCCGATCGCACACCTCTACAAGACGCAGGTCTATCAGTTGGCCGATTACCTGGGTGTCCCCGAAGTCATTCGGATGCGACCACCGACGACCGACACGTACTCGCTGCCACAGAGCCAGGAAGAATTCTTCTTCAGCGTGCCGTACGACAAGCTCGACTGCTGCCTGTTCGGTTTGAACCACGGCTTCGACGCGGCCGAAGTCGCGGTCGAAATTGGGTTGGGCGTTGAGCAAGTGAAGTTCGTTTACAACGACATCGTGTCGAAGCGCAAGGCGACCGATTATCTGCATCGTTCGCCAGAGTTGATTGAGAACGTGCTGCCTTAGAGCGACTCACGAAAAGAAATCTCAGTCGCAGGAGCGACTGAGCTACATAGGCGAGTCGCTCCTGCGACTCGCGTTCTGATGCTTGTGATTCCAAACCTCGAAAAGTGACATGCCCACACTCGCACCTTCGACAACCTGGCGAATCACACAGCCGACGGTCGCCGAGCTGCGCGAGCCATTGCTGGCGCTGTGGCATCGCAACTTGCCGGGTGCGTCGCGAGATCGCTTCGAGTGGCTGTACGGAACCGGCCGGGCGGAGGCGTTGTTGTTGGGCGAGCGGCCCGTCATCGGGTCGGCGGGACTGATGCGGCGGCGATTCTCGATCGCGGGCGAGGTGATCGAAGGGGGCGCGGCGATCGACCTGAATGTCGATGAACAGCAGCGGTCGGTCGGACCCGCGATGACGTTGGCCCGCGCGGTCATGAAACTCGCGGATGAAAACGGCTGCTCGTGCTTGTATGGCTTTCCGATTCCACGCGCGGCCGGAGTCTTGAAACGCTGTGGTTATCGACAGCTCGGCGAAGTCTCGAATTGGACGAAGCTGCTGCGGAGCGAATTCAAACTGCGAACCGTTCTGAAATCGTCGCTGGCTGCGAAGCTGGCCGCCCCACTGGTGGATGCCGCGCTGCGCTGGAAGTCGCCGGAGCGTGAGTGGCGACTGCCGCGGCAGATCGTGGTGGAATCTCCCACAACTTTTGATGAGCGATTCAATCGGCTGTGGCAGACAGCGGCACAGCGGTTCGGCGTGCTCGGTGAACGCTCGGCGGATTATCTGAGGTGGCGATTCTCGAAGTGTCCCGAACTGAAGTACGAGTGCTTCGCGCTGGCAGGACGCGGCTGCGGTGAGTTGTTGGGGTACATCGTCTGGTATCGCTCGGACGAGTCGATCTGCATCGCCGATTTGCTGGCCGTCGATGACGCGGCGACCGAGTTGCTGCTGGCCGAGTTCACTCGGCAAGCCCGCCGGCTGAGAGCAGACGCGATTCGACTGTCATGCTTTGCCGCGCCGCGGTTCTATGAGCAGTTGGAAGCGGCCGGATTCTCGCGACGGCAGGATTCGTATCCGGTTCTGGTGCGGATGCCCGAGACCGTCACGGACTGGTATCTGACAATGGCGGACCACGACACCGATGTGTGACGACGATGGCGCTCCGAGTTTCCAAGCGAGATTTGTTGGCTCATACGCTGGACGCGACCGGTTGTGCTCGCGTATTGCGAGCTGCGCGACCGTGGAATGGTGTCTTGATTTGGAACTATCACCGGATCGGTGACGCGGCCGGTTCGGTGTTCGATCCGCATCTCTTCAGTGCGACGGCGGGGGACTTCGATCGGCAAGTGGCGTTTCTCAAACAGAACTTCGATGTGATCGGCCTGAACGATTTGGATCAAGCCCTGACTCAGCCGCGCGGTCAATTCGTGATGCTGACGTTCGACGATGGCTACCGCGACAATTTTGAGTTGGCCTTTCCGATTCTGAAATCGCACGGCGTGCCGGCGACGTTCTTCATCGCCACGGGATTCCTGGATCGTCCGCGTATGCCGGTGTGGGATGAACTCGCCTGGATGTTGCGGACAACTTCGGTGAAGTCGCTGGCGGCGAACGAATGGCTGCCGACGTCCGTGTGTCTCGCCGATCAACCGTTCCGGCGGCTGTTGGCCGTTTACAAATCGCTGGGAACGGAATTGACCGAGATGTATCTCGACTTCCTCGCCGACACTCTGGGAACCGGCCGCTGCCCGGAGTCATTGGCCAGCGACCAGTGGATGACGTGGGACATGCTCCGCGAGATGCAAGCCGGTGGCATGAGCTTCGGCGGTCACACGGTCAATCATCCCATACTCTCGAATGCCACGGCGGACCAGCAGGACTGGGAAGTCGGCGAGTGTCAGCGGCGATTGATCGACGAACTCGGCCACCCGATCGAAGCCTTCAGTTATCCCAACGGCAAGCGCGGCGATTTCAATGAGTTCACGCGCACGGCGTTACGGAGTCACGGTTATCGCTGGGCCTTCAGCTACAGCGGCGGTCACTGCCAACCCGGCCATCGGGACCATTTCGATCTGCCCCGCACGGCGGTCGAGACCGACATCGACTTGTCGCTCTTCCGTGCGAAGGCCACGCTACCGCAGCTCTTCGCGTGACTCAGTCGAGCGGGGCAGCGTCCACGGGGCGAACTTTGCCCGCAACCCTCGAAACAGTGAAGGGAGCGATCAAAGAATAAGGATTGCCGAATAAGGATCGACGAAGTCAGAAGGAGAAGAGTCCCGTCTGACCCTCTGCCTTCTGCAATCCTTATTCGGCAATCCTCATTTTCCGCCCTGAATCTCGAAAGCGAAAGAACTCATTCTGCCACAAGACGAATTCAAACGTTTGCAGAACAGGGACGCTGTCTTGGATCAGTTGCCAGTCACCAGAATTTGCGCCATGTTGCCGATGATTGGCTGCGGATTCTCGTTGAGCTTCCCTCGCGCGGAGAGACAAGGCACGTGACTTTGACATCGCTTTCCAACCCGGTCAGCACTCACAGCGTCTATCAGGCGCGCGGCATCACGAAGGTGTACCGCATGGGTGAGGTGGAGGTGCATGCCCTGCGCGGCGTGGATTTGGATTTGTATGAAGGGGAATTCATCGTACTGCTCGGCCCGTCCGGCAGCGGCAAATCGACGTTGCTCAACATTCTCGGTGGGTTGGACGTGCCCACGGCCGGGACGGTGACGTATCGCGGCAAAGATCTCACCAGCGATGACGACGCGCTGCTGACCAGCTATCGCCGCAACCATGTCGGGTTCGTGTTTCAGTTCTATAACTTGATACCCAGCCTGACGGCACGCGAGAACGTCGCGCTGGTGACGGAGATCGCCAAGAACCCGATGGTGCCCAAGGATGCTTTGGAAATGGTCGGACTCGGCCATCGGTTGGATCACTTTCCAGCGCAGTTGTCCGGCGGTGAGCAGCAACGTGTCGCGATTGCTCGCGCAGTCTCGAAGCAACCCGATGTGCTGCTGTGCGACGAGCCGACCGGGGCGCTCGATATTCAGACCGGCATTGTCGTGTTGGAAGTCATCCAGCGAGTGAATCAGGAACTCGGCACAACGACGGCCGTCATCACGCACAACGCGGCCATCGCCGACATGGCCGACCGAGTGATCCATCTGGCCGACGGCCACATCACGACCGTCAAACGCAATACGCACAAGATTCCGCCGAGCGAACTGCGATGGTGATGAAGGCTTATGCAGCGCGGCGGAATTGCGAGAGGCCCACCCGATTTCGGCAAGCATCCGAGATGGTGCCACAAATGAAAGTCACTTGGTCGTCGGTCAATTGAGTAAAAGTCGGCAGCATGATCGACGTCTGGCTGAGGGCATCGGTGATCGGCAGGTGTTCGCGGCGTTGCCGGGATTCCTCGCGGAACGGCGGCAGCGAATGCAGCGGTATGAACATCGGACGTGTGTCGATTCCCGCTTCCGCGAGCTTGGCGGACAGTTCGTCCCGCGTACCGCCGAATTGGTCTTCATCCACCGTGACGCAGTACATCCAGGGCGAAAGCTCCGCCCACGGCGCGACGGGTTGCAGGCCGATGCCCGGCACTTGGGATAACAGGCGGTTGTAGAGAGCGAAGATCTCCCTCCGCCGCTCGATGATGGCATCTCGCCGTTCCAACTGCGCGCACAGGATCGCGGCGGCTAAGTTGGTCAAGCGAAAGTTGTAGCCCGTGACCGGGAAGTAGTAGCGACGGTCGGGGTCCATCCCTTGGCCGCGCAGGATGCGGATGCGCGTGGCAAGTTGATCGTCGTTGAGACTCAGCGCGCCACCTTCTCCGCTGGTAAACAACTTGTTCCCGAAGAACGAGAATGTCGCGACGCTCGACAGACCACCGACCGGGCGACCCTTGTATTTGGCGAGCGTGGCTTCCGCGGCGTCCTCGACCACCCACAGCCCATGCACGGCGGCGATGTGGTTGATGCGGTCCATATCGGCCGGATGGCCCATCAGATGGACGCCGATGATGCCGCGCGTGCGGCGCGTGATCGCGTCTTCGATTCGCGCGGGGTCGATGCACCAGGTGTTGGGGTCCACATCGACAAAGACCGGCTCGGCACCAACGTAGCGCACCGCATTCGCGGTCGCGATGTAAGTCAGCGAAGGAACAATCACTTCGTCTCCAGGGCGAACTCCCAGCCCCAAGAGAGCCAAGTGGATCGCAACGGTGCCGTTGCAGCAGGCAATGGCCGAGCGTGTGTCGCACAAGCCAGCGAACTCAGTCTCGAACCGTTGCAGGTAGGCTCCTGACGAGGAGATCCAGGTGCTGCGGATGGCATCGACGACATAGTTTTCTTCATTGCCAGTGAGATCGGGCTGGGCAACAGGGATGTGTATTGTCATGGGCCACTCGTGATTCTTGGAAAAGTCGTTTTGGAAGTTCGTCAATATCGTGCGTTTTGAGATCCATTAACTCGCGCGGTGGCACCAGTTGAACCAGGGCTTGCTGTTGCGGTCGATTGGCAACGAGGAAGCAGCCGGAAGTTCTGGGGAGCGTCGAGAGGCCGCAGGACTGCTCACCATACGCGCAATCTCATCAACAACTTTGACGCTACAGAGATCATTGGAATTCGCGCCCATCTCGCGCAACCGCCTCGCGGATTGGTCGATGAGCCGGCAAGGTGCCAGGCGGTGCTCGATCTGCTCGGTAAACTCCAGAAACAGTTGCAAGTATCGTGCGGTGTCGAATTGCGCCAGTGCATACTGTCGTGATTCCTTCCCGCGGCGCAATCGCTCTTGTGGCTGAGTGACAAGGCGTTCGAGGATCGAGCCTATCTGCGGAACCGTGTCGATTTGGCAAACGATGTCTTCAGGGAACTCGGCGTAGTACCCGTGCTTCCAAACGATCGTGGGTACGCCCGCCAACAGCGAAGTGACCAGACTGGCGGAACTTTCGCCCATGTGGGGGTTGCGGAGGTTAATCACGATGTCAGCTTGCCGAAGGTGCTGTGAAAGGACCGCGTCTTCTTGATAGCCATGCAATGTGACGATGTCTTCCAGACCGTGTTGCCGGATCAATTCCGTGAGTTGCGACCTATAACCGTCGTTCCCCGCTCCAATCACATCGAAGCGAACTGCTTGCCGAAGTAACGGACTGTTGCCAATGGCCTCGATGGTGGCGTGAATGAGCTTGTTCGAATTGAGCACGCCGTAGGTCAGCAGCCGCAGACCTGTCGTGGCAGACGAATGAGGCCTAGTCGCCTGGCGACTCCAACCGGCCGTGGGGCCGAATTGCGGAAAATCAATCGCTTCCACGGGGCCGAAACCGGCGTCCCGCAGTCGTGCTTGAGCGTATCGCGAATGCACGATGACGCCCAAAGACCTCTTCAATGCCGGATGAAACAAGGGCCATTCGAGCCGCCCTGGATCGTCGAGTGCATCGGGAATCTCTCCGGCGAGAATACGGCGTCCGTGCTCTGCCGCCTCGGCCCCGTGCGACGCCCGCAGCATTCGGGACAAGAGATCCCGGTCCTGTTTCTTGAGCAGGCAATAGCCCCAGAAAAAATCTCGCATCACGACGTCATGCAGGATGACGATTCCGGGCCAGGCTTGCGCGTATTCGTAGATCTCGCCGTGAAAAAGAAAGTTGTCTCCCATGTTGTAGACCGCAACATCGTGTTGACGGACTTCAGTCAGCACATCCGGATCGCAATTAGGACCGATGATTTGGCAGCGAATGCGGGAAGGACGGACACAACCGAACTCCGGGTTTTGGGGAGCGAACAGGGTGACTTCATGCCCAGCCTCGGCCAGCGCTGCAACGATGGCCTCACTATAAGTGCCAATGGCGCTCTGTGAATAATACGGTGTAAACCAAGCGATTCGCATGACAGTGGTTAGCCCAATAGCGTGTCGAGAATGTGGTCCCAGTCGATGCGATGATGCTTCAGCGTCTGATGGGCGGCGTTTCCCATGTCGCGGGCGAGCGAACGATTCGACCAGAGGTCTTCCATGGCGGCTGCCAATGACGTGGGAGTCGGGTCCAACAGGCGGCCGTTGCAATTGTGAACCACCAACTCATTGACCCCACCGGAATCCGTAAAGCTGAGCACGGCTTTGTGCGCATGAAACGCTTCGAGTGTCACGTAACCGTAAGAGTCCTCATCAAATGGAAGATAGACGGCCGCCAAGGCTCCGTTCATCCAGCGAGCCTTTTCCTCTTCGCTGATCCAACCTAGCCGGACCACTCTGTCTTCCAACCGATGCTTGGCAATCAAACGGTCGAGCGTAAGCCCATATTCCTCGGAATCGGGCCGGCCTGCCAAGACGAGTTTGAACGGCGAGCGGACGTGGCACATGGCTTCGATGGCGATGTGCTGGCGTTTGGCGGCCGTCATGCGGCTGGGATAGAAGAAGTAATCGCCGTATTCGCCGAGCCCAAATAGCTCTGGTCGATCCAGCGGTGGATAAAGCACGTCCGTGGCCTCGATGCCGTTAAATTGTTTTAAGCGTCCCGCCACGATGTGCGAGTTCGTGTAGATCGCCTGGGCCTCGCGCAGGTGCTCGTTGTCAGCCTGGATGATCATCTCTCGCAACGAACGGTTTGCGGCGGTGTCTGGCATTCCAGACATTTCCGTTCCCCACAGCTCATAGACCTGCCGGAACTGATGCAACAGCCACAGTCGTTTGTTGACCCCCGGCGCGAGATAGGCGGGAAACTTGAACGCAATCGTGAGGTCGGCTTGAGCGCAATTCACATTCATCAACCGGCAGGCGAGCATGTGGTCGGCGATCGCTTGCGGTGGATACCACTTGAATGGCAAGCGGACGAGATCGACTTGGTGGCCCCGCGCCACGATTCGCGCGGCGAGACTGTCGGCGAGATACTCCGCGCCGCCGCGAACAAAGGGTGCTTGCACGTTGACGATGGAGACTCTCATGCGACCATGCTCCCGATGACATGGTCCCAGTTGATGCAGTACTCCTTGAGAGTCGCATTGGCCGCCCTTCCCAACTCTGCGGCCTGCTGACGGTCGAGCCACAACCGATTCATCGCCTCGGCCAAGGGTTCCGCCTGTGGGGGCACGACAAGACCATTGTGGCGATCACGAATGACTTCATTCGGACCACCGGAATCGCTGAGCGTGATGACGGGCTTATGTGAGTGGAACGCCTCCAAAGTGACGTAGCCGTAAGAGTCCTCGTCGTAGGCGAGATAAAGCACACCGCAGCTTTCGGCAATCCAGCGGGCTTTCTCTTCCTCCGAGACCCAACCCAGCATTTGCACGCGGTCCTGCAGGCCGAGTCGCTGAATCTGGCTCTGCAATTCTTTCTCATACACCGGAGTGTCGCCCGTGCCGATGATGACCAGCCGCAAGGGAGGCCGAACATATTGCATGGCCTCGATGGCCAGATGCTGGCGTTTAATGCGTGACAACCGGCTGGGATAAACGATGTAGTCACCGAACGGACCAGGCCGAAACGGGTGGCCGGTGGATAGTGGGGGATACAACACCGCCTGCGGTTCGATGTTGTTGAATCGCCGCAAACGATCGGCGACGACTTTTGAATTCGTGAAGATCTTGCGGCATTCACGGAGATAGACGTTGTCGGATTGGTGCATCATGTCACGGTAATGGCGACCCTCTTCGTCATCGGGCATCCCGCACCACTCGGTTCCCCACAGATCGTAGGCTTCGCGATGGTGATGAATGAACCACGCGACTTTGTTTGGATGTTGGAGCGCGTACGAGGGGTAACGGATGGTGATCAACAGATCGATGCGGTCTCCAGCGGACTCCGTGAGATCAAAGAGACGCAGCGCCGTGGTCTGCTCAGGAACCTGACGCCAATACGAGTAAAACGGAAACATGACTGTCTCCGTTTCATAGCCGCGCACCACGAACTCGCGTTGCAAATCCTCAACGATCTTGGTTCCGCCTCCTTTGATAAAGGGAACGTAGGTGGAGGCTACGACAACTCTCATGCGGCCTCCCTGCGGCAGGCGTCCGTCGGATGTGATTTGGGATGATGTGTCGCCACCGGTGCCGCCGTGCGATCCAATTCCCAGCACTTGGTGATCGTGGCCCAGAAGTCCGGTTGCGACATCGACTGGGCGGCGCGTTCCAAACTCGCTTGCAGTTCACTCACAGGCTGCGGAGACAAAATGATCGCCCAGCCAAGATATCCCACACTGCGAAAGCCGTATTGCTTCGCCAAATGACTGATCCCGTCGGAGGACCACAACGTCACATGTTGCCCAAATTCGGTCGAAAGATAGGGCCAATGTGCGTCATGCTCGCCGGAGCGATACAGGCCGGTTGTCAGCACCAGCACGCCGTTGGGCTTGAGGATTCTGCGCCAATCGCGAGCCGCCTCATGAGGCGTAACGAGGTGTTCCATGACTTCAAACGCAGTGACCACATCAAACGTGCCATCCGGTATGTCGCGGAGATCCCCGATGTGAAATTTCTCGGCAAGAAATGGCTGATCGATGTATTGGTCGTACTGCCACGCCTCCATGCCCGCATTGCGCAACATACTGGTCAGCAGCCCGTAGCCGCCGCCGTAATCCAACAGGGTGGAATCGCGCTCGATGATTCCCGACTGAACGAAGGCCCGCAGATACGAATACACGGTGAAGTTTCGTTGGAACCGCCCTTGGTCCGGATTGTCCAGCAAGGGGTGCGCTTCACGATGATAGGCCTCCTGGAGCCAGTGCGGATTGGAAACTTGCAACGACTGGCAAGCCACGCATTCGGAGTAGTCCGCCTGGTAGCGCCCGTGAAGAACTGGCAGCGTCCATTTGAACGCCAGTTGTCCTTCGCAAATGCGGCAGACGCGATCGGCCTGGATGACGGAGAGGCACCCGGCCTCAACCTGGGAGGCGTCCGACGAAGCCATACCATCGAGCACTGCAACGCATGCCCGGCGCAAGTCGCCGACCTGTGAGCGCACCTCTAAGACCGTTTGTTTTTGCAGCGAGTGCAACCCATCCTGACGTGCTACGAGCAGGCTTTGAATCTCCTCCTGGCGGCCATGCTGTTGGCTCTGTTCCAAAAGCATTTGGTGCAATTGCTCCAGCAACTTGGACCGTTGCCGAGCCCTTCGAAAAAGTCGATCGCGCAGATATCGAAATGGCCGTGAAATCAGACCTTCGATTTTCTTGAGACGCTTTTTGATCGACTTGCCGAGACGAACCCGCATGCGTGATAGATCTGAGATCAATCTCGCGCGGTGTGCGAGGGAAACAGCAGGAACATCGTCTTCGGCTAACGCTTGCTGCATGCGCCTCATGATTTCTTGCTTATCCATGATTCTTGTCCCTGAGGTCACAGAATCCGACCAATTGCTCATCGGTCGGTGGATCGAAGACATAGCCCAAACTCTCGTACAGCCGCCGCGCTCTCACGTTGTCTTGGAACACTCGCAAGCGAATTCGAGGAGCACCCTGACAACGTGCGATCTGGTGCAGATACAACATGAAGGCTCGTGCCAATCCGGTTCCGCGCGCATCCGGGTGCAATGCGATTCCCAAGCTGGGAATCTGATAACCCTCGTCCCAGCCTCGGAGCATGCCGTACGCCAGCACTCGGCCGGCGACAGCCGCCACGCAGTAGCAATCACGGCCGTCATAGAGCGCGATCGAATGGGCCTGGGCCGCGGTCAATGGATGGGGATGAAAGAACTTGTCGTCGCCCTGTTCGATCAGAGTCTGGAAAAAGTCCCACAGCCACGTCGCGTGGTGTGAGCGAACGACGGAAAACTCCAATGATGTGTCGTTCATCGGCGGCCTCCCTGCCGAATCGAGAGCGTTCCAGGTTATTCACGCTGCCTTCAACGTGGCACCAGCAACTTCCGTCAGTTCGCCCCGATCCACTTGGACAATTCGGGTCGCTAGTGCCAACGTACTTTGACGGTGCGTAATCATGATCAACGTCCGGCCTCGACCGTGTTCCAACAGAGCGTCGTGGATCAGCTTTTCACTTTCGACGTCGATCTGATTGGTCGCTTCGTCAAGGATCAGGATTTCGGAATTGCGCAGTAGAGCACGGGCCAGCGCGATCCGTTGTCGCTGTCCGCCGCTCAGTCGCTGGCCATTGGGGCCCACCGGCGTCTCGTAACCTTGCGCGAACTCGCTGATGAAATCGTGCGCCTTGGCCTTCTTCGCCGCCTCAACAACTTCTTCATTGGTGGCCTCCCAGCGGCCATAGCGGATGTTGTGCAGGATGGATTCGTTGAAGAACTCGGACTGTTGCGAAACGATGGCGATGCGACTGCGAAGGTCGTAGAGCGCCAGATCCTTGAGCGACGTATTGTCGATGAGGACGGCCCCTTGTTGGGGGTCAAAGAACCGGCACATGAGGTTCATCAAGGTACTCTTGCCGCCGCCGTTCGGGCCCACGACGGCCAGGCGCTCGCCGAACGGAATCGTGAGATTGACGTTCCTCAGCACGTTATGCGTCCCGTCGTAGCTGAAGGTGACGTCCTGAAACTTGATGCAGCCATGTGGCTTGGAGAGCTGTTTCGGTTCGGCGGGATCGACGATTTGCGTTTGCTTGTCGAGCAACGGGTACAGCAAGTCCGCCGCGGCCGAACCGAAGTTGATGCCGCTAATCACGCCCGACAGCTTACGCAGCGGTTCGGTGGCACCAATGAGCAGGCCGAAGACCACGCTCAGTTCGGCGATGGTCATGGGCTGGTCGGTCATGCGAATGCCGAGGATATGGGTTTCCTGCGTGATGACGAGATACGCCGCTGCGCCCAGGCTCGTACACAAAGCGGCGATGCCGAAGACTTCGGTGATGGGATTCGCGAGGGCGTTGTAGAAACTGGCCAGGACACCCATGCGGCGCATCTCTTTGGTCGAAATGCGAAATCGCTCCTGCTCGAACGGTTCCATCGTGTTGGCCTGCACGGTTCCCAGTGCGCTGAAGACTTCCAGCATGACGTGGTGAAAGCCGAGCGAACGATCCAAGGCCTGCCGCGCCAATCCTCGAATCTTTCGATTCAGCCAGACCATGAGCACGAACATCAGGGGCGCAAAGATCAAAGACGCGAGCGTGACGCGCCACGAAACCATCAGCGCCAGCACGAGGCAGGAGATGATTCGCAGCGGTTCAGAGAGGAGCCCGCCATAGAACGAGGTAATTCCCTGAGCCAAGCCGTCCGTGGTGTGAGTGATGCAGGCGGTAAAGCCGCTCGTGCCCAGGGAGTTGAAGCCGTGGCGATCCAGCGTGACGGCTTTGCTGAAAATTCGGAGGCGGACTTCTCGGGCAATGCACTGCGAGACATAGCTCACCAGAACGGTGTTGGCCATGCCGAAGAACTGCTTCAAGACCGTCCCGCAAACCACCAGCGCCAGAACCAAAACCACTGTGGAAAACGGTTGAGTCGGCAGCCACTTTTCCACCCACGGTTGCAGGCTTTCATGCGAGTGAAGAGAGGCCTGCTCGGCAGCCAGCTTGGCACCGAGCAGATCTTTTTTTAGCCGGAGCTTGTGGTAGCTGCCGTCCGTCTTGGGAGGCAGAACCGTCTCCTGGTAATCTTTTCCTAGAGCAGCGACTTTTTCCTGAGCCGCAAGAATTCGTTTCTCATTCCAAGACTGCAGGTTGTCGCCATGAACCATGGTTTCGATGGCGGGAAAGAGCGCGACGATATTCGCGCCCCACAACGTCGCCATGACGAACGAGCACAAGATCCCAGCACTGAGCGGCAGCCAGTGACGCCACGCTTCTCGCAGTGCTCGGTAGAAGTTATTCATGGACTCGCAGCCTCCTTGCTGCAAGCGAAACGTCGCGCGCTTCGTCTGCCGGGTTCAACTCGTTGGAAATCATGAGTACGAAAGCTGCGTGGTCAGACGCATCAGGCCGCCTTGGTGTCGAAGAGCCGTGGCTTGAACTGCGACGAGGTGGCCGAGCTTTCCATTTGGCTCACCTGTGATTGCCATCGACGAACGTCCGCATCGACCATGGACGTGACCAGTTCGGCAAACGGCATCGTGGCTTCCCAGCCCAGGCGCTGCCGGGCCTTGCTGGGATTGGCCAGCAGCAATTCGACTTCCGCGGGCCGACAGAACTTCGGGTCGATCACGACATGGTTTTCCCAGTTCAAGCCCAGATGGTTAAAGGCGATCTCCACAAACTCGCGGACGCGATGCGTCTCGCCCGTGCCGATGACAAAATCCTCTGGCTGGTCCAGTTGCAGCATTTGCCACATGGCTTGCACATAGTCGCCCGCGAAGCCCCAATCGCGCTGGGCGTCCAGGTTGCCGAGCCGCAGTTCCGTGGCCAAGCCCAAGTGAATCCGAGCCACGGCGTCCGTGATTTTGCGGGTCACGAACTCGAGACCGCGCCGCGGTGACTCGTGGTTGAACAGAATTCCGCTGCACGCGAACAGATCGTAGCTCTCTCGATAATTGATGGTGATCCAATGCCCGTAAACCTTGGCCACGCCGTAGGGACTTCTCGGATAAAACGGAGTGGATTCACGTTGCGGGGTCTCCTGGACCTTGCCAAACATCTCGCTGCTGCTGGCCTGATAGAAACGAATGGAGGAATCGACATTGCGAATTGCCTCCAGCAAGCGGGTCACGCCCAGGGCCGTCACCTCGGAGGTGAGGATCGCCTGGTTCCAACTCGCGGCCACGAAGCTTTGCGCCGCGAGGTTGTAGACTTCGGTGGGGCGAACGTTGCGAACGATTCCGTCCAGCGATGACTGATCCAGCATGTCTCCGCAGTGGAGTGTGATTTGATCCTTCAAGTGCTGAATTCGATCGAACGTATCGGTGCTGGATCGGCGAACGAGGCCATGAACTTCATAACCCTTGCTCAGTAAGAATTCCGCCAGATAGGAACCGTCTTGCCCAGTGATCCCTGTAATGAGTGCGACGGGTGACATGAAGGGCCTTTCCATGTTTGGCGAGAAGCACGTGTATGTTGGCGAAAGGTTCGGCCTTCCAAAGCGAAGTCGCTCATTCGCAATCCGTTCGTCGTTTCCATCCCTTCGAGGCTGCGAAGGGGCGGCGGTGTACGGGGACTAAGCGAAATGAGTCAAGCCGGAATCCTCTGGAAGAATGGCCTCGAACCAATTGCTCCGGGTGACATCTCAAACGCGTCAGGGCGCACGACGCAGTTTGCGAATTGTCCCGCCCCCATCCAGCTTGCCTGGATGGAGCGACCGATGGCGTGCTAGCGACGATGTCGGCCAGGTCTTTTTCTGAGACCCCATCCGCCTTGTGCGGATGGTGAAAGAGATCATTGGGCGACGAACGCTGAAGAATCTGATTCACCATCCGCACGAGGCGGATGGGGTCTAAGAACAAGTTGAAGTGTGGCTGATTTAGCTCTCCATCTTTCGCTCCATCGACGCGAGGTCGATGGGGGCGTGGTGTGCGACCGTCGCCGGCGCAAAGTGCGTCGTGCGCCCCACGCGCCACTGCGGTCAAATCCGAGATTGATGCCTCAGCGAAAATCGTGTTAGGTTGCGTGCCATCACAGAGCCTCGATCGCACTGAGATCGATTTGACTTGAGTGTTGGTCAGACGGAGTTGAAGATCGCTTGAATTCGAATACTCCCACAACCGAGGTGAGCGTGTCGCCGGACATCACGTTTCCCGATGCCAAATTTCCGCCACCGCGCGAGTTGCGGGCCGAGTACCTGCGGCGCGTTCAACTCGGTCAGCGGCGAATGCTGGACACGACCGCCGTGATCAGTGGATTGGCTCGCGACGTGGCTGGCATCTTACCGCTCACGATCGCGCGCATCGAACAGATGGGAGCGATGTTTGCCGACTATCGCGTCGTGATCTACGAAAATGATTCGCGCGACGAAACCGCACGCCTGCTGATCGACTGGGCCGAGCGTAATCACCGAGTGGATGTCACGATCGAACGCCGCGGCGATCCGACCAATCCCATGACACGCTGCCTGAAGCGGGCCGAGCGGATGGCTTACTATCGCAATCAGTGTCTGGAAACGATCCGCGCCCGCTACGTCGATTTCGAGCACGTCCTCGTTGTCGATACGGACCTGTCGATCGGTTGGAGTTTCGACGGACTGGCCAACACGTTCGGCCATGACGACTGGGATTTCGTGGGTTCCAACGGCGTGATCTTCAAACGGGTCGGCCTGAAGATCAACGTCCTAATGCAATACGATGCCTGGGCCTTTCGCAACGATGAAGCGTTCACGCCGTTCACGACCAGGCAGGTCAATGACATGAGCTTTACGCGCGGCGAACCGCTCGTCCCCGTGACGTGCAGCTTCGGCGGGTTGGGGGTCTATCGGATGCCGGCCTATCTGGCGGGCCAGTATGCCGGACACGACGTCGATCATGTCACGCACCAGCAGGTGGCTCGGCCTCAGGGATTCACGCGAACATTTTTGAATCCCAGTCAAATTGCAATCTACGGTCGCCACCGCCGGAGTTGGGATCCCGTCATCTTCCCAACTCTGAAGCTATGCCGCCAATTGCCTGGCCTGCGCCATTGGATGCGCGACCTTCAGCCGTTCGAATGCTCGACCGAGTGTCCGCCAATTCGGGTGGCTGGCTAATCGCCGCACTGATCGGTCAGATTCGCACAACAAATGTTCGAGACTTTCACGCCGCGAAATCTCTCGACGCTTGCTGGCGGCCAATCGCCGTTCCTGTTTCGTCCGTGCTCCGGCCCTGCCATCCGTGCGGCAACTCAATTGCGATGCCGCACAGAGATGGATCGCACGGATGGCAGGGCCGGAGCACGGAAAAAGACAGAGGCCTCAGAATTGTTTGAGAGAGGAGATTCACGATGCGCTCGTCTTTCGTTTTGGCTCTCGATCAAGGCACGACGTCCAGCCGAGCGATTGTGTTTGATCGATCCGGGTGCGCGGTCGGGACCGCTCAGCAAGAATTTCCACAGGTGTTCCCTGCGCCGGGACATGTCGAACATGACCCTGAGGCGATTTGGGAGAGCCAGTTGGCGACGGCTCGTGCAGCGCTCACGAATGCGAAACGTTCGGCGGCCGACATCGCGGCGATTGGCGTTACCAATCAGCGTGAGACGACGATCCTGTGGGAGCGGGATTCCGGCAAGCCGGTTGCGAACGCGATTGTCTGGCAGAGCCGGATCACGGCACCGATCTGCGAACGGATGAAAGCGGACGGGCTGGAGCCGTTGTTTCGCCAGAAGACGGGCTTGGTGCTGGATGCGTATTTTTCGGGAACGAAGATTCGGCACTTGTTGGACACGATCCCGGGGCTGCGCGGGCGGGCGGAGCGCGGCGAGATTCTGTTCGGCACCGTCGATTCGTTTCTGATCTGGCGGCTGACGGGCGGGAAGCGGCATGTCACCGATGTCAGCAACGCGAGCCGGACATTGCTATTCAATCTGCACACGCTCGATTGGGATGAGGAATTACTCAAGCTGCTGGGCGTGCCGCGCGCGATGTTGCCGCAGGTCGTCTCATCCAGCGAGGTCATCGGTGACTGCGATGCGAAGTGGCTGGGAGGGGCGATACCGATTGCCGGAGATGCCGGAGATCAGCAAGCGGCCACATTCGGTCAGGCGTGCTTTGATCCGGGGAGCGCGAAGAACACCTACGGCACCGGCTGCTTCTTGTTGATGAACACGGGCGCGAAGCCGGCCGAGTCGCATCACGGCTTGCTGACGACGGTCGGCTGGCGGATCAACGGACGGACGGTCTATTGCCTGGAGGGCTCGGTGTTCGTGGCGGGCGCGGCGGTGCAATGGTTGCGAGACGGGTTGGGTTTGATCGCTCATGCTGGTGAGACCGCCGCGTTGGCGACGTCGGTCTCGGACAACGGCGGCGTGTATTTCGTGCCGGCGTTCGTGGGGTTGGGGGCTCCGTATTGGGATGCCAATGCGCGGGGCCTGATTTCCGGACTGACGCGCGGGACGACGAAGGCTCATCTGGCGCGGGCGGCCTTGGAAGCGATGGCGTATCAAACAGCGGATGTGCTGGACGCGATGCGTCAGGATTCGGGAGTCGCGTTGCAATCGTTGCGAGTGGATGGCGGCGCGACGGCGAATGACTGGCTGATGCAGTTTCAGTCGGATGTGCTGGGGGTCTCGGTGCGCCGGCCGGTGGTGCAAGAGACGACTGCGTTGGGTGCCGCCTACCTTGCCGGCTTGGCGACGGGCGTGTGGAGCGACTTGAGCGATGTCTCCAAGAACTGGCAGTTGCAGCGCGAATTTGTGCCGGTGATGCCGGAGATGCAGCGTTCGGAACTGTTGACCGCCTGGCGGCGCGCCGTGTCGCGGTCGCGGGATTGAGACCGCCTTAGGATTCGCGCACTTCCATTCATCAACCCACGCGATGAAATCCGCCGCGCGACGGGCCTTCATCCTTGCTCCGGCTCTGCCATCCGTGCGGTCAAGTTCAAAGCATTGTCTTCGCACGGATGGCAGAGCCGGAGCACGGATAAGTCACAACCGCGATCGTGTGCCTCAATAAGCTTGGTGCCGACCGCAGCAAGTTGGCGGAGTGACGGAAAGGAACGAGTTGCGTCGTTCTTTCTTGAATGGGCTCTCATTCGTGTTCTCGGATTGACCGGCATCATCGCGCGGCCCGGCATGCGTGGCAGAGGCGTCACGTTCGGCAGGATTTCGCCGACTGTTGGGACTCGCGCAGGTTCGTGGAATGGCAACTCCGTCGCGCGAAGCGCATCGAGAGCCGGGATTTCGTTGGACGATTTGCCAAGTGGAGTTCTGCGGCTTCGTCGTGATCGGCGGGCGCGGACTTTCGCCCCAAACCCAAACACGTTGAGTCCAACAGCCGGTTGGCGAGTCACTCGCGAGCCGCTCTGAAAATCGGGAGATCCAGCGATGCGCCTGTTTTCGTGGTTGTCTTCGTTCCAACAATCGTTGAACCGTACTCGTGCGCGTCGCTGCCGCCGAAGCATCGCTCGGCTGGAGCGATTAGAAGACCGCATTCTTCCCGCGACGATCTCCGTCGCAACCGACCCCAATCCTGCCGCGGCAGCCGTTGTGCCCGTGGGACAGACTCCTCTGCTGCTCACAATCACCGCCGATGCCGGCGAAACGATCACGATCAGTGCCAATGGTGGGTCGGCGGGAAGGGTCAACGTCAACATCAACGGCGCGGACGGCTTTACTTTCGCCGGACAGGCCGTAGCCGGTGATACAGATCCCGCTGATGTCACGGCCATCTCCCTAACCTCCGATGTCGGTGGCACCACTTTCAATCTCGTTGGAATTTCGGGATCCGGTTTCCGAGGAATCCTGGCCCTGCAAGGTTTGGGTTCGACGCCGCTGATCACAGTCATGGGGAGCGACGGAATTGACGTCATCAGCGGCAGCACGCTGAACGATTCGGTCCTGGGTGGAGGCGCAGGCGACAGCATCGACGGCAATGGAGGCAACGACATCATTGATGGGGAAGGCGGTAACGACACGATCAACGGCGGTGCCGGCTTCGACACGATTCAAGGCAACACCGGTGAAGACAGCTTGGAGGGCGGCGACGATGCTGACACCGTTCTCGGCGGCGACGACGCGGATCAAATCCTCGGCGGCAACGGTGACGATCGCCTCGAAGGTGGCAACGGTGCGGACGTGATCAACGGCGACGACGGCGACGATTTCATCCAAGGCCAGGCCGGAACGGACTCGCTGTTGGGAGACGACGGCAGCGACCAGATTCTCGGCGGCTCCGAAAACGACACGATCGATGGCGGCGCGGGCAGCAACTCGGTTCTCGGTGAAGCCGGCGCGGACACCATCGTCTGGACCAACGGCGATACGACGGTCACGCTCGATGGCGGAGCGGGCGTCGATACCGTGTCGATCGAAGGCACGGCCGGCGACGACACGATCACAATCGCGCAGACGTCCGCCGGAAGATACAAAATCACCGGAGCGGGCAGCAAAGTCGCATCGACGGTCTCGCTGGAAAACATCGCCGTGAATGGCCTGCAAGGCAACGACACGATCAACATCTCGAATGTCGCCGCGCCGGCCACTTCGACCTTTACGGTTGACGGAGGCGAAGGCAACGACCGAATCCTGGCCACGAACGCGGTGCTGACTCGGTTCACGGTCACGCTGAATGGTGACGACGGCAATGACAGCATCGTCGGATCGAAGAATGCCGACGTCATTAACGGCGGAACTGGCTCGGACTCGATCAACGGCGGCATCGGCAACGACGAGATCCACGGCAATGAGGGTGGAGACAGCATCCTCGGCGGCGACGGTAATGACTCGATCACCGGCGATGACGGCAACGACACGATCTTCTCGCTGCTCGGCGAGGACAGCATCGACGGCGGTGATGGCAACGACCTGCTCAACGGCGATGGCGGCGATGACACGATCAACGGCGGAAACGACGAAGATCGCATCTCGGCGGGAGCTGGTAACGACGTGGTCAACGGCGATGACGGCAACGACAGCCTCAATGGCAACATCGGCCGGGACACTCTTCACGGCAATGCCGGTGACGACGTGATCCGTGGCGATGGAGACAACGACCAGCTCTTCGGTGACGCAGACAATGACAACATCCAAGGCAATGACGGCGCGGACATCCTGGAGGGCGCGGGCGGCAACGACACGCTCGATGGCGGCAGCGGCAATGACCGTGTCGTCGGCGGCGAGGACGACGATCTCATTGGCGGCGGAACGGGCAACGATACGGTCATCGGTGATGAGTTCGGCGGAACCGGCAACGACGGCGCTGACTCCGTCTTCGGGAACGATGGCAACGATACGCTCAGTGGCCAGGGGGGAGATGACTTGCTCAACGGCCAAAATGGCGTGGACTTGATCGGCAACGACTCCGGCGAAGGGGAGACCGGAGACGACAGCATGTTGGGTGGTGCCGGTAACGACACGATCAATGGCGGTGCCGGGGATGACACGCTCGATGGCCAGGACAACAACGACCGCATCAACGGCGGTGATGACGACGACGTGATCTTTGGCCGCGACGGGAACGACATCCTGCAAGGCGGCGGTGGCAACGACACGATGGATGGCGGGAACGGCCGAGATGGTCTCTCCGGCCAAGCGGGCAACGACAGCCTGCTGGGAGGCACCGGCAACGACAGCCTGCTGGGGGGTGCCGGGAACGACACAATGCACGGCGGTGACGGCAACGACATCGTCCTCGGCAACGACGGTGACGATCTCGTGACCGGTGAAGCCGGCAGCGACACCGTCGGTGGTGGGGCAGGACTCGACGTGGTGCTCAATCCCGCCGGCCTGGACCGCAATGCCGACGAGATGCCGTTCTTCACCTTCAATCCGTCGTGGGAATAATCCCGCAACGGCCAAGTCGAATGACACGACGGCCCGCACCGATTCGGCGCGGGCTGTTTGTGTTCTGGGAACGCACCGGTCGCCGACAACAAGACCGCGGAATGGCGTGTCGGTACTACTTCAGCACATCCAGCAGATTGCTGAACTGGTCCGTCCAGAGCGGGCTGGTGGGCGAACCCTTGTAAGTCAACGTGTCGCCCATGGCCGACGCAATTTCGGGTGTCTCCCAGAAAGACGCATTGCGGCTGAGCAACATCCAGTGGGCTTCGTATTGAGCCAGGTCGGCATTCACCGAGCTGATGATTTTCGCGGCGGGCCAATTCATCTCTTCAGCGAGCCGGCGAACGACCGGTTCCAAATCGAGGTGATGATTCGAGACGTGAATCGCGATGACTCCGTCGTCCCGGAGATGGCGACGGTAGATGGCGAACGCCTCGCGAGTCAGCAAATGCACGGGGATCGAATCGCTGCTGAAGGCGTCGAGCACCAGCAGATCGAACGCCTGTGAAGGCTCGGCCTCCAACATCAGCCGCGCGTCTCCCAACACGAATTCTTGGGTTGCGGCGGAATCGGACAAGAACGTGAATTGCTCGCGAGCCAGCCGCAGCACGTCGGGGTCAATCTCGTAATAGCGATACGTGTCGCTCGGCCGCCCATAAGTCGCGAGCGTACCGATGCCCAACCCGACGAAGCCGCAACGGCGATTTGTTTCACGCGGACAATTCTGCAAAGCCAGCCCGACCCCCGATGACTCGCCGTAGTAGGCCGTCGGCCAACGCCGTTTTTCCGGGGACACAAACTGGCGTCCGTGAATCGTGCGGCCGTGAACCAGTTGAATCTCGGCATGGTCCGGGTCGTGTTTGTTTTCTCGCAACACGCGCAGCACGCCGAAGAAGTTTCGGGACGTCACCAGCTCGTCTTTGTGTGTCTCGCCGGCATACGAGCGAAGTAAGCCCAGGCTCGACACGATGACTGCCGTCCACGCCCAAATCGGTCGTCCGTATTTGTTGAGATACGCCCGCTCGCGACACAGCACCGCCAGCACGCACACCGCACAGGCCACCAAGCCCAACTGCAATTCCATCAGCCGCTCGAAAACCAGCGGAGCCAGCAAGCTGACGCCGATGCCTCCCGCAGCGCCCCCCGCCGCCATTGCCAGATAGAACGAGGTCAAATACCGCGGGTTCGGCTTGAGCTTCGCCAGCTCGCCGTGACAAACCATGCAGCAGACAAACAACGCTCCGAAATGCACGCCCAACTGCACAAGGATCGGCAAGCCGCTCCCTTGAAACAGCACCAGCGTCACGCAGGTCACGACCACGGCTAACGCCATCACGAATCCGTGGCGCGGATACCAACGCTCGTGATCGAACACCAAGATCAACGTCAGCAAATACAGCGACAGCGGAATCACCCACAAGAAGGGAATCACCGCCACGTCCAGGCAGACTTGATTCGTGATCGCCAACAACATCGTCGAAGCACACGCGCTCAAGCCAAACCACAATGATTTATCGAGCCACGTCGGTGACGGCTCGTCATTCGGAGGCAACGACGCAATTTGCACGCGAGCCGGGGTCAGGTGCGACGCTCGAAAGGCTCGCCATCCACACCACAGGCAACTCAGGGCGAAGAGACCAAAGCCGGCCGACCAGAACGTCGCTTGCGTCTCGTTCGTCATCAACGGCTCAAACACAAACGGATAACTGAGCAACCCGACCAGCGAACCGACGTTCGACAACGCATACAGCCGATACGGCGTCGCTTCGGGATTCGCTTTCCGCAGCCACGCTTGCAACAGCGGACTGTTCGACGCCAGCACAAAATAGGGCAGCCCGACGCTCATGGTCAGCATGCCCAAGATGCGTCCAATCGGCGACTCCGAACCGTTCGGCTTCCACGCCACGTCGGGAGCGATCGGCAACGTCGCCGCCGCCACCAGCAACAACACCGCATGGACCGCGACCTGTCGCCCCGCCGACCAATATCGAATACTGAAATGGGCGTAGGCGTATCCCAAAAACAGCAACGACTGAAAAAACAACATGCATGCCGACCAGACTCCCGGCGTTCCACCAAACCACGGCAAGATGAACTTGCTGATCAGCGGCTGAACCTGAAACACCAAAAACGAACTGACCAGCACCGCCACACAGAAATCCCAACCAGGCTGCCGCGACGAATTCCGAGTCATCCCACGCTCCCAAGCCGGTTCTCATCTCCGGCACAAGGACCGCCCGGACGACGAAAAACTTGCCAAACTCTAGGTCACGCCGGAACCACGTTGCTCTTTCGCAACACGACTTCACCTGTCCTGAGTTCCGACGTTGCCGGCCAGTCCGGTCGTACCGCATGTAACCCGAAGCGTCAGCGAGGGAGAACTGTGACCACTCCCTCGCTGACGCTTCGGGTTACATGGCGGCCGTGAATAATCCGAGCTTGCGCCATCCGCTCAGGAGACCGGAGTTGCTGACGTTCGACGCTGGTTGACTTCGCGACAAAGAATGTGCAAGCTGAGTCCGCACATCCGCACATCCCGGCGATTCCTTCGAGGTGCCCCCGTGATCCTCGCCGTTCACTTCAATTTCGCGACCAAGCTCGAAGAACAGATTCCCATCGCCAGCGTGACGCATGCCTTGGAATTGGTGGACGCGACGGCGGCCGGTCGATTCTGGTGGATTGATTTCGCGGGCGATGCGGTCGACCACGGCTTGGAATTGTTGGAGCAATTGGGCTGCGAGCGACAGCAAATGGTCTCCCTGCTCTCCGAACGTCCAACTCCTTATTTCGCCGATCTGGAGGAATTCGTCGCGTTCACGTTGCTCGATGCCGATTGGAGTGTGACCGGCGTCAGCACACATCCGTTGGCGGTGTGTGTGGGAACCAAGTGCCTTGTGACGATGCATCGCTCGCCCTCGCCCGTCATCGACGCGATGCGTCAGAGTTATGCGCGAAGTTTTCGCCGAATCGCGCTCTCCCCCGGCTTCCTGTTGTATGCGCTGGCCAGCCATCTTTGCGAAACGTACACGCAGATCGTGGGGCAGATCTCGGATGACAATCAAACCGTTCAGGACAATTTGTTTAAGCAAGCCAACGAAGACATGTTCGAACGGGTCGCGGAACTGCTGCGGGCGGTGAGTGAATTCCAAAAGGTCGTGGTTTACGCACGCGAGATTGTGCATGACTTGTCGCTGCGGCGTTCGCCCATGATTCCGGAAACCACGCAGCCTTATCTGGAGAAGAAGGCTGGGCTCTTGGATCGCCTGAGCGCGGATGTGGCCTCGGAGCGGGAGTTGCTTTCGGAAACCGTCGGTCTGTATCTGGGCATTGTCACGCATCGGACCAATCACACGCTGTCGAGGCTGACGGTGCTGGGGACGTTGATCTTGCCGCTCACGTTTCTCACCGGCGTTTATGGGATGAATTTCGACGTCATGCCCGAACTGAAATGGCGATACGGCTATTTGGGTTTTTGGGGCGTCGTGGTCACGTTTGGGTTGGGCGTTCTGGTCATGATGAAACGCAAACGTTGGTTCTAAGTGGTGCTTCACTTCCGAAGTTTCCAGGACGCTGGTTTTCGTCGCATTGCTTGCGTGTGGCGAAACAACACCGAGCTTTCTAACGTAGTCTTCCACCGCACAACTCAATTGGATTTCGCCAACACTTCACCACGCGAGGGCATCATGTCACGAGCATTGACCGACACCCTGTTGATCGACCCCCCTCCCACGACCGCCGAAGAGTTGCGGCTGAAGGCGGCTCATTCGCGAAAAGAAGACTGGCAGCGCTGGGGACCGTATCTTTCCGAGCGGCAATGGGGGACGGTGCGTGAGGATTATTCGCCGCACGGCGACTCGTGGGGATTCTTCCCGCACGATCACGCGCGCAGCCGAGCCTATCGTTGGGGCGAGGACGGGCTGATGGGGATCAGCGATCGGCAAGGGCGGTTGTGTTTCGCGCTGGCGCTGTGGAACGGCCGCGATCCGATCCTGAAAGAGCGGCTGTTTGGACTGACGGGGCCGGAGGGAAATCACGGCGAGGACGTGAAGGAGTTGTACTACTACCTCGATTCAACGCCGACGCACTCGTACATGAAAGCGCTCTACAAGTACCCGCAGGGGACGTTCCCGTATGAGCAATTGATCCAGGGGAATCGTCATCGCGGGAAGGATCAGTTGGAGTTCGAGTTGGTCGATACCGGCGTGTTCAACGACGACCGCTACTTCGACGTCGTGGCCGAGTACGCGAAGGCATCGCCGCAAGACATCCTGATTAAGGTGACTGTTCACAACCGTGGTTCGGAAGCGGCAAGTCTGCATGTCCTGCCGACCTTGTGGTTCCGCAACACCTGGTCGTGGCTGGGGCACGACGAATTGCCGGAGCGCTATCCCAGCATGCAGCTCCAGCCGGACGGAACGGTCTTCGTGTGGCACGAAGCGTTGGGCGAAATGTCGTTTGCGTCCGATTCGTCGGTCTGCGCTTCCCAATGGCTCTTCACCGAGAACGTCACGAATTCCGAACGGCTGCACGGCACGCCGAACGAAGGCAAGTATGTGAAAGATGCGTTTCATGATTTGCTCATTCACGGCGATCAAGAGGCTGTTTCGCCGTATGGCATCGGCACGAAAACGGCTGCCTGGTACGAGCTGAAAATCGAGCCGCATTCCTCGAAAGTCATCCGCTTGCGACTGACCCAGAACGGGGAAAAGAAATGGACGCCAGAGACGGCGTTCGGGCCGGAATTCGAGGAGGTCTTCGCCGCTCGTCTGGAAGAGGCGGACGAATTCTACGGCTCGAAACTTTACCGCGAGTATTCGCCGGAGGCGGCACGAGTTGCTCGGCAAGGTTACGCGGGGCTGTTGTGGACGAAACAGTTTTATCACTACGTCGTGCCGCAGTGGCTCAAAGGAGATGAAGGGCAACCCCCTCCACCGGAATCACGCAAGCAAGGGCGCAATCGCGAATGGCCGCATCTGTTCAATCGCGATGTGATCTCGATGCCGGACAAGTGGGAGTATCCGTGGTACGCGGCGTGGGACTTGGCGTTTCACATGGTTCCGTTCGCGCGCATCGACGCCGAATTCGCCAAGCAGCAACTGCTGCTGTTTCTGCGCGAATGGTACATGCACCCGAACGGTCAATTGCCCGCCTACGAGTTTGGATTTGGCGACGTGAATCCTCCGGTCCATGCCTGGGCTTGTTGGCGCGTCTACAAGCAGACCGGCGGACGCGGCAAACGCGACCGCCTGTTTCTCGCACGTGCGTTTCAAAAGCTGCTGCTGAACTTCACCTGGTGGGTGAATCGGAAGGACATCGCTGGGAACAACATGTTCGGCGGCGGGTTCCTCGGATTGGATAACATCGGTGTGTTCGACCGCTCGCAACCGTTACCGACAGGTGGGCATCTGGAGCAAGCGGACGGAACCGCGTGGATGGCGTTCTTCTGCTCAACGATGCTGTCGATCTCGCTGGAGTTGGCCTCTGAAGATCCCAGTTATGAAGACATCGCCTCGAAGTTCTTTGAGCACTTCGTCGCCATCGCCGACGCCATGAACACGCTCGGCGGCAGCGGCCTGTGGGACGAGACCGACGGTTTCTATTACGACCAGCTCCGGATGGGAGACCACGGCCAGCCGATGCGCATTCGCTCGGTGGTCGGCATCATCCCGCTGTTCGCGGCCGAAATTCTCGATCCGCAAACGCTCGACAAGTTGCCCGGTTTCAAGCACCGCATGAACTGGTTCTTGAAGAACCGTAAAGACCTGGCAAAGCAGATCACCATTTGCGAACGAGACCCGGCGGCGAAAGATGCGAAACGGAGCCGTCTGTTGTTGGCGATCCCGTCGAAAGAACGCCTGAAGCGCGTGCTGCAACGTGTTCTCGACGAATCGGAATTCCTGTCCCCCTACGGCTTGCGGGCGTTATCGCGGGTGCATGCGAACGATCCGTTCGTTTTCCGCACCGACGGTCAAGAACTGCGAGTCGATTACGTTCCCGGCGAATCGAACACGGGGATGTTCGGCGGCAACTCGAATTGGCGCGGGCCGATTTGGTTCCCGGTCAACTACCTGCTGGTCGAAGCGCTGGAACGTTATCACCACTTCTACGGCGACGACTTCAAAGTCGAATGCCCGACCGGCAGTGGCGTCTTGATGACGTTGAAAGAAGTCGCCACCGAGTTATCACGCCGGATGTCGAACCTCTTCCTCCCCGACGCGGAGGGACGCCGGCCCTGTCACGGCGATGATCCCCGCTATCGGGACGATCCCTATTGGAAGGATCTCGTGCTGTTTTACGAATACTTCCACGGCGACACCGGCCGTGGCTGCGGAGCCTCGCACCAAACGGGCTGGACGGCGCTGGTCTTGCGATTGTTGAAGTAACGAGTGACGGGGTCGGGAGTCTTTTTCAGGTCGGCCTTATCAAAATCACGCTTGTGAAGTCGCGCAGGGCCGACCTGAAAAAGACTCCCGACCCCTTGGCGTTCCCGCTTGTCACTCGCGGAACACCGCGTCAGACTCCGCCCGTCTTTGCTGCCTGTTTGATAGCCTCATGGACGAAGCGATGCCCGAACAATTTATTCACACGCATCCGTTGCCCAACGGATTGACGGTCGTGATCGAGCCGATGTCGGATGTGCAATCGGCGGCGTTTTGCTTTCTGATCCCCGGCGGCAGCGCGTTCGACCCGGCCGGCCAAGGGGGCACGGCGGCGGCCCTGACCGATTGGATCACGCGCGGAGCGGGCGACCTCGACAGCCGCGATTTGTCGAATGCCCTCGACAACCTGGGAGTGCAGCGGAACGAGAGCACCGGGCTGAATCACATCGCCTTCACGGCTGCGACTCTGGGTGAGAATGTTCCAGCGGCGCTCACGCTTTACGCAGACATCATTCGCCGACCGCAGTTGCCGGAAGAAGAATTTGAAGGCGCGATCGCCGGCATCGAACAGTCGCTGCGAGCGATCGAAGACGAACCGCAACGCAAGCTGATGATCGAGCTTCGTCGCCGTTGCTATGACGCTCCGTGGGGATTACCGACGGAAGGTTCGCTTGAAGAATTGCCGCACCTCACCGCGAAGTCGGTGAGGGCGCACGGCGATCGCTGCCTGCGTCCGAACGGGGCGATCCTGGGCATCGCCGGTCAAGTCGATGTCCCGCGCACGCTGGATTTGGTCGCGCAGTTGTTCGGCGATTGGAAAACGAAATCGGAACCGTCGATGGTCACTGGCCCGCGCGGCGAGCGAATCGGGCACATTGCTCACGATTCGACGCAGATGCACATCGGCATCGGCTACGACGCGATCGAGTACTCGCATCCCGATTACTACAAAGCGTGGGCGGCGGTCGGGGTACTCAGCGGCGGCATGAGCGCGCGGCTCTTCACCGAGGTCCGCGAGCGTCGCGGCTTGTGCTATTCGGTCAGCGCGTCGCTCAACAGCCTGCTGCACGAAGGACGAGTCCTCTGCTACGCCGGCACCACGGTCGAGCGCGCTCAGGAAACATTCGACGTCACGTTGCGAGAACTCCAGCGTCTGGGGGACGGCATCGAGCTGCATGAACTCGAACGCTGTAAGGCTCGCGCGAAGAGTTCGCTGATCATGCAGCAGGAATCGACCACCAGCCGCGCGACGTCCATCGCTCGTGACTGGCATTTTCTGAAACGCATTCAAACGCTCGACGACATCCGCCGGGACATCGACAGCCTGACGGTTGCGGGCGTGCTGGACTATGTGCATCAGCATCCGGCTCGCGACTTCACCGTGCTGACGATCGGCCCGAATCCGCTGAATGTTCCGTTGTAGCTCAGGCCCTTGTGGCCTGGATGATTCGAAATAGTGGGGCAATCATCCGACCCACAAGGGGTCGGGCTACTTTTCGGATTGCCCCGAACGGTCAAACGATTCCATAGGAAGTCAGGCTGGAAAGCCTGACCTACGAGATGCCATGAAATTCCATCAGACAAAACTTGCCAACGGTTTGACCGTTATCGCGGAACTGAATCCGGCAGTGCATTCCGCCGCGCTGGGGTTCTTCGTCCGCACCGGTTCGCGCGACGAAACCGCGGCCGTGTCCGGAGTCAGCCACTTCCTGGAGCACATGGTCTTCAAAGGCAGCGACAAGTACTCGGCCGACGACGTCAATCGGATCTTTGATGAGGTCGGAGCCAAGTACAACGCGGCGACCGCCGAAGAAGGGACGTTGTTCTACGGAGCGGTCCTGCCCGAATACTTGCCGCAAGCGTTCGATCTGTTCGCGAACATTCTGCGGCCGTCGCTGCGGCAGGCGGACTTCGACATGGAGAAGAACGTCATCCTGGAAGAGATCGGGATGTACGACGATCAGCCCAGCTTCACGGCCTATGAGAATCTGATGCAGACGCACTTCGCCGGGCATCCGCTGGGGCAGAGTGTGCTCGGCACGAAGGAGAGCATCACCGCGCTGACGTGCGAGCAGATGCGCGAGTATCACCACAACCGATACCTCGCCGGCAACGTCGTGCTGGCGGTGGCCGGGAACACCGATTGGTCGCAAATCGTCGCGCTGGCCGAGCAGCATTGTGCTCACTGGCCGGCGGGGACGTGCGGTCGTGCGACGCATGAAGCCAAGCCAGCGGGCGGCCTGAAGGTCATCGCTCGGCCGAAGAGCCAGCAAGAACACATCATGCAGATGACTCCCGCGCCGTCGGCACAGAACCGGCTGCGATACGCGGCGGAGATTCTGTCGGTGATCGTCGGCGATTCCAGCGGCAGCCGGTTGTTTTGGGAGTTGGTCGATCCCGGACTCGCGGAAGCCGCCGACCTCGACTTCACGGAATACGACGGCAGCGGCAGCTACATGACGTACTTGTCGAGCGAACCGGAAGCGATCGCGGAGAATCTTGCACGCATCCACGCGATCTACGACGAGGTCAATCGCGACGGCATTCGCGAAGACGAACTCGAAATGGCGAAGAACAAAGTCTCCTCGCGCGTCGTGCTCCGCAGCGAGCGTCCGATGGGTCGGCTCTCATCGCTTGGCGGCAACTGGATCTACCGCGAAGAATTCCGCTCGGTGGCGGACGACCTTGCGACGCTGCGCGGGATCACAAGCCGCGATGTGCGCGAGTTGCTCGACGTCTACCCGCTGGGAGCAACGACGACCGTCGCGGTAGGTCCGTTGGAATCGCTCAGCTTGTAGCCCATTTCCACGCGAATCGATTCATTGTCGCTGGCCTTCCGGACTTGGCCCCAACGGGGACGAACTCGAAAGCCCAGGGCAACGCCCTGGGTTGGCGCATCACCAACCGACACTTAGCCCCAACGGGGCGAAACTTGAGCGACGCCCGTGCGAGTTTCGCCCCTTCAGGGCTGTAGAATCTTTCTCGCATGGCTAACCCAGGGCGTTGCCCTGGGCTATCGAGTCACGCCCCCTTGGGGCTGAAAAACAAATGGTTGCGAATTGCAAAACGGATTTCCGCGTTCCCGACATTACCGCGTGACACCGACGGAGAAGTTGAAGACGCGGGTGTCGTCGAACGTCTCTTTAAGAATCGGGAAGCCAAAGTCGATGGCGATGGGAGCTGGGCCCATCAGCGGGATGGTCACTCGCAAACCCGCACCGACCGTCAAACGCATGTTCTTCAGGCTGACGCTGGTCGCTTCGACGGTACCGAAGTCGGTGAAGCCTACGACGCCCAGCGCTTCATCAGCCGTGACCGGGATCAAATACTCGGCACCCCCCAGCAACATCCAGCGGCCACCGACGCGGACACTCCCTTGGATCGGGCTGACGCCGCGATATGAGAAGCCTCGCAGAGATTGAAAACCGCCCGCGAAATAGTTTTCGAAGATCGGCGTGTTTGAGCCGGTCCACGCCGCCTGCAAACCGAGCGACAGAATGTGTCGGCCGCCTCCATCCGGACGGCTATAGGTCGTGAAGTATTGATGGGCCTCGCCGTCGATGCGCGGATAGTTGTACTCGCCGAAGGCTTGCTCGTAGCCGCCGGTCAGGTAATGCCCCGCGGCCGGTTGGAACTGGGAATCGCGCGTGTCGTGGGCAATCGCGATGCGCCCCGTGGAGAGGAAGCTCGTGCCGAGCGCTTGAGCCAGGATCGGGGGCGTCGGCACGGTCGGATTCAGAATATCGACAGACTCCATACGGATCGAGCCGATCAGCGACCACTCCTGCGTGAGTTGCCGGCCGATGGTGACTCGACCGCCCAATCGGTTTTCGCGCCAATCGCGATAGAAGCGATTGAAGAAGAAGCCGCTCACGCCGACGCTGTAGGGCGTGTCCATGAAGTACGGGTCGGTCCAACTGACGAGGTAACGACTGACGATGTTGCCGGGGACCGCTTCCATGCGGAATTGCTGGCCGGCACCACGGAACGCGGTACCGTTGCGGACGTCCTCAAAGCCGCGCGGGAAGCGCGTGATATCGAAATTGTTTTCTTCCAACACGATGGAGCCGACGACGCCGGAGTTGCTGTTCACGCCGACGCCAAAGGAGAGCCGTCCAGTTTGCGCCTCGGTGACGAAGACATTTCCATCCGCCTGACCAGGGGGCAAGATTGTCTGTGCTTGGGGATCAGTGGCCGTTGCTCCGAACGGATACTCGGGCGGGGGATTTTGAGCCAGCAGCATCGACGAGTTGGGGTCGACCCAATCGGTGTCGGATGAATCTGGACTCTGGCCTCGTACGACGGGCTTCGTGCCGAAGATCAGCGAATCGGACGTCAAACCTCGCCAGGTGATAATCGCGGGTTCTTGTTCCTCGTCGGGTGATTGTCCGCGAATGGTGCTCGCCTGCGTGATTTGCGGCCGATTGAAAACCGGCTTCTCAGGCACTTTGGAGAGCTGAATGCGTGGAGCCGTGGGGCCAGCGCGATCGAAGATCTGGTTTTCCAGACGCCGTTCGCTCTGCTTGAGCTTCTTGGGATCAGCCAGGTCGCCGGGGTGCAGCAACATGCGGTTGCGGACCACCGACTCGCGGGTGTGCGGGTGGTCTCCCTGGATATGCACGTTGATGTGTCGAATCGTGTAAACGCGGTCTTCATCCACCTGATAGACGAGATCCATTTCGCCCGTCTCTTCCAGGAACCGGGGAATCGGCTCGACGTTGGCGAAGGTGCGTCCCAGCTTGCCGTAGCGATCCTTGATGGCATCGACATCCTTGTTCATGAACCGCGAATTGTACGAGTCGCCCGACCGCAGCTTGAGGTCAGTGGCCAGTTCCTCATTCGAGAAGATCTTGTTGCCTTCCAAGATCAGCTTGCGGATCTTGAATCGCGGACCTTCCGCAATGCGGTAGGTGATGACGGCGTGCGCCGCCTTGTAGCTCAGCGGATTCCACGGACTCTCGTCGATGGCGACGTCCTTCTCGATATTCACATCGAAGTAACCCAGGCTGTGGTAGTACTGCTTGAGCGCGGCGACGTCGTCCGGGATTTGTTCCGGCTTGTACTTGTTCCAGAACGGCAGACCGAGAAACGCCGGCTTGAGCGAGAGCTTTGTCTTCAACAGCCCCGTGGAAAATGACTCGTTGCCGTCGAACCTGACCGAGCCGACGATGACCTTCGGACCTTCGTCGATCTCAAAGATGACTTGGCGATCCTCTCGGCGATTGCCTTTTTCGAGCGTGACTTTCGTGTACGGGAAGCCTTTGGATTTGTAGTGCTCTTCGATCCGTTTGATCGCCTCGCGATTGACGCTGACGTCGAACGGGCTGCCCGGTTTGAGCCCCGTGAGTGTTTGGAGATACTTCGTCTTGATCCGTTCGTTGCCGCGGAACTCGACACTTTCCACCATCGGCCGTTCGATCACCCGAAAGACCAGGACGAGTTCACTGTCCTTGCGGCGATAACGTGGCTCGACGGCGAAGAACCAGCGTGTGCTGAAGAGTGCCCGAACGTCTTCACGAATTTGCGATTCACTCGGCGGCCGGCCGATCGCCGAACGAATCAACTTGCGGATCGCTGTGGTTTCGATCGTGTCGTTGCCTTCGATGACGATGTCGGCAATCGGATCGGTCAAAGCATCCGGGTCTTCATCGCCCAGCGGTGACACTCGTTCGTGAATCTCACCCGGAACGAGTTCTTCGTCCGGAGTCTGCTCGCCAATTTTGCGAAACGGACGACGTGCCGAAGCCGCCGATTGATTGAAGCCGGGCGACTGACCGCGAATCGTCGGCGACGATTGGCAACCGGACATCCAAAGGGTGAGACCGCACAGAGACACGCCGACCCAAGGGGCCATGCGGACCTCGCACTGGACACGACAGGTGCCGTCCTTGACACCGCTCATCTGGTTGGATTTCCGGTTGGAGAGTCGGATTTCGGAAGGGTTCAAGAGAGGACAGGAAAAGTCCTCTGCGGAAGGGAGCGGGGATGTATCGCAAAGCGCGAATTGAGAGCAAGACGTGTTTTGGAATTGCCGATTCTTGATTTTCTTGACACGAACGAATTCCAGGTACGCGCTTTGGCCCCCATCCAGCTTGCCTGGATGGAGCCAGAGATGGAGTGCTAATCCGGCAATCATTCGCTACGTCAGACCCCATCCAGCTCGTCTGGATGGTGAATCAGATTCTTTGACGTTTGCCGCTCCAGCGATCTGCTTCACCATCCGCACGAGGCGGATGGGGCCTGAAGGACAAGGATGTTTGTCGTTCCTTAGCTCTCCATCGTTCGCTCCATCCAGGCAAGCTGGATGGGGGCGGAAACTTGCCGCACCTGGAATCCGTGAGTGTCAGCGATTTTCGATGTTTTGTGTTTTCAAATCGGCAATCGAAAATCACTTGAACAATCCCAGCGAACCGGTTGAGGACAGCGCGCCCTCCGGTGGCGGAGCTTCGGCCTCGGCGACGTGCGGCAGGATGACTTCGGCCAGCCAATACTGTTTGAGTTCTTTGACCAGCCACAGAAACTTTTCCAGATCGACCGGCTTCGTGAGATACGCCGCGACATCAAAGTGCTCGACGTCGGCCCGATCGGCGGGGTCCGTCGAGGCGGTCAACACAACAATGGGGATGCCGCTCAGATTGGCGTCGTCTTTAATCGCCGCCAAAACGTCCTTACCGCCAATGCCCGGCAGTCCCAGATCGAGCAAAATCAAATCAGGCCGCGGAGCACGCGCGAACTTGCCGGCTCGACGCACAAACTCCAACGCATCCTCGCCGGTCTTCACCCAAGTCATGTGATGCGCGATCTGCCCTTTGGTCAGTGCGCCCATCGTCAACTTCGCGGCGGTGAGGCTGTCCTCAACCATCAGCACTTCCATCGGGCGACCGACCATCTGGCTATCGCTGGTGTTGACCATCACTCATGCCTCCGGACAGAAAGCCTGCGCTGTGATTGTTCGCCGAGGCAGTCTATGTCGCCATCGGCGATCAGGCCAACCACGTTTTCGCCGTCGCCGCATCGCGGACGAGGTTTCCCGCCCAGCACGACGCGCCAGCGAGTGGTGTTTCTCGATCAACCACTCGCTGGCGCGTCGTGCTGGTCCGCTTCACCTTGGACGATCCTGAGCCTCCAGCACATATTCGACGGCCGCTGCGAGGTCGGCTTCGCGATGAATGAACTTTCGGCTGGAACCTTCGGTCCACCAATGTTTGCGAATCTCAACGGAATCGGCACCGCTGGCCGATTGGCCCTTCAGTTTGCGAGTGCTCCAGGCTTTGAATTGCTCGACGACGGTGTCGGGGGCATATTCGTTGGCGGTCACGACGACGTGAACGTGGTTCGTGCGGACGTTCAGAGCGTGCATGGACCAATGGCGGATCTCGCAATGACGGCGAATAGTGGCGTCCACGAGTTCTCGTTGCTGCGGATCGAGCGTAATGGCTGATTCGACCATCTTCGCGGTCGAGTATTGTCGGAGCGACTCGCTCGGTTGTTGAAACCCACCGTGCCATTTGACCCAACCGCGCTCATCGCCTGGGAGCCATGTGCCATACGTCGTCCAGGTGAGAAAGTACGCCAGCGTTGCCTCGTTCACAGCAGGTCTCCCCCAGATTTAGCACGACGCGCCAGCGAGTGGTTGCTCCGTTGCTCGATTTCCCCATTGCTAGCACGACGCGCCAGCGAGTGATTGAACCGCGTTACCCCAGTCCGCTGCAACCACTCGCTGGCGCGTCGTGCTGAAATGACAACCGGGAATCGCAACCACTCGCTGGCGCGTCGTGCTAACGGCCGAGGAGCACGGCTTTGGTGGGGTCGTTTTTCCAGTTGAACTTGGCGGCGAAGTCGGCGGGGGAGTAGGTTTGCTGGTGGCCCTCTTTGGTGAGGGCGACGTAGACGATGTGCTGTTCGATGCCGTTGCTGCCGCGGTAGTGTCCGTCGGCGCTGATGCAGACGTGGTGGCCGCCGACGATGCTGGGGTACAGCGAGCCGATCTTGACGTCGCGTTTGGCATCCAGCCCTTGCAGTGGGAAGTAGCCAACCATGCCGGTGAGGAAGCGGCGGCGGTCGGGATGCCATTGGACCGGCCAGCCGTAGCCGTAGGAGACGGTGCCCTCGCGCGCCGTCAAAGTGCGATAACCGACTTCACCGCCCGAGCCGGAAAGAAGTTGCTTGCTGTCGCCGGACCAAGCCACGCTCATTGCCGCAATGCCGAATTGCAGGATCGGATCGCTGGGCTTGCCGGACTTCAAATCGAGCACACGAGTCGCGCCGTCAATGCCAGCGATGGCCAGGTATTTTTCATCGGCAGACCAGGCGAGGCCCGACGGACTTGGCGCACAGGCGAACGGAAGTCGCGGGAACTCGCCGGCCACTTTGCCGGTCGGTGCCAGCCAGAGGCGAATGATGTCGTCGTTCCCGCAGGTGGCCAGGCGCTTGCCGTCAGGAGACCAGACGACGGATTGAACCGCGTTGGGGTGCGGGATCGACAGGAGTTGTTCTCCGGACTCCGCATTCCAGAGCCGCACCGTTTGGTCCTTGCTGCTGGAGGCTAGCGTCTTGCCGTCATTCGACCAGTTGACGGCGGTGATCGTGCTCCCGTGTCCCAACAGCGCGCGGTGGTTCTGATAGGTCGCGGTATCGACGAGGTGCAGATTTCCCTCAGGAGAATTCGGATCAAACACGGCCAGCCATTCATCGGTTGGGGATGCGAGCGATTGCCCGTTCGGCAAATTCTCGACACGTTTCACGAAGATGCCGGTGTCAGCCTCCCAAACGGTCAACTCGGTCTTCTGTTGAATCTTCTGTTGAATTCGGAGCTGTTTGCCGCTGGCCGACAGGTCGCTCATGGCATTCACGAAGCGTGGGCGGCCGAAGTTCTCGGTCGTGGCGATCCGTTTTCCGGTGACCGAGTCGCGCAGTTCCACAACATTGAACCGCGCGAGCGCGATTTGGGTTCCGTCCGGCGACCATGCGACCGCACTGTATTGAGTCGTATCCTTTGTACTCAGCAGTTTGTCCCCTTTCGCGGTGTCCCAAACCACGAGCTTTCCCCCTTCGCTGCCGACACTGGCCAAACGGGGCCACGCCGCATGTTTGTTGAGTAATGTGCCTGAAGTGGCAGGCTCCCAACTGAGTCCGAGGATTTGACCCTGTTCAGGGCGCAATTCAAGGAGCCGTTTCTTGGTCGCGGCCTCCCAAATCTTGATGACTCCCTGAACGCCTCCCGTGGCCACCCATTTGCCGTCGGGCGACCACGCGACTGTGAGCAAGCCTCGTTCAGCGCTATCAAACTCGGCGACAGGTGTGAGCGTTTGCGGCTTCCAAAATTTGATGCCGCCCACTTCGTCCACGGTTGCGATCTGCGACCCATCCGGAGACCAGCAGCCGTCTTGGAGAGGCATCGGAGTTTGCGAGAGACGGACGACGCCGCGAATCGGGTCAATCAGGCCCAATCGGTGGCGATGGGCGGCCGCGATCAGTCGGCCGTCCGGGGACCAAGCCACGGAGCGACCAACTCCGTTGACCAGCGCAAGCCGTTTCAGAAATCGACCAGTGGGGACATCGAACAGTGTGACCGATTGGCCTGCATAGCTCGTCGTGGCCAGCGTGAATCCGTCCGGTGACCAGGCCACGTCTTGGATACTCCCTTCCTCGCCAAGGAGCACACGATCCAACGTGAGCACCGGCGCGTCGGCCACCTCGGAGATTTTCCATAAGCGAACCGTGTCGTCATGCGCACCCACGGAGCCGATGGATTGGCCGTCGGGGCTGTAGGCCAAGCCGGTGATGCTTCCCGTGTGTCCGCCGACTTCGAGGGACCAGCCACGGAGTCCGGCGATGGGGGGCGGGAGACTGACGGTGGCTCGGTTGCTGATCGCCTTGTTCGGTTTCGTCGGCAGCGGTGCCGCCGGGATCTCCACGCGCGGCACCTTGACCGCCACCAGCTCCGACTTGCCAGCCTTGGCGACCGCCGTTTTCGCGGCCCCCGCCGCCGGCTTGTCCGGTTCCACCGGAACGGCCGGCGGAACCTCCGCCCGCTTCGGAATCACCACTTCTGACGCAGACTTCGTCGGCGGGTAGTCCTTGCCTTCGCCGGTCAGCCGCACACGCACATCCGGCCGCAACTCGCGGAAGGCGTTGATTCCGTCGGACGTGTAGGGCCGCAGCTTTTCCTCCGTGAAAGCCAGTTTGAGTATTTGCAGGTTCGGTAGTTCTGCCAGCAATCGCAGCACCGCATCAGTCGGCGCGCCCGCATGACCTTCAACCCATAACTCGGTGAGTTCGTGCAATTGACGGATCGAGTCATAGCCGGCCGCTGTGAGTCCTACTTCACCGGGAACATTCGATTGAACATACAACGCAGTGAGCTTGTCTCGCAGCTTGACGAGTTGCCCGATGAACGCGTCAGTTGTGGGCGAAGTCACTCGCATCCGCTGGAGCCGTGGCAGGTCGAGCAAGATCGACAATCCGTCATCATTCAATTGATCTCCGCTGCAGTGGACTTCTTGCAAGAGTCGAAGATCCGCCAACGGCAAAAGCGTCAACCGCTGATTACTCGAGAATTTTGCGCACCCAATCACTTCAAGATTGGGACAAAGCTCTGCGATCGAACGTAGCCCAGCATCCGAGATCTGACGTGACTTGACGAGAATTTCCTTGAGACGTGTCTGCACTGGCAATTGCGCGAGTCCACCATCACTGATTGGACAGTTCTGCAAGTCCAGCGATTCGAGTTGAGGCCAGTCGGAAAGTCTCGCAATCAAGTCATCGCCCACAGCAGTCGATGCGACCTCTAGCCGGCGGAGCGAGCGAACTCCCCGCAGTGAGTCGAGACCGCGGATCGTGATCTGCGGGTCAGCAGCGAAGTTCACCCATTCCAGTCGTCGGCAGCCTGCGAGATTCGCCAACTCGTCGTCGGTGAGGTCTAGCTTGATTGGAAGTTGCACCACCTTCACGACAAACGGAGTCGGCGGGATTTGGCCTTCGATGAGTGAAACGACTTGCCCTTTTTCGTCGGCCAGATGAACTCCGCCCTTTCGTGCCAACACCCACTCGGCCGCCATCCGCTCGGCGGCGAAGTCGATGGGGCCGAGGTCGGACGGGTCCGTAGCGGGCTGTTGGGCGGAACTCTCAGATTTCAAATTTGAAATTTCAGATTTGAGATTTGAATTCTCAGAGCTCGCGGACGCGGCCTGTTGCTTGTCGCCGGTCGCGGGAATCTCGGTGACGCTGCCGTCTTTCTTCGTGATCTTGACGATGATCACGCCGCACAGCACGACCGCCGCGAGGCCGCCGAGATACAGGCCGAGCGTCTTGAACGAGCCGCTCCGTCCGCTCGCCGAGGCGGACTTGCCGG
Source organism: Planctomyces sp. SH-PL62 (assembly GCA_945893045.1). Lineage (GTDB taxonomy): Bacteria > Planctomycetota > Planctomycetia > Planctomycetales > Planctomycetaceae > SXKJ01. Next base: position 51,460 of record CAMDEA010000008.1, read on the forward strand.
ACTTCTTCGCTCGCTGCGTGGCCGGCGACGCGGGCAGCGTCGGTTCGGAGAGTTCCTTCGTGAAGGGGAACTCGTCGGTCTCAGTGTCCGCGTCCGGCGGGTCGATGATCGTGGGAATGTCGGCCGGGGTGGCCTCTTTGAACGGAATGGCGCTAGCCACCGGTGTCGTGGGAGCGACGTTGCCTTGCGAGGAATCGGCTTTTCGCTGTGAGGAATCGGCGTTGCTCGGCGATGGACCGGCGGTTCCCTGCGATTGACCGGCGGCTAGCGCCGTGCCGCTCAGGAGCGGGTTGACGCTGCTGCGATCTGTGGAACCAGATGTTGTGCGGAGGGACTTCACGATTTCTTGCAGCGTCTTGGCGAGTTCGTCGGCGGTATCGATTCGGTCGGCGGGTTGTTTGGCCATCAGGCGGCGGTACAGCGCTTCGACTTCGTCCGGCAGCGGGTCGTTGCTCAGCTTGGGGCGGTTCGCGATCGCTTCGCGCCGAGCGGCTCGCAGATCGGGGATCGGTTCGGTCGTGTGGCCGCGCATCTTGCTGGCCATCGAGTGGTGTTCGTCGTCGGAGTAGGGTGCTCGGCCCGTCAGCAGGAAGAACAACGTGCAGCCCAGCGAATACAAATCGGCTCGGCCATCCGCCGTGTGCGAGTTCTCCCATTGCTCCGGAGCCATATAGTCGGGCGTGCCGAGAAACTGACCCATCACCGTCAACGCGCCGGCGTCGGAGTCTGGTGCTTGGTCCCCTTGAGCCAACGCCAAACCCAGATCCAAAATCTTGATGACGCTTTGCTTGGTCGCGAACAGATTCCCCGGCTTGATGTCGCGATGCACCATCCCGTGCTGATGCGCATGAGCCAACCCGACCGCCGCCTGACGAATCATCTCGCAGGCTTCAATGACCGATCGGGGACCACGCTCCTTGACCATCACGGACAAGTCGCGGCCTTCGACGTATTCCATGACCAGAAAGTGCGTCCCTTGGAACTCGCCCGCATCCATCGCTCGCACGATGTGCGGATGATCGAGCTTCCCGACCGCTTCCATCTCCCGCTCGAACCGCGAGATCAACAACGCCGACTGCGACAGCTTCGGCGGCAAGACCTTCACCGCCACCGTCTTCTTGAGCTTCGTGTGCCGCGCCTCAAAGACGGCTCCCATGCCCCCTTGGCCCACCTGCCGCACGATCTGATACGGGCCGAGCTGCGACCCCGCCGAGATTTCGACCGGCCGGAGACTGTGCAACCCCGCCGCCTCGTCCCCCGATTCGGAGACCGTCTGTTGATGCCCCGTCCGCGCGTCAGTCTCCGCCGACGCCGCTGAAGCGGGTTTCGGTGGGTCGCCAACGGAGCCTGCCACGGTCGGCGGCCCGCGCTGTGGCACAGGTGGCTGATGGCCATTCGGTTCGGTCATGAACTCAATCTCCGCGAACGGCAACGTCCCCAACGCTCTCGATCATTCGGATTCCAAAACCGCGGCGATTATGTTCGTTCGGCAATGGTTGTGGCCAGCCACAGCGCTGTGGGCTGGGCCGACCTGCAATGAGTGTCGAGTCCTCAGCACGACGCACCAGCACGACGCACCAGCACGACGCGCCAGCGAGTGGTTGTCCGGAATAATTGCTCGCTGACGCGTTGTTGTCCGGGAACAACCACTCGCTTGCGCGTCGTGCTATTTTTGTCGTGTCGTCACAACCGCCGCCAAACGGCAAACTAGCCGGCCCTGCATCCCTTCCTCTGGTGGATTCATCATTTCGCAGCAACGGATTACGCTCTCGCCAGCCTCGCGACCGCTCAACAATGCCTGCGATGAAAGATGACCACCATGAAGATCACCCACCTCGAAGTCATCCCGCTGACCGGAGCCACCGTGGATGGCGGCTGGCCTCAAGGCCACGAACCGCAGGAGAATCTGCATACGTTCGTCGAGGTGCGGACGGATGAGGGCTTGTCCGGTTGGGGCAGTTGCTTCACATCGGGCAAGCTGGTTGAAGGGTCGGTCGAGTTGTTGTGGCCGTTGCTCAAAGGCGAGTCGGCGGTTGAGCCGGAGCGGGTCAGCGAGAAGCTGCGGCAATCTTCGTTCTGGCAGGGGCGCGGTGGTTCGGTCGAGCACGCCATCAGCGGGATCGATATCGCTCTGTGGGATTTGTTCGGCAAGGTCTGCGGGCAGCCGGTGTCGCGGTTGCTCGGTGGGAATTATCGGCAACGGATCAAGCCGTATGGTTCGATCTTGTTTGATGAGCCGGATGCGTTGCGGGACACCTTGGAAGCGACCGTCGCACGCGGGTTCAAGGCGATCAAGATGGGCTGGCGGCCGTTCGGGCGACGCGATCGGAAATTTGATGAGTTGCTGATCGGGACTGCTCGCGAGACCGTTGGTGGCGGCGTGGATTTGATGGTCGATGCCGGAGGCAGCGAACAGTTCTGGCCGCATGGCGTGAATTGGGCTCGCGAGACGGCGCACATGCTCGCAGATTATGGCATCGTCTGGTTTGAAGAGGCTTTGCCGCCAGATGACATTGAGGGGTACATCGAACTGACTCGCGTCTCTCCGGTGCCGATCGCGACCGGTGAGGTGCTGACTCGGCGGCAATCGTTCCGGCCGTGGTTGGAACGTCGCGCGGTGGACATCATTCAGCCGGACTGCACGAAGAACGGCGGCTTGTCTGAATCGCGCCGCATTGCGTGGATGGCTTACGATCACAACATCCAGATGGTCTCGCATGGGTGGAATACGGCGCTGGGTTTGGCGGCGGATTTGCAACTCGCAGCGGCGATGCCGATTGCTCGGTATGTCGAGTACCTGACGCCGTGCGCTTACATCGACTCGCTGACAACCGAACCGTTCCGCATTGATGCGGAAGGCTATTTGGAGATTCCGACGAAGCCGGGGCTTGGTGTCGAGATCGACCGCGAGAAGCTCAAGCGTTTTGACGCGCGCAAGTGACGGGGTCGGGAGTCTTTTTCAGGTCGGCCTGAAACCAACACCCGTTTGACAATTCCATGTGGCCGACCTGAAAAAGACTCCCGACCCCGTCACGCTCCTGAGGTTCATTCGTCGTGTGGTCCTCTCGTTTGTTCTGGCGCTTGTTCCTGACGTATGCCGCGCTGACCGTCGTGGCCGCGATCGTGTTTGTCGTCATCTTTTTGAGATGGCAGCGCGATGCGGTCAAGTCCGAGGTGCGGCAGCGTATGCGGGACGAGGCGGCGGTGTTGTTGCACGTCGCTGATCCATCTTGGGCCGCTTCCGACGCGCCGCTGGAAGAATTGCGAGCGACATGGCAGCCCAAGTTGGAGGCTCTGGGTCGAGAGGTCGGTACGCGGCTGACGCTGGTCTTGGCGGATGGCACGGTGCTCGCCGATTCCGCGGCGGATGCTCGGCGGTTGGAGAATCATCGGGACCGTCCGGAGATCGCAGAGGCTGCGGAACTCGGAGTCGGATTTTCGATGCGGGGCAGCCGTTCGGTCGGCGAGCCGTTTGAATACTGCGCGGTGCGTGTTGGGTCTCGCGAATCACCGCGCGGGTTTGTGCGCGTGGCGTTGCCGTGGACTCCGTTTGAGTCGCGATTGCAGGCGACGGCTCAATTGGTGTGGATCACGGCGGCCGTCGTGCTGGTTTGCACGTTGGGGCTGGCCTATTGGTTGGCTTGGCGATTGGTACATCCGTTGGAAACATTGACTGCCGCCGCCCAAGCCATTGCCGCAGGGGATTTCGTTCAGAAAGTGAGTGTCACCAATCGCGACGAAATCGGTGCGCTGGCAGGGGCGTTCAATGCGATGAGTCGTGAGTTGTCTCGGAGATGGGAGCAGCTTCAAGCCAGCCGTCGCGAACGGGACGAGAACAGCGAGTTGATGGAAACCGTGCTCGGCTCGATGCGCGAAGGGGTAGTCGTCATTGATGCGCAACAACGGATTTTGTACGCGAATGCCGCAGCCGGACCACTGCTCGATCTGCCGACGATTCAGGCGGTGGGACGTTCGTTGTTTGAGGTGGCTCGGCATCCGCGCGTGCAGAAGGTCTTTGAGGATGTGCTTGCCGGCCGTGTGCCTGAGCGAGTGGAGTATGAAGTTCCTCGGACCAGCGCGATCGTCGCGTTGATCGCGTCGTCGCTGCCGGGTCAGCCGCCGGCGGGAGCCGTGCTCGTCTTGCAGAACGTCACCGAATTGCGGCGGCTGGAAAACCTGCGCCGCGAGTTCGTCAGCAACGTGTCGCACGAATTGAAGACGCCGTTGACGACGATCCAAGCCTACACGGAAACGCTGCTCGACGGAGCGATCGACGACGCGAATCACAACCGCGAGTTTCTCCAACGGATCGACGAACAGGCCGAGCGGCTGCATCGCTTGATTCTCGACCTGCTGAGTTTGGCACGCATCGAGTCGGCCGAGGATGCGTTCGAGTTGTCGCCGGTACCGATCGCCGACGCGGTGCGTCTCTGCCTTGAGGAGCACCAGGCGGTCGCTTCCGCCAAAGGCATCTCGCTCGTCGCGCAGCCCTCACCGGAACAGGTCATCGTATGGGGCGACGACGAAGGTCTGCGTACGGTGCTCGACAACTTGATCGACAACGCGATCAAGTACACGCCGTCGGGCGGCCGAGTGGTCGTGCGCTGGCACATCGACGGCCGCCGCGCAGTGCTGGAAGTCGAGGACACCGGCATCGGAATTCCGCAGCAGCATCAATCGCGGATCTTCGAACGGTTCTTTCGCGTGGATAAAGCCCGCTCGCGCGAGTTGGGCGGGACTGGCTTGGGCCTGTCGATCGTGAAGCATTGGGTGCAGGTCTTCGGCGGCTCGGTGGAGGTCCGCAGCGAACTCGGCCGCGGCAGCACGTTCACTCTGCGCTTGCCTGCCGTTAGCCACTGATTCGTATCCAGCCGGGGTCAGGCACTTCGGAATTTCGGAAATGGCCGGAATGACGGTCGTCTCGCGAACAAACCGGTTTCCGGCCATTTCCGAAATTCCGAAGTGCCTGACCCCTGAGTGCTGAATCGGCAGGCTCCCGCGTTCACACTTTCTTAACAATCGGTCGCTCGAATCTTCACTCCCCGTGCTTAGTTTCCCCGCGTGAAATTGGGAATCAAACAGCACTGAGAAAGGAAGATTTGGAATGCGATCAAGGATGCAATGGTTTTTCGGCGTGGCCGTTTTGGGCTTGGTCTCGGTCGCGTCCGGCTGCTCCGTGCGAGACGCGAGCGACTCCGCTTCAGGAAAGTCGGAGAGTGGCGGAGCGCCTGCAAAAGCGACTGAGGGCGGAACAACCGCCGCGGAAAAGCCGCTTAGCGAGAAGCCGGCCGCCAAACTGTCCGGGAAGGTGACGATCACAGGGTCGAGCACCGTTTACCCGATCTCGCAGGCCATGGGCGAAGAGTTCATGAACCTGCACAAGGGAGTTGACGTGAGTGTCGGCGAGTCCGGCACCGGCCCCGGCATGAAGGAGTTGGGCGAAGGGAAACTCGACATTGCAGATGCTTCTCGGCCGATCAAGCCGGCTGAGGCCGAGGCGTGCAAAGCGGCGGGTGTGGAGTACATCGAATTGAAGGTCGCGATCGACGGCTTGTCGGTCGTGGTGAATCCCCAAAATGACTGGTGCAAAGCGATCACCGTCGCGCAGCTCAAGGCGTTGTGGAGTCCCGACAGCAAAATCAAAAAATGGAAAGATATCGACGCTTCTTGGCCGAATGAAGAAATTCGGTTGTACGGAGCCGATCATGCCTCCGGCACGTTCGATTACTTCACGGAAGCGATCGTCGGCAAGTCGAAGTCCAGCCGCACGGACTACACGCCGAGCACCGATGACAACGTGCTCGTGAAGGGAGTCACCGGCGATAAGTATGCGTTGGGCTACTTCGGCTACGCTTACTACGCCGAGAACAAGAGCAAGCTGAAAGTGCTGCCGATCGCCACCGGCGATGACCTGGCGGCGGCGGTTGCTCCGAGCGACGAGACCATTCTGAATGGGACGTACAAGCCACTGTCTCGGCCGCTGTTTATCTACGTCAACAGAGCTTCGCTGAAGAAACCGCAGGTGGCCGAGTTCGTGAAGTACTACTTGCACGAAGGCCAATCGTGGGTCAAGACGGTGAGATACGTCGAGCTTCCCGCCGCTGAGTTGGAAGCGGCTCGCAAGACTTTGAGCGAGGCGTTGTTGAACTGAATTTCGTGTAACCGGCCTTCCGGCCTTGGCCCCAACGGGAATGAATTCGAATGACCGGCCCCAACGGGGCAGACTCGAAAGCCCAGGGCAACGCCCTGGGTGACGCGGATGCCAAGTGGCAATAAGCCCCAACGGGGCGCGACTCCAGAGATTTCTTCGCACGTTACGCCCCTTCAGGGCTAAGAGGATTCTGTCAAACGACCCACCCAGGGCGTTGCCCTGGGCTATCGAGTGACGCCCCTTTGGGGCTGAAGCAGTCGGGAGTTTTGTGTGTCAGTCGCTCAAGTCACGTCGCCGCTGTCGATCAAGAGTCCGAGTTCGTTGACTCGCCGATTTTCGTGGACGCGCGCGCGTGAGCAGATCATTCGAGCGGTGCTGTTTCTCTGCGGAGCACTCTCGCTGCTGACGACGGCGGGAATCATCGTCGTCCTGTTCACGGAAGCGATCTACTCATTCGGCGGGACGGCGTTCTTTCAGTCGGTGTCGATCACGGACTTTCTGTTCGACACGGTATGGGCTCCGCAACATCCCGATCATCCGCGTTTCGGCATTCTGCCGCTGCTGTGTGGGACGTTTGTCATCGCCGGGTTGGGCGGCATCATCGGATTGCCGATCGGCTTAGCGAGCGCGATTTATTTGTCCGAGTACGCAAAGCCGAAGATGCGCCGCATCGTGAAACCGGTGCTCGAAATCCTGGCCGGGATTCCGACGGTCGTTTACGGCTACTTCGCGTTGGTGTTCGTGACCCCTTACTTGCTACGTCCGATCTTTCAGACGTGGCTCGGTTTCAACGTCGATATCTTCAATGCTCTGAGTGCCGGCATCGTGGTCGGAGTGATGATCATTCCGACGGTTTGCTCGCTGAGCGAAGACGCTTTACGCGCCGTTCCGCGTGGGCTGCGAGAAGCGGGTTACGCGCTGGGTTCGACGAAGTTCGACGTGTCGCTGAAGGTCGTCGTGCCGGCGGCTCTATCGGGAATCCTCGCGTCGTTTCTGCTGGCGATGGCTCGCGCGATTGGCGAGACAATGGCAGTGACGATCGCGGCCGGACAACAGCCGCGACTCACGCTGAATCCGTTTCGCGGCATGGAGACCATGACGGCCTACATCGTCAACATCAGCCTCGGCGACACCGAGGCGGGGTCGATGGAATACAAGAGTTTGTACGCGGTCGCTCTTTCGTTGTTCGTCATCACCCTGTCGATGAATGTGCTGGCTCAATGGGTGTTGAAGCGATTCCGGGAGGTCTACGAATGAGCGTCTCCGGAAAACTGCGCGAGCCGGCGTTGGCCAAACGTCATCGCATTGGGCAAATGTTTGAGTGGCTCTGCTGCGGCTCGACGTGGTTCGGCGTGGTCGTTCTGTTGCTGCTGTTGCTGAGCGTGGGTTGGAAGGCGATGACATGGCCGACGGCCGATGCGGACGCTGCTGATCGAACGGCCGCCATGAAAGCGGACGCGACATCCAATGCGGTCGCGGAGTCCGCTCGCCCGTTGAGCACGCGATTCCTCACCAGTTACGACTCACGCATTCCGCAGAAGGCGGGCATTAAGGCCGCGTTGTGGGGCAGCTTGTGGTTGCTGTTGTTTGTCGGGTTGACCACTGTGCCGATCGGGATCGGCGCGGCGATCTATCTGGAGGAGTATTCGAACGAAGGCCGCTGGAAACGGATCATTCAGGTGAATCTGTCGAACCTCGCGGGAGTGCCATCGATTGTTTACGGCATCCTCGGCCTGACGGTCTTCGTGCGGATGTTTGGTCTCTTCGGGCATGACGGCAAAGTGCTGGACTTGAACCTCGGCTTCACCGTTTTGGCAGTGCCGTTGCCGTTCGAGCGGTCGGTGATCTCCGGGGCATTGACGCTGTCGCTGCTGGTGCTGCCGACGGTCATCGTGGCCGCTCAAGAGGCGTTGCGTGCGGTGCCGTCTTCCATTCGCACGGCGTCGTATGCTTTGGGTGCGACGCAATGGCAGACGATCCGCCATCAAGTTCTGCCGGCCGCAATGCCTGGTATCATGACCGGAGTGATTCTGTCGTTGTCACGAGCGATGGGCGAAACCGCACCGCTCATCATGATCGGCGCGTTGACCTATCTGGCGAGATGTCCCGGCCACATCGACAGCCTGTCCTCCGCGTGGGAGCACCCGTCGGGACTGCTGGAAGCTCCGTTTGATGTCTTCACGTCATTGCCGATCCAGATCTTCAACTGGGTTTCGCGAGCACAACCCGAATACGACCACCTGGCCGCCGCCGGCATCATTGTCCTGCTGGTCGTTTTGATGTGCATGAACACGGCGGCGATCTTGATCCGCAATCGATTTCAAAGGCGAACACAGTGGTAGCGACAAGCTTACTCCCCGGAAAAGATCCTGGCCTCTCGAAAGAGGCTCGGCTCTTGAAGGAGCACCGCCCAATGACTCTCATGCAATCGTTCTCCGAACTGATGCACCAGCGGCAGCAGCGTGAGACTGTGAAGAGGAGCCGTCCCGTGGAGACTGAGGTTACGAAACTCGACGTCCGCAACCTCAACTTTTTCTACGGTGATAAGCAGGCATTGTTCGATGTCTCGATGACGGTGGCCGAACGCTCGGTCACCGCGTTTATTGGCCCGTCCGGCTGCGGCAAGAGCACGTTTCTCCGCACGCTCAACCGGATGAACGACATCATCGAGGGGACGAGTCACAACGGCCAAGTCCTGCTGGAAGGGCAAGACATTTACGCTCGCGATGTGGATGTCGTCGCCCTGCGAAAGCGAGTGGGCATGGTCTTCCAAAAATCGACCCCGTTCCCGAAGTCGATCTTTGAAAACGTCGCCTATGGCCCCAGAGTCGCTGGCCAAAAACAATACAAAGCTCTCGTCGAAATTGTGGAACAATCTCTAAAACGCGCGGCCTTGTGGGACGAAGTCAAAGACCGCCTGAACGATTCCGCCCTCGCTTTGTCGGGTGGCCAACAACAACGACTGTGTATCGCCCGCGCCCTCGCCACGAACCCGGATGTCCTGCTGATGGACGAGCCTGCCTCAGCGCTGGACCCCGCTTCGACCGCGCGCATCGAAGACCTGATCTTCGAACTCAAGCAGAACTACACGATCGTCATCGTGACGCACAACATGCAGCAAGCCGCACGCATCAGCGACCGGACAGCCTTTTTCTTCCAAGGCTATTTGATCGAAGTCGACGCGACCCAAAAACTGTTCACCACGCCGACGAAGAAGCAGACGGAAGACTACATCACGGGAAGGTTTGGCTGATCGGAGTTTCGGGGGATTGCAAATTGCAAAATGAAAATTGCAAATTGCAAATTGTTCGCAGCACTTCGTGTCTTCAATTTCAAATTTGCATTTTTCATTTTTCAATCTGCAATCCCACTTATGACCATACATCTCACCCGTGATCTTGGCGTCCTGCACCGCAACTTGCTGTCGATGTGCGCGACGGTTGAAGAGTTGGTCCACAAGGCCGTGGATGCGCTCGGTGATCCCAGTGTCGATCGCGCCCGCGAATTGGCCAAACGCGATGATGAAGTCGATCGCTATGACGTCAGCATCGAAGAAGAGTGCCTGAAGATTCTCGCCCTGCATCAGCCAGTCGCCACCGACCTGCGACGCATCACGACCGTTTTGAAAATCACCGGTGAACTCGAACGTGTGGCCGATATCAGCATCCACATCGCCGAACGAGCTTGCGGTCTGGTCAATCAGCCAGCCATCGAAGTGCCCGAAAAGCTGAAGGAGATGGCTCGCCGAGCAGTCCAGATGCTGCATCAAGCAATCGATGCTTATGTCGGCTTGGATAGTCACCTCGCGCGGCAAGTTTGCGAATCGGACAACGTCGTCGATGAACTCAATCGCGAGATCATTTACGAATTGATGGCCACGATGCAGGCCAAGCCGGAGCTGATTGAACCTTTAATTGACCTGTTCTCCGCGTCTCGCCACGTCGAGCGAGTCGCCGATCACGCGACCAACATCGCCGAAGACGTCGTGTATCTCGTCGAAGGCGAGATCATCCGGCATCGTGCCCACTTTCGCTGATGATTGTCGTTCCGCGTTCAGAGGACTGATTAGAGCCGCTTCAACGCGGAGCAGCGAACTCTGTCACCGAAATCCAATATGGCTAAACCCACCATCCTCATCATCGAAGACGAGCGGTCGCTGCTCGAAATCCTCGCGTACAACCTGACGAACGAGGGTTTCGAAGTGCTCACCGCCGCAGACGGTCAGGACGGTTTGCGTCGAGCAAAGACGTCGGTGCCGGACTTGGTCGTGCTCGACTTGATGTTGCCAGGGTTGGATGGCCTGCAAGTCTGCCGCCAAATCCGTTCTGACCCGAAGACGCAGTCCATCCGCATTTTGATGCTGACGGCCAAAAGTGAAGAGGTGGATGAAATCGTCGGCTTCAATATGGGGGCCGATGACTACGTCGCCAAGCCGTTCAAGATCAAACCGCTCATCAGCCGCATCAAAGCGCTGCTGCGGCGGCCATCGGCCGAGCAACAATCCGGCGAGACCGTCGCCATCGAAGGCATCGAGATTGATCGCACCAATCACACGGCAAAGCTTGATGGTGTGGACCTGCAACTGACTCCCACCGAGTTCAAGATGCTCTGGACGATGATGCGTCGCCCCGGCCGGCCGTACTCACGCAACGAATTGCTCGACAATGCACGCGGCGAAGATGCCAACGCCCTGGAACGGACCATCGACGTGCATGTCCGCTCGCTGCGCCAGAAGCTCGGCGACAAAGGCCGCTTTGTCGAAACCGTGCGCGGCATCGGCTATCGCTTCAAAGCGGAATGAAAATAAAAGCCGTACCGCGACCGTCAGGGAGCGGCCTGTATCGAAGGCACAGAGCAGAGCCGCTCCCTGACGGTCGCGGTACAGATGGCTCAGCAGGTTGAAAACCTGCCCCACGTCAATACGCTACCCGCCTCACGCGACTCGGCGTTGAGCACATCCAAACGGAGGCGGGGAGCATGTCGCAGAAAGAAGCCTGGGGAAGTCGCATCGGCCTGGTGCTGGCAATGGCCGGCAACGCGGTCGGGCTGGGAAACTTTTTGAGGTTCCCGGCTCAAGCGGCCAAAAACGGCGGCGGAGCGTTCTTGATTCCGTACCTCGTCGCGCTGGTCGTGCTCGGCCTGCCGCTGATTTGGGTCGAGTGGGGCATGGGTCGCTTCGGTGGCCAACAAGGACATCACTCGTCACCGGGGATTTTTCAGACGCATAGCCGCAACGGGTTCTGGAAATACTTCGGCGTGATGGGGTTGTGGTCCTGCGTCGTCGTGGCGGCGTTTTATCTCTACATCGAGAGTTGGTGTCTGGCCTATGCGGTCTATTCGGTGATCGGCGGGTTCAAGGGGAAGACACCCGATGACGTGGGAGCCTTCTTCGGCCAACTGACGGGCGAAAGCGATTTTCAACTGTTCGCGTTCAGCGGCTGGGGGATGTTGATCTTCGCGATCTGCATCGGCCTAAACGTCTTCATTCTGTCTCGCGGCTTGGCAAAGGGGATCGAACTGGTCTCGAAGATCGGTATGCCGCTGTTGATCGTCTTCGCGGCGATCCTGGCAGTGCGCGGAATGATGATCTCACCCGACTCCGATCCAGCCGCGAAGCAAAGCGCGCTCGACGGACTGAACTTCATCTGGGAACCGAGGCTCACGTCATTGAAAGACCCGGCCGTCTGGCTGGCGGCAGCGGGACAGATTTTCTTCACGCTCTCGATCGGCATGGGGACGATTCACTGCTACGCCTCATACCTGCGCGACAAAGACGATGTCGCTTTGACCGGAGCCACAGCCGCGTGGACCAACGAGTTCTGCGAAGTGATCCTCGGTGGCTCGATCTTGATTCCCATCGCGGTGGCGTATCTCGGCCTGCCGGAAGTCGTGAACAAGACGGCGGGTGGATCAGGCTTCTCACTGGGCTTCTTCGTGTTTCCAACGCTGTTCAACAACTGGGGAGCATTCGCTCCGATCGCGGGGCTGTTGTGGTTCGGTCTGCTGTTCTTCGCGGCGATCACCAGTTCGCTGGCGATGGGTCAGCCGATCATGGCGTTCTTGCAGCAAGAGTATGGACAGTCTCGCGGCCGCAGCGCCGCGACGTTCGGAGCGATGTTGCTGCCGCTGTCTCTGCCGGTCGCGCTCTTTCACAGCAGTGTGTTCTTTGACGAGTTCGATTACTGGGCCGGCACGGTGATGCTGGTGGTCTTCGCGCTCGGCGAGGCGATTCTGTTCGGCTGGTCCTTTGGCATGGATCGAGCCTGGACCGAGATGACCAAGGGAGCCGAACTCGCGATCCCAAAGGTGTTCCGCTTCATCATCAAGTTCGTCACGCCGGTGTTCTTGATTGCGATTCTGCTCGCGTCTGGTGGTGACATGATTGCCAAGCTGCTGCACAAGGACGTTGCCGACACGAAACAGAAGAAGCTCGCCGATTTCGACCAGCAAGTCGCCGACTTGAAACTCTCGGCAGAAGATCGCGAGACCAAGCTGAAGAAGCTCGACGCGGACTTGGTATTGCTCGGCACCGACACGTCAAAAGCCGGCTTTGAGCGTGAAGCGGCTCGATTGAAGCAACAAGACTACCGAGCGAAAGTCGCTTCCGGCGGCGAATTGGACGATTCGAAACGTGACGCCGAAATCGACAAGTTCGAAAAGTCCCGCGCGGCCGCTGAGAAGTTCTACGACGCGCTGCCGATGTGGCGCAACATCGATCGGCTGCTGATGGTCGGCGTGTACGTCTTCTTCTGCGTGCTGGTCAAACGAGCTTGGTCCAAACGCCAAGCCCAAGGGAGCGTTTAACATGTCAACTTCCGCGACGGCGTTCATGGCGATCGTCTGGTTCGTCGTGATCTTTTTCACCGGCTATTGCTTCAAAAAGTTGCTGACTTCGGATCGCCGGCTGGACGGCGAGTAGCGCATGTTTTGCTCGTTTGAGAACGCTGGCTAGCTACGACGATGAGTAAATCGCAATGCACCCCAACAAACACATCCAAGCGATGATTGAGCGTGCCACGTCTCGCGGTTAGGGACTGGTGAAATGTGGCGGCCACGTTTGGGGCGAGCTCTATTGCCCGGAGTCGTCTCGCGATGGTTGCATCGTGCGAGTTCACTCGACGCCACAGAATCCTGATAACCATGCGAAGAGGCTCAAGCGACAGATTGACAATTGCCCGCACTGCTAACGATCGTTTGCCGTTCGATGAAAGGTAGCATGATGACTCACGAGTTTATTGCGAAACTGACGGAACCGGAGAGCGGGACCGCGACCTCGGAATTTGCCGAGCGGTTGTACGGCATCGCGTCCGATCTAACCTGCGTCTCGCGCAACGGCACTGTGTTCGTGGAGTTTGATCGCGACGCTACGTCGTTGGAGCAAGCCATTCGCTCAGCCATCGCCGACATCGTGCAAGCCGGTGGGACAGTCGAGAGTGTGGAAATCGAAAAGGACGAGATCGCCCAATTGCTGAATGGCTGATCGCAAATCTGCCGGAGCAGCCGTTGAGTTCTTCGCACCGAACGCTCCGCAACGGCAAAAGAAAGAGCGACGGCCGTTCTGTATCATCAACCGCCACGAGAACCGTGCCCCGGTTTTCCGGCAGTGGCGGCCGAGGCCACTTTTGACACTTTTGGTTGTCAAAAGTCAAAAGCACCGATACGATCCAACCGTTGTCCGCAGAGAGCGGAGTCGCCATCAGGATGTAACTTCAAGGCTGACAAGCGGGTTTGGCCATGAAAATCGCGCTCGAAACCAGTGATCGTGGATTCTTGGATCAGCTTCATCGGCTCGGTTCAGGGACGATTTCTGAGATTTGTGGTTCGGTCGGAGTGACGGCCACAGCCGTGCGTCAGCGGCTCGTCCGGTTGCAAGGACAAGGGTTTGTCTCGCGAGTCATGGTTCGCAGTGGGCGGGGACGTCCGCACTTTGTTTACCAAGTGTCTGAGTTGGGGTTGAATCAGCTCGGCGAGAACTACAGCGACCTCGCTTTGATTCTGTGGCAGGAAATGCAGAGCATCGAAGAACCGGTGCTCCGCGAAAGAGTCGTGCGGCGCGTGCGCGAGTCGATGGTGCGGCGCTACGGGCGGACGGATCGCTCGCGGTCGTTGTCGGATCGGTTGCGGCAGTTGCAAGTCTCGCTGACGGATCGCGGGTTCGATGTCGAGATCGACGAAACCGGCGAACTGCCGATCCTCCGTGAAAACAGTTGCCCGTATCAGGAATTGGCGTCGTCAGACGTCGGCATTTGTGGATTGGAACAAGACGTCTTTGCGGAAGTCTTGGGGACGAAAATGACGCTCACGAAGTGTTGCCGCGACGGGCATCATTGCTGTGAGTTTCAGCCGGAAACCGTGGTCAGTTGAGTCGATTGCAGGACACGTTCGTGCCGCTAGAGTTTGCGGCTCGGTCGCCGTAGCCACGCTCGCCAGAGCATGGGTGTAGCGGGCGAATTCCCCACGCTCTGGCGAGCGTGGCTACGAATCGAAGACACCAAACAACGGACAAAATCATGAGCAGTTGGATCGAAGGACGGTTTGAAGAGAACGTGATTGTTTCGACGCTGGAGCAAGCGATGAACTGGGCGAAGGAGTCCAGTGTGTGGCCGATGACGTTCGGCCTCGCGTGCTGTGCGATCGAGATGATGGCCGTCGGAGCCAGCCGCTTCGACCTGGACCGCTTCGGAGCCGGGGCGTTCCGCGCGAGTCCTCGGCAGGCGGACTTGATGATCGTGGCCGGGACCGTCACCTACAAAATGGCCAGCCGAGTGCGGCGGCTCTACGAGCAGATGCCCGACCCGAAGTACGTGATCGCGATGGGAGCCTGCACGGTAGGCGGCGGCCCGTACTTCAAGTGGGGCTATCACGTTGTCAAGGGCGTCGATCTGGTCGTGCCGGTCGATGTGTACGTCCCTGGCTGCCCGCCGCGTCCGGAGGCTCTGCTGGAAGGGATCATGCGGATTCAAGACAAAATCAAAGCCCGCAAGCTCGGCAAAGGGATGACCGAAGTCCTCCCCGTCCCACACCACAGCGGAGTCGCGGCCGTGCCGAGCGTTTTGAATGTATGAGGTTCGTCCGAGAATGAGGCAGTTATGACAAACGACAAAGATAATTCGATGGACAGGTTGGGACTCGCACTTTGTTTGGGTGGAGTCTTAGTCGCAGCATTTGTCGCGATCCTTGGAAAAACTCTCGATCAGAATTTCACAATGATTGCCTACGGAATCTTCGTGGCATTTCAGGTCGCGGCGTTTGTGCTTGGTGTTGTCACGCGAGCAAAGCCGTTAGGAAAAACTGCGGCGATCACTTCCGCCGCGCTGTTCATGGGATCGTTGCTATTGCTCAGCTAACACGGTGTTACCGGATTCTCAGGATGCCATGTGGGTTGCAGGCTCGGCTGACAGAGTTGTTGGATCGGCAGGACCAAACGGGCCGCTTGTCTCATCGCAAGCGGCCGGAACGAACGAAAGGGTGAACATGGCTTATCGAACGTTGGAATCCGTGTTGCATCCCGACAGCCATCTCACGCTCCCGTCGGCGGAACTGCCGCTGCGGTCGGTGCGCGTGCTGGTCACGATTTTGGAGGACACTGGGGTGTCGGAGAGCGACGAAGCGACTGGGCCTGCGAAGAGGTTGCGGAGTCCGCGTCTGGTCCATCCCGAACAGGCCGTGGATTTCGCGAAGGAGGTGATTGGAGTGGCCGATGCCAGCCTATGACCAGAACTGCTCGCCGCCAGCTCCGATCGCGCCTGCTACTTGGCGAAACGCGGACACCGGCGAGACGGTCGCTAATGTCTCGATGCTGCTCGACACGGGAGCCGATGTGACGCTCGTTCCGCAATTCGTCGTGGATCAGTTGGGGGCGTCTGCCTTACCGGATCAGCAGTACGAATTGGCAGGCTTTGATGGAGTTCATTCCTGGGCGAGCGCCGTCATCCTGGATTTGATCTGGTTTCGAAAAGCATTTCGTGGACGTTATCTGCTCACCGAAGACTCGGTAGGAATCATTGGCCGGGACGTGCTCAATCACCTCACCGTCGAATTCAATGGACCGGAGTTGGAGTGGAATGTCCGGAATTGAATTGTGAGAAATGAAGCGCGGAGAAACGACGAACATTTGCCTTTGTCAATTTTGAGATGAGAGGCCGCCTGAAGGCGGGACTACGAACAATGAGCGCGATTCTGAAGATCAGCGACCTGCGAGTCGCCGTGGATGGCAAGCCGATTCTCAAGGGGGTGAACCTGGAGATTCGGCAGGGAGAGATTCATGCCTTGATGGGGCCGAACGGGTGCGGCAAGAGCACTCTGGCGTACGTCGTCGCCGGGCATCCGAAATACGAGATCACCGGCGGGGCGATTGAACTCGACGGCGTCAACGTGCTGGAGTTGGACCCTTGCCAACGAGCGCGACTCGGCATCTTTCTGGCGTTTCAGTACCCCGTGACGATTCCGGGGGTGAAGGTCTCCGACTTCCTGCGGCACGCGGTCTCGAACGTCCGCAACCCCGACCGCAAAGAGGGCGAGGGGCTGATCCCGATGAAGGATTTCCGCAAGGAACTCAAGGATCGGATGTCCGAGATCGACATCGACAGCGAGTTCGCTCGGCGCTACCTCAACGACGGCTTCAGCGGCGGCGAGAAGAAGCGGATGGAGATTTTGCAGTTGTCGCTGCTGCGTCCGCGATTCGCGATCCTCGACGAAACCGACAGCGGCCTCGACAGCGACGCCGTCCGAGCGGTCAGCGAAGGGATCAACAAACTCCACGGCCCGCACATGGGCGTGCTGATCATCACCCACCACGAACGCCTGCTCGAATTCAACAAGCCGAGCTTCACGCATGTGATGCTCGCGGGAAAGATCGTCGAAACCGGCGATGCGTCACTCGCTCACGACCTGCACGCCAACGGCTACGCAGCGGTGCGAGAACGGCATCCGGCCGAGGCAGCAGAAGAACAAGCAGTCACCGTTAAGGCATAACTTTGGAGTGCGGTGCTGAAACACCAAACTCCAGAAGGCGAAAATAAATCATGAGCACTGACCTAGCAGTTCAAGAACGTGAAGATCAAGACGTCGGCGTCGGCGATTACCAATTCGGATTCCACGACCCCACGGACAAGTACGTCTTCAAGAGCCGCAGAGGACTGGATCGCGAGATCGTTTATCAGATCTCCGAGATGAAGAAGGAGCCGAAGTGGATGCGGGATTTCCGCATCAACTCGCTGGAGACGTTCTTCCAAAAGCCGATGCCGCATTGGGGCGGCGATTTGGAGGAGATCGACTTCCAAAACATCTTTTACTACATGAAGGCAGCGGCCAATCTGGAGAAGAGTTGGGAAGATGTGCCCGACGACATCCGCAAGACGTACGACCGACTGGGCATCCCGGAGGCCGAGAAGAAATATCTCGCCGGCGTGAAGGCGCAGTACGAATCGGAAGTCATCTACGGCAGCTTGCAGGAAGACCTCGCCAAGCAAGGGGTGATCTTCACCGACACCGACTCGGCGTTGCGCGACCATCCGGACCTGTTCCGGGAATACTTCGGCAAGATCATCCCGCCGAACGACAACAAGTTTGCAGCACTGAATTCGGCCGTGTGGTCGGGCGGATCGTTCATCTATGTGCCGCCGGGAGTGAAGATCGAATTCCCGTTGCAGGCGTACTTCCGCATCAACTCGGAGAACATGGGGCAGTTCGAGCGGACGCTGATCATCGTCGATGAAGGGGCGTCGGCCCATTACGTCGAGGGCTGCACCGCTCCGACCTACAGCAGCGACAGCTTGCACTCGGCGGTCGTCGAGATCATCGTCAAACGGGGCGGTCGTTTCCGTTACACGACGATCCAGAATTGGTCGAACAACGTCTTCAACCTCGTTACCAAACGAGCGATGGCCTACGGCGATTCGCTGATGGAATGGGTGGACGGCAACCTCGGCTCGAAGCTGACGATGAAGTACCCCGCGATCTATTTGATGGAACCGGGTGCTCGCGGCGAAACGCTGTCGATCGCGTTCGCGAATCACGGCCAGCATCAAGACGCCGGAGCGAAGATGGTTCACTGTGCTCCGAACACGTCGAGCCGCGTCGTCTCGAAGAGCATCTCGAAAGGGGGCGGCCGAGCCAGCTATCGCGGTTTGGTTAAAGTCGAAAAGGGAGCGACCAATTGCAAATCGAACGTCGTCTGCGACGCCTTGATCCTCGACAGCAAAAGCCGCAGCGACACTTATCCGTACATCGAAGCTGAAGACAACCAGATCTCGCTCGAACACGAAGCCAGCGTCTCGAAGATCGGCGAAGAGCAGCTCTTCTATCTGATGAGCCGCGGCATGACCGAAGCGGAAGCCTCGGCCATGATCGTGACTGGCTTCATCGAACCGCTCGTCAAAGAGCTGCCGATGGAATATGCCGTCGAAATGAACCGCCTGATCGAACTGCAAATGGAAGGCAGCGTGGGGTAGGACGGTCATGTACGTCACCGCCGAGATTTTCCGCGAGGTCGAACTGCGATACGGCACTCCGGTTGAAATTGCGAGACAGTACGAGATGACCTCCGAACAACTCGACATCGTGCGGTTGGGGCAAAAGCAAGGACGCTGCCACGACGTGACGCTGGTAATTGTCGACGACAAGCGAAACATCGTGGTGATTCGCAAGCCGAGTTACCCGCTCGGCGCGTACCGCACGCCGTCGGGAGGTGTCGAACTGGGCGAGTCGTTTGACGACGGAGCGATTCGAGAAGCGAAAGAAGAAACCGGTTTAGACATCGTTTTGGAGAGATACCTGATCCGAGCCAACGTCCGATTCCGCTGCGGCTCTGAATTGATCGACTGGACGACTCATGTTCTGCAAGCTCGCCCGACGGGCGGGACATTGCAGCCAATCGACACGAAAGAAATCGTCGAAGCTCGCAAAGCGACCGCCGCCGAAATCACTGGCCCAATTCGTGAAGTGTTAATCGCAACCGGTTCGCCGGGACTGAGGTATCGAGCGGAGTTGGATGGACTAGCAATTGAGTTGATGACGAACGAGAGACCATGACTGCAACACTGACCGACATCGTGACAGGCTTTAGCCGCACTGCTTTTGAAGCGTTCCTCGAATCGCGTGACGAACCCGATTGGATCGTGGACGCGCGGCGGAAGGCGTTTGACCTGTATCAGGATCATCTGGCCGTGCCGCTGGACCCGGAGGAATGGAAGCGAGTCGAGACACGCACATTTCGGCCGGACCAATTTCATGTCCGCTCTGAGCCGTCCGAATCGGCGACGTTTGGATCGCTGATGCAGGATCGGGCGGAGTTTGCCGGGACAGTGACCCACGTTGATGGGCATGCGACGCGAGCGACGCTCGATCAGAAATTTGCCAAGCAAGGCGTGCTGTTTGGTGATCTAAGAACGTTGCTGGTGGAGCATCGTGAGAAGCTGGAGCCGTACTTCGGTAAGCGTGGCGTGCAAGCCCGGCGCGATCGGTTCGCCAGTTGGCACGCGGCGTTTTGGACCGGCGGGACGGTGCTGTTCGTGCCGCGCGGAGTGACAATCAACGAACCGCTCAACAGTTTGATCGGACTGAGCGCGGCGGGAGCGGCGGACTTCAGTCACACGCTCGTCATCTTGGAAGATGGAGCTTCCGCGACGCTGCTGGAAGAGACTTCGTCGGCGACGGCAGATGCGGCAGGACTGCATGTCGGCGCGGTGGAACTCATTCTCGGCAAAGAGGCGAGACTGCGGTACGTCCAATTGCAGAACTGGAACGACAAGACGTGGCACTTCGCGCATCAGACGGGGCGAATCGAATCGAACGGCATGTTGCAGTGGACGGTCGGCGGACTCGGAGCCAAGCTGGCTCACATTCATCAGGACGTGCATCTCGACGGTCGCGGTGCCGAGGCCGAAGTCAACGGCGTGACGTTCGCGACGAACCGGCAAGTCCTTTCGTACTACACGCAGCAATGGCACAACGCGCCGGATACTCGCAGTGACTTGCTCTACAAAGACGTGATCCGCGACCGTGCCCGCGTCGTCTGGCGCGGCATGATTAAGGTTGCTCCGGAAGCTCAGAAGACGGACGGCTATCAGCGCAATGACGCGCTCATGTTGTCGGATGCCTGCCGCGTGGATGCGATCCCCGGATTGGAAATCGAAGCCGACGATGTCCGCTGCACACACGGCGCGACGGCCGGCCGAGTCGATCGCGAGCAGATTTTCTACTGCATGGCGCGCGGCTTATCCGAGTTCGAGGCGATGCATGTGATCGTCCAAGGCTTCTTGCAGATTGTTTCGGATCGAATCCCAGTCGAGTTGGTTCGTGAGACGCTGAACCAAGCGGTCGAGCGAAAGCTGGGAATCGGTTAGCTGTGGCGCACGCGGCTCGCGTGCGTGGATTGATCAGTCTCATACAAAGAGGAGACGCACGCGGGCCGCGTGCGCGACAGGCTATGTTTGAACGAGTTGCTGCTGTCACGGAAATTCCGCCGAACGGGCGGAAGTCGATCATTGTGGATGATGTGCCGGCGCTGTTGGTGCGCGTTGGCAACGATTTCTTCGCCGTCGAAGACGTTTGCTCGCACGACGGTCAGCCGTTGACGGATGGGCCGGTCGCCGACGGGGCGATCACCTGTCCGCGTCATGGAGCGAAGTTTGATCTTAAGAATGGCAAGCCCGTGTGCATGCCGGCGACACGAGGAATCGAAACCTTCGCCGTGCAAGTCCGCGACGGTGAGATCTTCGTAGGCCCGGCTGGTTCCGAACCTCCAGTGATGCCGAGCGTCACGGCCCCGACACATGTCCTCGCTCCGAGCAACATCCCGGTTGTCTCTGCCGCTGCGACCAGCAGCGATCAAGTGCCGACTCCTGCACCGGGAGCGGACGACGACATCCGGCTCATCGACGCGTTGAAGCAGGTCATCGACCCCGAATTGATGGTCAACATTGTGGACTTGGGCCTCGTCTATTCGGTCAATCGAGACGACCGAAAGATCTATGTCGAGATGACACTCACCAGTCCCGCGTGTCCGGCTGGGCCACAGATTGTGCAGCAATCGAAGATGGCGCTGGAACGACTGCGCGATGTCGATGAAGCGGAGATCAAGCTGGTGATGACACCGCCGTGGACGCCGGATCGGATGACCGATGAGGCGAAGGACATGCTCGGCATTTTTTAAGTAGACGAGTCACTCCGTGACTCGAATGTTCCGGTCACGGAGTGACCGGTCTACTTTTTCGCCGCAGGTCAGATCGCTCCGACGTGTCCCGCCTCGAAGAGTCTCGCGTCGACTTGGCGGCGGCGGCGTTCGATCGCGGGAGTGAGCACGCGCGTGTGGGGAATCGTGCAGACGTATTCGCAGATTTCCCAGACGTCGTCTTCGGCCGTCGTCCAGCTAAGGTGATCGAAGCGATGGAGATTGACCGGGCGTGAGAAAGTCCGCAGCGTCTTTTCGCCGGCCGCATTGAAGTAGTGCTCGTAGTACGACATCACCAGTTCGCGGAGCGTGCGATAGACCGGTTCGCGGAATCGCAGTCCGGCGTAATTCGATTTCGCGATCGCTCCCCAGCGACCGTGTTCGCGAAAGACGGCCAGGAAATGGTCGTCGTCGCGGACCGCTTCCAAGTCAACGATGAGCGGCGGAACTCCGTTGACGTCGAGTGCGGCGGCGGCGAACAACGCCCCCTCGGCGCAGTGAGCCAAACGATCGCGGATGACACGGCGTGGCGAGCGGCAGGCAGTCTCGTGGTGGTAGCGGACTTCGTTATCCAGAAACGCTTGGATCTTGGCGGGGCGATCCAAGCTCTTCAGCAACCGGAGTTCTTCTGGTGAAAAGCGTTCCTCCATGAGCCTTCCTTTCGTCGAGCCAGTCGTTTCGGAAAGTTGTGCTGTCGCCCCCGATCAACTGAGACTATTCACGGGATCGAACTGTCCGGACAAGCGTGTGACCGCTTCCGCCGGATTCATGTTCATCAGCACTCGGCCGCCTGTACTCCAGCGGCCACGTTGATAGTGAAAGACAGCGGCGGCATCGCGGACGGTGTCCACGGCGGCCAGGCCCTCCATGTCGCCCCCGGCAATCGCCTCGAACCGAATGTGGATGCCGACAAAGGCGGTCAGCAGGCCGGTGTCGCACGCGCGAGCGAATGTCACTTCGCTCTGCCAATCGCCGTCGAGCCATTTCAAACCGCGCGGCTTACCGGACAGGCGTGCGAGGTCGAAAAACTTGGCTTCCAATTGCTCGCGTTGCAGACGGAACAACTTCAAAGCGTGCTCCGTTTCGGATTGGCGTCGAGCGGCTCGCCAGGGACCAAGCACCCGGCGTGTGATCCAAGCTCCCGCGCCGAGGACAACGACCACTGCCAGCGCGAGTAGAACAATCTGTGTGGAAGACATATTCGGCTCCTGGGCTTTCTGGGGTCGCATGGTACGCGCACGCCGTCAAGCTTCCAAGGGGGGAGATGGGAGCGGGCTTGAATCAAACACACGTTCCTCGGATGGCAACAGGACATGAAACATCGAGCCGCGCGGCAGAGCGGGTTCGTGCCACAACTGGCCTCCGTGGCCTTCGATGATCGTTTTGCAGAGTGACAAACCCAATCCGAGTCCTTCCGGTTTGGTGGTCTCGAAAGCTTTGAAAAGCTTCGGCAGCCTTTCCTCGGAAACTCCGCAACCGCAGTCAATCACCGAAAGGCGTAACCAACCAGCACGCTGATTGCGCAACTCGACTCGGAGTTGTCGGTCGGCGGGAGGAATCTCTTCCATCGCTTCCAGTCCGTTGCGGATCAAGTCGATCAAGACCTGCGTGATTTCCGCGCGGTCGGCAAAGGCATTGGGGCGAGGTTCGTCGACGGCGAGTTGAATCGAGATATCAGCCCAGCGCCGATCGAATCGCGCGATTCGCGACGCATCCACCAGGAGCGGTGCCAGGTCGATCCAGCGGCGGTTCATCTCGTGGCGGCGAGCGAATCCGATCATCTCGCTGATGGTGTGATCGGCGTCACCGGCCTCCTCGATGATCATGACCAACGTCTCACGCAATTCCTCGTGAAAGGTGGGTTGGTCATGATCCAGATCGTTAATGAGAGCCTGCGCCAAGTTGCCGACGTTGCCGATGGGATGCTTGACCCGGTGCGCAATTCCGGCCGCCAATTCGCCCAGCATTCGCAACCGTCCCGCGTGAAACAGTTGCGAATTGAGTTGCCGCAATTCCGCTTCGGACTTACGGCGTTCGGTGACATCGACCGCGCTGGCTAACCAGGCGGATTGACCTTCCAAGGCAATCGGGGCGACGGTCAGATCGATCCAACGCTCATCTCCGGATTTCGTCAGCAGCGCGACTTCACGCCGCCAACTCGGACGTTGATCGCGCACACAACCCTCGACGGAACGCCGCGCTTCGGTTTGAAATTCGGAACGAATCAGCCCCAGCAGATCGGACCTCAACAATTCGGTGGCGCTGTAGCCGCTGAGTTTGGCGAAGGCAGGATTCACATAGACGGCTTGGCCCTCGCGTTGGATCGCCACCAATGCGGGAATCGTTTCGGCGAGCGTGCGGAATTTGGCCTCGCTTTCTCGCAACTGTTGCTCAGCGCGTCGCCGGGCCGTGACGTCGCGAGCAATCATCAGATACGCCACCTCGCCGAAGTAATCGACCACGGAATAGGTCACCGCCACGTCGATGATCGTACCGTCGACGCGGCGATACTGAGCTTCAAATTCGCTGGTCTTGGGACTGAAGACCGACACCACCGAACTGCGCATCGAAAGCGTCGGGATACCGAGTTCAAAATCGGCTCGGCACATCCGCGAGAGCTGTTCTCGCGAGCGGCCCAATAATTCCGGAAGACGGTCGTTGAATTCCCGCAACGTTTCCTGGCTGCCCGCCACCACAAAGACCGCATCCGGCGAGTTCTCAAACAGGATGCGATACCGCACCTCGGCCGTGCTGTCCGTCGCTGCATTCAAGGGCTGTTCGTCACGCCTTCCCCACGGGGTAAGTTTCCGCAGCGAGTCAACCAATCGAGACAACACCGTTGCCGCCGGAGCACCATTTCGTGACAGGGTGTGACTGGGACATTGATCGACGCGACGGTTCATGACGACGTGAATCTCCAGAAGGATGCCACCTGAGCCAGCGGCTGACATCATAGTCAGGTTCGTTCACGCCAGGGCAGTCAACAGTTCTGACCCCAGGCGAGCGGGGCAGCATCAGGCCAATGGCAAAGCCATTAGAAAGTAGCAGGCACATTCCATGTGCCGTCAGCCTGAGAATTGCCACGGCACATGGAATGCGCCTGCTACGAAAGAGGTCCGTCCGCTTCGTGTCTTCGCGTCTGGAGGATTGATACTCTTTCCGCCCGACTCAGCCTCACCACTTGTGGAGCAGCATCATGCGATTGACCTGGCTTGGTGTGTTTGTAACCGCCGTTGCTTTCCTTGCCCTTCGCTCGACCAGCGCCGATGGCCCAGCGGACAACGATCCCGCGAAGGTGAAGCCCATTCCGCCGGCGGGTATTGAAGTGCCGGAAGAGGAACGCGATGACCTCGAAGACGGTCTCAAGAAGCTCAAAATCGCGATCGACGAACTCACGCAGAAGAAGGACGCCCGCACGCAGGAACTGCTACCGGATGTGATGATCTATCACAAGGCGGTCAACGACGCGCTGACCTATCACGAGTTCTTCAAGCCGCAGGAGATCAACACGGCGAAGTCGCTGCTCAACGACGGACTGGCTCGCGCGGAGCAGTTGAAGCGGGGCGAGGCTCCGTGGACGACCGCAACCGGAATGATCCCGCGCGGGTATGTCTCGAAGATCGACGGCAGCGTGCAGCCGTATGGATTGATCGTGCCGGAGTCTTTCACGCCGACCGGTCCGCATCGCTGGCGCTTGGACTTGTGGTTTCACGGGCGAGGCGAAGTGCTCAGCGAGGTCAACTTTCTGGAGGACCGCCGCAAGAACAAAGGGCAATTCACTCCGGCTGACACGATCGTGCTGCATCCCTACGGCCGCTACTGCAATGCGAACAAACTGGCGGGTGAGATCGACTCGCTTGAAGCGATGGAATCGGTGAAGCGTCGTTATCGCATCGACGATGATCGGATCGCAGTGCGCGGGTTCTCGATGGGCGGAGCCGCTTGCTGGCAATTCGCCGTGCATTACACCGACCGCTGGGCGGCCGCCGCTCCGGGAGCCGGCTTCTCAGAGACGCCCGACTTTTTGAAGGTCTTCCAAAACGAAACGCTCGAACCGACGTGGTATGAGCAAAAGCTGTGGCACATGTATGACTGCACGGACTGGGCGGCGAATCTCGCGCAGCTTCCGACCGTCGCCTACAGCGGCGACAAAGACCGACAGAAGCAAGCGGCCGACGTCATGGCCACGGCGCTCAAGGTCGAAGGGATTGAACTCACGCATCTCATCGGGCCCGATACGGCTCACGCCTATCATCCGGTCACAAAGCTCGAAGTCGACCGCCGCATGGACAGCATCATGGCGCTCGGCCGCAATCCGCTGCCGCTCGATGTCCGTTTCACAACGTTCACGCTCCGCTACAACCGCATGAATTGGATCACGGTCAATGCACTCGGCGAACACTGGGAGCGAGCGACCGTGCGGGGAACCATCCAGACGAATCCGCTGCAGGCCGCCATCCTGCTAAATGTCGCGAATGTCGAGGCGCTCACGCTGTCGATTCCCGCCGGGCATGTCCCGTTCAACACGGACCTTCCCGTGAAAGTGCATGTCATCGACGAAGACAACGATCTAGCCATTGTTGCTCCGAAGGCGGGTTCGGATCGATCGTGGACCGTCTCCCTAAAGAAAGACGAGGGGACATGGACTCTGGGAGCTCCGGCCAGCGACGAACTTCGCAAACGGCACGGCCTGCAAGGCCCGATCGACGATGCGTTCCTGGACTCGTTCGTCTTCGTCCGTCCGACCGGTAAGGCATCGCACGAGGCGATTGAAAAATGGACGCAGTCGGAACTCAGCCACGCCATTGTGCATTGGCGGCAGCAGTTTCGAGGTCACGCTCGCGTGAAGGACGACACGGCCATCACCGATGCCGACATCGCCAACAACAATCTTGTCCTCTGGGGCGACCCGACGAGCAACGCGGTCTTGAAGAAGATCGCCGACAACCTGCCGATCCATTGGGGCGAGACCGAAGTCGTGGTCGGCGACCGCAAGTTCCCGGCCGAGCATCATGCCGCCATCGCGATCTATCCGAACCCGCTGAATCCGAATCGGTATGTCGTGCTCAACAGCAGCTTCACGTATCGCGAGTACGACTATCTCAACAACGCTCGGCAAGTTCCGAAGCTCCCCGATTGGGCGATCGTCGATGTTCGTACTCGGCCGAACAGCCGCTTTCCCGGCAAGGTGGTCGATGCCGACTTCTTCGATGAACGCTGGCAACTCAAGCCGGCGCATGGTGAGTAGCTTTAGTTTTGGAATGACAGCCTTCAGCCATCAGCTTTCAGCCAACAGCCGGCTGAAAGCTGATGGCTGTTATCACAAACTCAGGAGACGCAATGAGACACTTACTCGCCATTTCGCTTGTCGTACTCTGGGCACGACCGACACTCGCAGAAGATCCGATACTCAATTGGGTGAAAGTCACCGACAAAGCCGGCTGGCAGCCAAGAGATTCCCAGGGCGAGGTCGTCTTCAAAGACCAATTGTGGATCTTCGGCGGTTGGTTCGATTCGTATCACGCTCCGCCGCGCGATGTGTGGAGTTCGCCTGACGGCAAGACGTGGAAAAAGGTGACGGACGATGCTCCGTGGAAGCACAGCGACTTGCCGATGACGCTGACGTTTCAAGACAAGATGTGGTTCATGGGTGGCTGGTACAATGGCCGCTTGCCGGGTCACTCGGCCAGCAACGAAGTCTGGTGGTCCACCGACGGAGCGAAGTGGGAACAGGCGACCGCGAAAGCTGGTTGGACTCCGCGCATCGCAGCGGCGGTGGTTGAGTTCAAAGGCCGCATGTGGATGCTCGGCGGGACCGAGAACTATTACTTCGGTGACGACAGCAGTTTGAAGAACGACGTCTGGTCCTCGGCCGACGGCAAAGAATGGAAGCAGCACACGGCCAACGCTGGCTGGTCTCCGCGAGCGTATCACCAGGCGGCGGTGCTCAACGGCAAGATGTACGTCTTCGGCGGCGGCAACTACGTCCCGAAATATCACGGAGTCAACGACGTCTGGAGCTCTGAAGACGGCGAGCATTGGACGCAACTCACCGAGCACGCTGGCTGGTCACCGCGACTGTGGTTCTCGTCGGTCGTGTATCGCGATCACATCTGGGTGCTCGGTGGCTGGTCGAATAACCCGTCGAAAAATTGGGGCGACGTCTGGTACTCCAAAGACGGCAAGGATTGGAAGCAGCTCAAGTCTGAAGTGGTCTGGAAAGAGCGGCACGAGCTTTCGGCCTACATCTTGCAAGACAAGCTCTGGATCGCGGGCGGCCACGCGCAGCCGCTTAGCAGCGAGGTTTGGTCGCTGGACGTTCCGAAAACTTTTGGCAACGAGTAAAGATCACGGCGACTCTGGCGAATGACGAACTCATGAGCCGCAAGGCGCTAGCCGCGGGTCGATGACAGCAACCCGCGGCTAGCGCCTCGCGGCTCACTTGAAGAAGGGACCGTACCATGAGCTTGTCCGACGAAATCGAACGTCTCCAACGCCTGCATGAATCCGGCGCGCTGTCGGATGAAGAGTTCGCTCAAGCCAAGGCGAACTTGTTGAGCAACAAACCTGGCTTTCCCGATTTCCAAGTTCCCGGCGGCGCGGCGAAGTGGTGGATGGTGGGTCTGCATTTGTCGCAGTTCGCGGGGTATGTGGCCCCCTTGGCCGGCTTCGTCGTGCCGATCGTGATTTGGCAGGTCACGAAAGAGAACTATCCCGAAATCGACGAGCACGGCCGCACGGTCGCGAATTGGATCATCAGCCATCTGCTTTACATCTTGATCAGCGCCCTGTTGACGATCGTCGGGGTCGGTATCCCATTGCTGATCGTCCTGGCCATCCTGGGGATCGTCTTCCCACTCATTGGAGCCATCCGAGCCGCGGACGGAACCTGCTGGAAGTACCCGCTGACGATCGAGTTTCTGGCTCCGAACAATTAGTCCGCTGATGCGACGAGTACCGGCCACGGGCTGATCGCGGACAGTTGCCGAGCCTCGACGTCCGTCGGGACAAATAACACGACGTCGGCGCGGCCGGCTTCTGACAAGTCCACGTCTTGCGGCACGCGCCATTCCGCTTCTTGCGTCCAGTCGATCGTTTTGGCACCGACGCGTGAGCGAGTCGTCTGCAACTGATAGAACGGCCGCTCGGAATCCGGCAGCGTCGCCCACTGAGAATCGTTGCCATAGTTGACCGGCTTGGCTCCTCGCGCTTGCAGCCACTCGCGTCGAACGCACAGGCCGTAGGAGTCGCAGTCCCAGCGGCCGCGATGAGCACGGAAGATGCGTCGTTTGGTCAGTTCATGCAATGAATTTGCAGAGAAGCTAACCACGGGCAAATCGCCACGAATCCCCGCCGCCGAAGACAACAGCCTCCGCTGTTGCACGATTCGTGACAGCGCGGCGAACGCGGAATGACTGGCGGCCTCTCGCGACAGCAGGAGGTCGTCGATGAATTCGGCGTCTGATTGTCCGGGCCAAGGTCCGTCGCGTCGCCGAGTCCAATGCACCAAGTATTCGCCGTCGGCCCAAGGAAGTTCGGCGATCGTGGGGCACGTTTCCAACGTGCCCGTGAACGGCGGCGACTCAAGCACGTTGGAAACGTGCTCCGCAAACAGCCACCAGCCGACCGCTCCCACCGCTTGCAATTCGCTGGCAACGTCGGCCGGAACCAATTCTTCGCCCAGAGCCAACCACACCGACGCCGTCGGCCACGCCGAGTCGCTCAATCGCGCTCGCAGCAGCCGATGCAAATTCCCGTTCGGCCGCACTTGCAACGCGAAGACCTGATCCGCCGCCGCGACCAGCACGCGGTCGCTCAACGGCAGTTCGGAGGATGGCCCGCCTTTGGCGGATTGCCCGTCCGCGATGGACGAGCATTCGGCGAGCCGGAGGGCGTTGATGATGGGCGACACGAACACGTCCGAATCATTGGCGAGTTGTTCGGCCAAAGACTCCGAGAGACTGTTTCGTTGAAGCTGACGTCGCAAGCGAATCAGCCAATCGACGAGCGAGCGTCGCTCGTCGAGATGCACTCGCAGCCGACGCAGGCCGAACAGGATCGCGGCACGTGCCAGAAACCGATCGACCGTCGTGCTCGGAGCGGTCAGTAATACGTCCCGCTCTGAATCGAGCTTCGCGGTCGCCGAACGGAGCACCGCGAACCAATCCGGCCGCTCGTCGATCGCTCGGCCCAAGCGCGAACTGACCCAAGCGACCTTGCGTCCTTGCGGAACTCCGCGCGGCCACCACATCAAGCGTGGACCGAGCCAGCGTTCGTGCGGACGAGTCTCACATCCGGGCCAGCCGAGCGTCAGCTTGGCACCACGTTGTATCGCCGCGTCTAACACATCAGCCCAAGGTGGACGCGAATCGCTGTCCGCGTTTGCCCTGCGAGTTTTGGGACGAGCCAACGTCTGCTTCCGCCTCGCGGCCTCCGCCAAGATCGGCAGCACATCCGCACCGACCGGCAAGTCCGCGAATGCCAGCGACTCTCCCTCCTGCGAGCGACACCATCCTGATGCAATCAGAGCCTCCGCAAGCCCGACCATTCCATGCCCTCGCCGTCTCTAGTAACGAGGACGATGCTAACACAGAGTTCCCGCGAGTTCAGCCGGCGAACGACAACGCTAAGCTGCCGGGGCCGCCTGCAAGGACGTTGAAGCTCGGAAAACCAAGATGGCGGCCCCGGTCAGCTTCAGCCATTGGTTAGGGCCATCCATCAGTCCCACCAACAAGCTACAGGATGCTTGCCCTTTGGGACCGAGTACGGTTCAAAACTAACGCCGTCGGTCCAGCCCTGCCAGCATTCATCCGGACGAACGTCTTCCTCAAACCATTCAGAAACTGCTTCAGGCGACGCGCTTGTCATTACCCATACTGTGTCGCTGAATGGCCACTCGGGGTCATCAAACATGGTGACTTGCACGCGCACATCGGCAACATCGGGGCGAGCCGCGATGCGTTGCAGGATCGAATACATCTCGGACGGCGTGGGAGTGGGTGTCAGATTGCAGCCCATGCTTCCGGTGACTTCGTTGCCCTCGAAAAACTCGGCGAGCGTCAGCAAAGGACGCGGTGTTGCAGCGTCGTCAACATCTCCGTTGCGTCGGACCCGTTCGGTAATTCGTTCGAGGGGAGTCATGACTTGTGCCCTAACAGTTAAGTGTGCCGCGCCCCGCTTTTGTCGGTGGCGGCGATCAAACTGGTTGAGTGAACTGGCAACCAAACTACCGTGAGCAAAATGGTTTGCCTAGCTGCGTCGCAAACAAACTGGACCACTCTCGTCGGAGATAGGCCGCGTGCGGTCTATCTCAATTCTCCACGCACGCGGCCTATCTCGGCGGGTGACGCCTAGTGCTGATGTGGCGAGTGACCATTGCAGCGCGGTTCGCAATGACCGTGCGTGATCAGTGTCGATGGCTGCTCGTCTCCACCGACCCCGCGTCGGTGGGACGATGATCAGCCGGCTAACCGAGTGGTCCGCCACGCACACCAGCTCTCCACCGACCCCGTGTCGGTGGAAGCCACGATTGACCGCGGGTGGCCCAGCTTCGCAGAAGCTGGGTGCCGCAGGCACAAGAAACTTGGAGTGGACGCGGATTCCAAGGTTGAGGCGGTTAGGGCAATTGAATGTCAAACGCAGGTTTCTGATGCTGCGCACACAGCTTGATGCAAGCTGTGCCACCCTGCGACACAGGGTCGGTGGAGACGAGGGGCTCGTGACTCCAGCCGGGTTAGCTGGAAATCTTGCTTCCACCGACGCAGGGTCGGTGGAGAGCCATCGACACAGATCACGCACGGTCATTTAGGGACGGCCAATCTCCGCCAAAGGCGGACCATCCTCCGGTCGTTAGGCGATCGGCACGCCGACGCCATGCTTCGTCGGCGCGGCTTGGTACTCTTCGAGAGCTTGAGGGAGCAACGCTTTCAGCGCGGAGGCTCGGCGTTCGTCGGAGGGGTGTGTCGAGGCGAATTCCGGCGGAGCATCGCCGCTCTTGGCCGAGGCGAAGCGTTCCCAGAACTTCGGAGCTTCGTTCGGGTCGTAGCCGGCTTGGGACATGATGTGGATGCCCATTTCGTCGGCTTCGGATTCGTGCTTGCGGCTGTAGGGGAGGACGAAACCGTATTTGCTGCCGGCGTTGTAGGCTGTCATGAAGACTTGCTCTTTGTCGGGAGCTTGCCGCTTGACGACCGCTTGCAGGATTTTGCCGGCTCCTTGGACTTCCAGTTCCTGGCTCATGCGTTCGCCGCCGTGACGTGCGAGGGCGTGCGAGATTTCGTGAGACATGACAACCGCGACGCCGGCTTCATTCTGACAGACCGGCAGAATGCCTTCGTAGAACGCGACCTTGCCCCCCGGCAGACAGAAGGCGTTCTGCGTTTGCTCGGCGATGCAGGTGAACTCCCAAGCGAAGTTTTTGCCGAGATCTTGGCGTCCCGCAGCCTCGGCCAAGCGTTGGCCGACTCGATCGACGACCTCTTTGTACTTGGCGTTCGTCGAGATTTTGTTTTTCGCTTTGACCTCTTCGTAGGCGGCGACACCCATCTGGATTTCTTGTGATTCCGGGACCAGCAGCAGTTGGCGGCGCTGCGTGATCGGTGTCGTGCGGCAGCCGAAGCACGAGCACAGTCCAATGCCGACAGGGATGGCCCAGTTCAGAAATTCGCGGCGGTCGAGTTGTTGATTGGTCATGATCACGTCCTTGTGAGATTTGTAGACGAGTCACTCCGTGACTCGAACGTTCCGGTCACGGAGTGACCGGTCTACTTGGTTTTAGGTTGCTCACCGGAAGCTGGTTGAACGGGCTTCGGCGCGGGCTTCTTCTTTTTTTGAAACAAGCCGCCCAGGTCTTCGAGCGTGTGCTCGACATCGCTGGCTTGGCGGATGCCGGGCGACGGTTCGTTCTCTGGTTGCAGCCCGAACTTCGGCAGCTTGGTCTCGACCTTTGGCAGAGCATTGCCGAGTCCCTTCAAGTCGAGCGGTTTGTTCGGGTCGATCGGCAACTTGCCGATCCCTTTGATATCGAGCTTGCCGGGGAGTTTGATTCCGAATGACTGAGCGATCTCTTGAATCTCGCCTTTGTTGAGGTTCAGTTGGCCGGTGAGCTTCTGAAGTTGCTCCTCGTACAACAGCGTCAGTTTTTCCGAACGCTTCGCCGCTTCTTGCTCGAAACGGACGAGCACTTCGCGACGCCCGGCTTCCAGTTGCCGAGCGAACGCTGTGTTGACGCCCGCCGAAAGTTCATGGCCGAGGTTCGATCGCAATTTGAACTGCGGCTTGAGAGCAGTCCCCGACAGCACCATCTGTGCGTCGATCTTGTGAATGCCGGTGACGACATCTTGGATGACAGCGAGCACTCGCTCGTCTCCTTTGAATCGCTTCGTGCCGAGCTTCGCGGTGATCCCTTCGAGAGCTTGCTGGTAGTCGATCTGTCCCGACAGTTCATCGCCGATCAGCGTGAGGTTCGCGATGCAATTCGACGCGCGGCTGGTCATCGCCAGTTGGATCGACTCCGGCTTGCCGATGTCCCGTTCGTCGGGCCGCGGCTCTTTGTACGACAGCAGCAGATGATGCTCCGGCACGTCCTTCGTGTAATCGAGCACTGCTTTCAGTTGCACGCTCAGTAGGTCAGGCTTCCCAGCCTGACCTGATGCGAGTTGGATTTGATTCCCTGTCGAAGGAGCGTTCATGTCAGGCTGGGAAGCCTGACCTACGGCGTCGAGGCGGACGATGATTGGCTTGCCGTGAATCTTCGGGTTGCTGGTGATGCCGGAGACCGAACCTTTGAACGCCAGTTGTTCGCCGCTGAATTCCCCTTGGCCATCGACGTTGAGCAATCGGATCAGCAACAGCGGCAATTCGACCTTGCGGGGAAACAGAATTGTCTCGCCGCGGAATCGTTCCGGCTTCGGTTCGTCAGTCGCCAACTGGATTCGTTCGCGAATGAACTTGGCCCAACCGATCGCGGTCTCCAAGCGATTGGTCAATTCCGGGCCGAGCAACAATTCCGTGACCTCGTTCGGATCGAGGTGCAGCAGATCGGCTTTTTCTTTGATCTTGTCGAGATCGTGTGACTTGGCCTCGTCGAGCGCGTGCAGATCGTCCTGAGCCTGCCGCATGGTCCGCGCGAGCTGTTGTTTGACTTGTTCCAGTTCTTTCAGAAGTTGTTCCACGTCCTGAGCCGCCCGGCCATACTTTTCGATCTTTTCGAGTTCGTTGCCCCCTTTGACCTTCACCGATTTTCGCAGCTCGTCGATCCGCTGCTTGAGAGCCTTGAGTTCGTCTTCGTACTGGCCGAACTCTTTCGGCCAGCGTTCTTCGAGTTCCTGGCCGAGACGCACGGATTCAAACTGATTCGGATCGAAGTCGAGCTTGGCTCGATCGACGAGTCCCGCCAGCCAGTCTTTGCTGCGGACGAGCAATTCGTGTTTGATGTTCTCCAGCAATTTGCTGTCAGAGTCTTCGGCCAGGTTCGGCTCTTCGCCGGGGAGTAATCCAGAGTCGGCTCGTTTGGTCCCCCACTGCAAGCCGCTGACGCTCGCCTCTTCGACGATGTACGACCTCTTCAGCAGCGGCTGCATTTCGAGCTTCGCGTGCAGATCGGTGAACTCGACGAGGTTCGTCCCTGGATGCTTGCGGTCGGCGACTTGCACGTTCGTCGCTTTGATCGTCGGAGCGAAGAAGGTCGTGTCGAGCCCAATGATCTCGACCTTCGCGTGAGCAATTCGCTGCCCCGTGTAGACCATGCCGCGACGGAGCACCGGATCGAAACCGTAATGAAAGAACGCCCACACGAGTCCGATCAAAATCGC
This sequence comes from Planctomyces sp. SH-PL62, assembly GCA_945893045.1. GTDB lineage: Bacteria > Planctomycetota > Planctomycetia > Planctomycetales > Planctomycetaceae > SXKJ01. The sequence goes on from CAMDEA010000008.1 coordinate 85,595, forward strand.
TCGCGGCAGCAGATAAGACCAACGCATGAGTTCATCCTTGAAGTAGGTCAGCCTTTCCAGGCTGACTTTTGGCGGTTCCGTTGCCGTGGAGAGTTCGGGTCAGGCTGGAAAGCCTGACCTACGCCAGCTTGCCCGTGAACTCGCCGCCCCAGAGCAACGAGACCAAGCGGAAGCGTTGGGCCCAGGTCACCAATCGCGGCGTCAGCACTCCGAAGATCGGCTTGCTGAGGAAATACAGCGGTACGAACGCGGCCGCACCCATCGAAAAACTGCCCAGCACCACGGTGTTGTTGAAGTCGGTCCACGGCAGCAGCATCGTGTCGTACATCGTTTCCCAAAGCGGACGGAGAGGTTCGCTCTTCAGCAGGAACTCACCAATGCGATGCGAGATCGGATCGAGCAACACGCCGGCCCATGAGGTCGCGAAGACGGTTGCCAAGCCGACGCCCAGGTTCACTCGCAGCGAGCACATCAGCATCATCAGCCCGATGGCCAACAGATTGCCTTTTGGCACCAGCCCCACGAGCACTCCCAAGGCCAGGCCCATCGCCATTTGACTCGGCGTGGCGTCGACGACCAGGGCTTTGAAAAACAGCCGAAACGGCCTGAGCACGAACATGCACAGTCTCCGAAAGGTAGGTTGTGTGAGTGGAGTTCATCTCTCGCCAGGACGGCGAAAGGGGCTGATCAGAGGAGATGGGAACGATTGAAGATCAGGACGATCCTCAGGAAGGGTCAGGACGGTATCGAAGAATCGGCTGACGAGGCAACGGGAGTTGAGCCGAGTTTTTGAGCCGGAGATCGCTGTCACCTTGGTGTCTCGCCAAACGAACCCGACGCGCCAGCGAGGGCGAACGCGTCACAGGACTAAGAATTCAGCGCGTGTTGGAGCGTTCGCCCTCGCTGACGCTTCGGGTGAGTGCCTGCTGAGCCGGTGGCTCAAGCTGTTCCAAGAACTGCGCGAGCGCGATCTGGTAGTCCTCCGAGTCGGCGTCGAGATGCCCCGTTCTGGGAATGGTGATGAATTGCTTGGGGCCGCGATGTTTTTGGTGAAGCCGTTGGCCCAGTTCATACGGAATCACGTGATCCGCGTCGCCGTGGCTTTGCAGCAACGGGCCGTGGTAGTTCTCGATCTTCGCCAGTGAATCGAATCGCTGAGTCATCAGCAGGTTCGTCGGCAGCCACGAATAATGATGCGCGGCCGTCTGCGGCAGGTTCGAGAAGGTGCTCCACAGAACCAACCCACGAGCACCGTCCTTCGCCGCGAGATCGACCGCGACTCCGCCACCCAGCGAATAGCCCATCAGCACGATCTCCGCACGCTCGGTGCCGGTCCGCTTCGCGAGCCAATCGCGTGCGGTTCGAGCGTCCGCCAGTAGTCCGGCTTCCGAGGGCTGGCCTTCAGAACGTCCGAAGCCACGATAGTCGAACGCCATCACGGCGAGATCGTGCCGCTGATTGAGTCGAATCAAAGACTCCTGTAATCCCGCGATGCTGCCGGCGTTGCCGTGGCATACCAGCGCGACCGCGCGCGGAGCCGGATGCGGCAGGAACCAACCGTGAAGCCGAGTCCCGTCGCCGTTCTTGAACCAGACTTCTTCTGTGTTCGGCGTGGGCGGTGTCCAGTCTCCGTCGGGATAGACCTGCGGATGATAGATCAGCTTTCGTTCCAGCGGTCCGAGTGGCGAATACGCACCCATCCACCGGCAGCCGGTGAGCGACAGGAGCGCCAGCAGGAGCATCGTGCGCATGATCGTCTCCCGTCGCCTGATTCTGTGAGTCGGGAACGGTGCGGAACAAAGCCCGACTCGGAGAGTCAGGCTACGCCGCTTTCCGTTCGGTGTTCGGGACGAGGTTCGCCAACGCCGGCCCGCGCAGGTTGACGTCCATCTGCGGAAACGGGATCTCGATGCCAGCGTGATCGAGCGCCAGCTTCACCGCGCGAATCGTCCGCTGCTTGATCAAGCCGAAGTCCGCGGTGGTCGCCCAGGCTCGGACCGACCAGTTCACCGACGAGTCCGCCAATTCGAGCAACACCACTTCTGGGGCAGGCTCGGACAAGATGCCGGGAACCGCGCAGACAGCTCGCATCAGAATCTCATACGTCTGGTCGATGTCGGCGGAGTAGCACGCACCCACCGTGACTTCGACTCGGCGAGTGTGATGGTACGACGTGTTCTCGATCGTGCTGCCGAAGATCGAGCCATTGGGAACCATGATCCGGCGGTTGTCCGGTGTGTCGAGCGTTGTCGAGAACAAGTCGATCTCATCGACCTTTCCCGTCTGCCCGCCGACGACGATCACATCGCCGACTTTGTACGGTCGAAACACCAGCAGCATGATGCCCGCCGCGAAGTTCCCCAACGCTCCCTGGAACGCCAAGCCAATCGAGAAGCCGACGGCTCCGATGGCGGCCGCATAGCTGGTCGTATCGACCCCGAATCGGCCAAGGCATCCGGCGATCGCGAGCGCCAAGATTCCCCACCAAGTGAACTTCGTGGCGAATCGAGCCAGCGTTTCGTCAATCTTCGCCAGCTTCAGACTGCGGTACATCAGCCGGCTCACCCAGCCGGCCACCATCCACGCGGCAAACAGCACAACCAAAGCGCCGATCACATTGGGAGCGTGGGTCTGATAGATCGTGGGATCGAACAACTTCTGCCGCAGCAGTTCCAGAATTGAAGGGACTGGCTCCATCGTGTCTCCTGTGATTCATCCGAAAAACATTCCGGCGAGCGGGGCGGCGTCAGCCCCCCGGTGCGATTGCCACGAGACCGGGGGGCTGACGCTACCCCGCTCGCCTGTCTGATTCGTGGCCGCGCGGACGATAGCAGCGAGTTCGTCGTTGCGCGAAGACGTTTTGTTGGCCTGCATGACCGGCAGATTTTGCCGAGAGCGCGGCGATGTCCACGAATGCGTGAGTCAACGCACGTCGTGGCAGAATCGTCGCGAGAGTCGCACGGAAGCGTCCGATGTTAGGGGGACGTGCTCAATCCGGATTCTTGATCGGCGTTCGCCGGCCGGAGACGCACGATTCGCGACTTCGCCGCGCTTGGCGAATCGAAGGTGAGCAATGGGACTGGGTGGCTCCCGACTATTGGATACTCGACACCGGAGACGTCTGGTGTGGGAACACGAGCAGGATGGCCCGGCGTCTGCCTCTGCGCAACAGGTACGAGAGGCCACGCCCCCGGAAGAGACCACCCAGCCCGATCTGTGGCTGTGGCTGCCGCAGGTCATTCCCCAAGCCCTGTGGAAGTGTTGGGCGATCGGAATCGCAGGCGCGATCGGTTTCCTGGGACTGCTCACCGCCTGGCATTTCGCGGAACAAGCTTCAACGGCCGGCTCCGTGCCGGGCGATTTGCTCGCGCCGTTCTTGAATCGGTTGCTGCTCGGCAGCGGAGCCGTGGCGTGGTTAATCGCCGGGCAGTTGTGTTGCCTCGCCTGGTGGGTCCGTTCGCGCAGCCGTGTCGATTATGGCGGACGGTTTTATGCGTGGGGTTGGACAGCAGCCGGGTTCTTCACGGCGTCGCTGCTGTGTCTCACCGACGCGCATCGGTTGGTGGCGGCGTTGGTATCGTGGTCCGTCGCCGGATCTGTCACAGAGTCGGCCGGCATGACCGCGCTGTGGCTGCTGCCGCTGCTGGTCGCGGGACTCGTACTCTGGGCGAACTTGGGCGCGGAGTTTCGGAACGACCTTGCCAGCCGCGTGCTGCATTCCGTGGGAGCCATCTGTGCGTTGACGTTGATCGGATTCGAATTGTGGAACGCGCGCACTGACCACTCCGAGGATTGGGAGCTCGTCAGTCGTCTGCTGCTGGCGGCGTTGCAATGGTGTCATCTGATGTCGGTCTGGCTGCACGTGCGGCATGTGGTCCACGTCTCCGCCGATCCGCCGACCTTGAGCGCGTCGGGCTGGCTGTTGGCCTGGCGATACGGTCCGGGCCGAGCCGCCTCGTGGCTGTCTGAGCGAGCGACAACAACGTTGGCCGAGCCGGTGACAGAAACTCTCGAAGTCACCGCCGCGGTGGTTGGCAAGAAGCAACTCCGAGAGGTCGACGGAAGCTTGAAAGAAGTTCGCATCGACGATGCGGAAGCGACGCCGAAAGGCCCGACTCGGCGAGTTCGCGAAGCCGCGAAGAAGTAATCCTCGCGCGCCGGTTTCTTTCGTGGTTTAATTCCCACGTACGACGGAGAGCGTCGGCCGCACCAGCGACGGCAGGTAGACATCGCGAAACGCGGCGAACTCGCGGTCGCAAGATTGTTGCGCCGTCATCGTCGCGGCACCGAACCGGATGGCTTGCTGAATTTGTCCGTCCCCCGCGACACCCAGTTGCCGAGTCAGCTCAAGCACTTTCTTCACCTGCGGATCGTCTTGAATCCGCTTCTCGATTTCCGGTCGCACCTGCTTGGCATCCGCACGTTCGGTGTGTTGAAACACCGTCCGCCAGGAACCGTCCGCCAGGCGAGCAACGAATTGCGTCGTCACCGTCGCTTGCTGCAATTCAATCGCCAAGTCCAGCCGCGTCACGCGGAAGCCGTTCCGCTTTTCCGTATCGGCCGTCTGAATCGCCTTTGCCAGCGACTCGGACTTCGCGGCATTGTCCCGACCGTTCTTCGCGGGACGGTCGCCCAGCAAATCACCGAATTGCGATTGCAGTTGCTGCTTCAATAACTCGACGAGCAACGGGCCGGCGTCCGCTTGGGCCTCTTTCCCCGTGCGAGCCAGCACGTCGCCGGTCCCCTGAAAATCGAGCCGCGATCCGAGCGCGTACTCCACCAACGCTCGCCGAGCCGCCCACTCGTTGTCGGTCTGCTCGCGAGCCGGCAACCGTTCGATGAACGGTAGCGGCCATCCAATCGGAGACACGTTGCGCGCTTTCAAGTCGCGCGACAAATCCTCCACCGAACGGGATTCCGCGCGATCGAGTCCTTCCGCCCAGGCCCACGCCGCCAATTGCCGATGCTCCGGCGTCGCGGCCTCGACCCGCGCGACGTCCTTCGTGGGCAGCGTCAGCCAGAAGAACTCCGGCTCGAAGTCGTCGGCCTTGTCCAACTCGGCCTGCGCGTCTTCCAACTGCTGTTTGAGAAACGCCGTGACCGCCGCATCGCCGGCTGGCAGCGGTTCGTCCGTCAGCCGTCGCACGGCTTGTTCAAGTCCCGCCTTGTGGGCGGCGACCGTCTGCGGCTGAGACGATTGATGCAGTTTTGCATTCGTCGTCGACAACCACTTCGCCGAGACCAGCAGAGTGACCGACTTGTCGGACTGTTCGAACAAGACGCCACGCAGCTTGGAACCGCTCCGCAGCGTGATGTGATCGCCGGCCAGCCGGTCAGCCGCGTGTGCCGATGATGTGACCGCCACAAGGATCACTGCGATTCGCAGCCAATGCCAACGGTCCATTCGCTGAGTGTGCATGATGATCGACCTCACCCTTTGTTGTTTTACGCGAAAGGATCCCGCATGGGGTTATATCTCGCACGGCCACGAATGAGACAGGCGAGCGGGGCGGCGTCAGCCCAATGGCAATGAGTTTAGAAAGTAGTAGGCACATTCCATGTGCCGTCAGCCTGAGAATTGCGGACGGCACATGGAATGTGCCTGCTACTTTGCGGGTCAAGTCAATGCCATTAGGCGGTAGCCCCGGCACTGTGCCGAATCCACCTGGGGGCT
>CAMDEA010000009.1 GCA_945893045.1 Planctomyces sp. SH-PL62
CCCTGGAGCGACTATCACCCCTACGGTGACATCAGCCGGCAGAATTACGACTCGTTCAACCTGCATCCTCAGACGATCGCGCTGAACTGCCTCAAGCACACCGAACACGAGCCGATGACTCGGCTGTATGTCATCGAGGAAGCTTGGGCCAAGAAATACAACCTGCCCGAGTCTGTCTGGCAACAGCGATACGCCGAACCGAAGGAACCGTTCTCGTACTTCCGGCTGCGGACGGTGATGACTCCGGAAGGCCGAGTGACCCGCAGCGCGGTGCCGTGGCTGTCGTATCAAACCAACCTGACGATTACGGACAACCCACGTCTGATGGCCGAGTCTCAGCGCGGCCCGATGTTCATGGTCCGCCCGATGTCCCAGCGGGACTACGAACCGCAGGATGCCGCCCCTGAATCAGAAGGCTCTTCAAGAGCACCGCTGGGGAATTGAGGCGGCGTTGATGACCACCAGCCACAGCTCCTCTCAGTCCAACATCCATTCTTCGTATTCAAGTTCGTGCTTTTTGAGGAACGCTTTCAGTTCGTCCTTGAACGATTTCTTGCGGTGATGTTCGGCTTGGTTCTCGATGTACTTGATCGTGTCATCGACGCCCGACACGCCGATGCTGAACGCTCCGTAGCCCTCTTGCCATTCAAACGTTTTGAGCTTCGGAAACGTCTCGTGCATCCATTTCGAAGAATTGCCCTTCAATAATTGCACGGCTTTGGCAATCGCGAGCGTTGAAGGAAGCGACAGCAAAATGTGGACGTGATCTTCCACGCCACCCACTTTCAGAGCCTTCATTTTGTTCTCGCGAGCAATCCCGCCCAGATACGGCCACAGCCGATCTCGGATGTCCGACGTGATCCACGGTCGCCGCTCCTTCGTGGAGAAAACGACGTGCATCAGGCAGCTCACGAACGAGTGCATGGTAGAGCCTCGCGTTGGAGAAAGGTTTTGTTGGAGTCGGACCAATAGAACGCGCGTGGCGAGAAACGCGAATCCCAAGTGCCCCTGTCCCGTCAGGGACATCCGACAATAGCCCACCGTTTCAACGGTGGGAAACGAATCGGTCAAGGATCGACGAAGCCCCGGTAGGGGCGAAAGAGTCGGCCTTCAACGCCCGATCCACGAATCCGGATTCGTTGGCATCCAAACTCCGAATGGTCTTTCGTCCCTAGCGGGACTTCACGAATCGCTGTGTCCCGTAACCCAGCGATAAATCGCTGGGCTATTGTCGGACGTCCCTAGCGGGACAAAGACAAGGCAACGGGACCAAACCGTTCATCGCGCGTAAAGACTTTCATGCATTGTCCCGCCAGGGACATCTCGAAAATAGCCCACCGTTTCAACGGTGGGTGGTGAGATCACCCGGCGAGGGTCAGGCCCCGGCAGGGGCGAAAGAGGCCGGTGATCGCCGCTCCGCCGTTCGCGAACATCCGCTCGACCGGAGGCACCGGAATTCGAGTCCGCGAGATTCAAGGCCACCACGCGGTTGCACATGGCAGACATTGGCGTGAATCGACATTCGTGCGGGACACACAACACGAGCATCCAAGACGGATCGGTCTTTCGTCCCTGACGGGACTTCATGAATCGTCGCGCCGCATAACCCAGCAATAAATTGCTGGGCTATTATCGAACGTCCCTAGCGGGACAAAGACAAGACAGCGGCACCAAACCGTTCATCGCGGGTAACGACTTTCATGCTTTGTCCCGCCAGGGACATCGCGAAAATAGCCCACCGTTTCAACGGTGGGTGACGAGATCACCCGACGAGGGCCAAGCCCCGGCAGGGGCGAAAGAGGTCGGTGCTCGCCGCTCCGCCGTTCGAGAACATCCGCACGATCGGAGGCACCGGAGCCGAGGTCGCGAGATTCAAGGCCGCCACGCCGTTGAGTGTGGCAGACATGGACGTAAATCGGCATGCGTGTGGGATACGCAACGCAAGCATCCGAGACGGATCGGTCTTCCGTCCCTGACGGGACTTTGCGATTCGTTGCGATCCGTAACCCAGCGATGAATCGCTGGGCTATTGTCGGGTGTCCCTGACGGGACAAAGACAAGACAACGGCACCAAACCGTTCATCGCACGTAACGACCTTCACGCTTTGTCCCGCCAGGGACATCTCGAAAATAGCCCACCGTTTCAACGGTGGGTGGCGAGATCACCCGACGAGGGCCAAGCCCCGGCAGGGGCGAAAGAGGTCGGTGATCGCCGCTCCGCCGTTCGCGAACATCCACACGACCGGAGACCGATCCCTATTGGGAATGAATCAAGAATCGAGCTTCTCGAAGAATGAGTCCAAACTCTGCTCATTCAACGACGGTGCGGAATTGGCTTTTCGATGAGCTTGTTTTTTCTTTGCCAACATCCTGCAACCGACACCCAAACCAAAAAAAACAGCACTGACTGGGAGCATCTCAAAAAAAGTCTGGCGCGCCGAAAGAAGTTGATTTTCAGCGTCCGCGATTCGTTGATCCATGTATCGATCAAATTGATCTCTCAGGAAAACGATCTCATTTGGATCGCGCCTTGCCTCTTCCTGGCGTTGGGTCTTGTCGGAATGGTGGCTATGAGCCAAATAGAACGCACCTCCAAAGTACAATGCAACGAGCAATGACAGCACGATAAAAATCACTGACAGTTTCGGTAGCCACGATTCAAAGCGGTCTGAACTTTTCATTGGCGTTCCCCTTTGAACTTCATCGCAAATAGATCGTCAATCGAGACTTTAGCGGGGCAGTAATTAACCCACCGCATACGGCGTCGTCAGACGGAACTGCGGATGCGTTTCGAGGTACGCGGCGATGCGGTCGATGCGGGACAGCGCGACGGGGATGAAGTCCACCGCTTTTTGCAGGCGGTCGTTGGGTTCGGCGCAACTGAAGCGGAGGAAGCCGCCGCCGGCTTCGCCGAAACATTCGCCGCCGAGGCAGGCGACGCCGAAGTTGTCGTCGGCTCCTTCCAGCAGGTACAGCGCGAGGCCGTGGCTCTTGATCCCCAGCCGGTTGCAGATCGGGGCGACGTTCGGGAAGACGTAGAACGTCGCGGTCGGGTCGAGCGTTTTGAAGCCGTCGATCTGGTTCAGGCCGTTCGTCAATAGGACCACCTTCTCGCGGAACTTGGCCATGACGGCGTCACGCTCGGCGGAGTCTCGTTCGAGGGCGGCCTTGCCGGCGAGTTGCACGATGGGAGGCGTGCAGCTCAGCGTGGTGTTGATCATCTTGCTGATTGAGTCCACGATCTCGGCCGACGAGACCGCGAAGCCCAGGCGCCAGCCGCTCATGCTGTAGCTTTTGCTGAACGTGTACGCGGCCACGCACTGCTCCATCATGCCGGGCTGAGCCAGCAGTGAATGATGTTTGCCCTTCCAAACCATGTGGCAATACGGCTCGTCGCTGAGCACCGCGATGTTCTTGCCGCGGATCAGGTCGGCGATCTCCACTAAATCTTGCTCGGTCTGCACGCCGCCGGTCGGGTTGTGCGGCGAGTTCAAAAAGATCGCCTTCGGTTTTGGATCGTCGCGCAGAAATGCTTCGATGTCCGCGATCGCCGGGCGAAAACCGTTCGACTGCTTGAGCGGCTTAAAGACTGCGCGAGCGCCACGCCGAAGGATGTTCGGCGTGTAGGTCGGGAAGTACGGGCTGAAGACAAGCACTCCGTCGTTCGGATCGAGAAACGCTTCGCAGAAGAATTGCTCAAAAACCTTTGCCCCCGGCCCGACGACGACGTTCTTGGCCTCGGCCGGAATGCCGAACTCCTCTCGCACGAACTTCGCCGCCGCGTCGCGGAACTCCGGCAAACCGGGTGACGGGCAGTAATGTGACTGATTGTTGGCGATGGCTTGCGTGCCGCTCGACTTGGCCGACGCGGTGCTGTCGAAAGGGCTGTCGCCGATTTCGAGTTCGACGACGTCTTTGCCTTTAGCCTTCAAAGCTTTTGCCACAGCGAGCACGGTGAAGGCGGTTTCGACGGTGAGTGACTTCGTGAATTGGCTAAGTTGAAGAGACACGGGATCGCTCCTTGGAGGTTTGTTTGGATGAGATGCGGGCCACAAGATAGCCGAGGTTGCGAAGAGGTGACACGGATCGGCGACGCGCAAAAAGAAGCCCGGCTTCTGTGGAGAAGCCGGGCTTCAGAAATCGTCGTGGAGCACGTTTTCAACGTGCTCGTCACGGGCAAGTTGGAAACGTGCCCCACGGCATTCGCTACTTCTTTTTCGTGCCGAAGCTGACGAACAAGACGCCCTTCTTTTCGGGGACTGCGTATCCGCCGTTGGGGGTCAGGTACTTCTTGACGGAGTCGAAGCTCGGCAGTTTCTCAAAGTCGATCATCGGCAGGAGCAGGCCGGCCTGGCCTCCCTTGGCCATTTCCCACAGTGCTTCCATTTGGGAATCGCTGCGTGAGAAGCTGGCGATGGAGGACTTCGCCGGAATGTGTTCGGCGATGGCCTTGTACTCAGCCGAATCGACCAGCGCGTCGCCATCGGTGTCGCCGCGGAGCATCGACTCGACCGCAGTCACGTCATTGCTGATCATCAACTGATCTTTGCCAATCGCGAGACCCGCCATCTTCGGTTCCAGGCTGCCGCTGAGGTCAGGCACCTCGAACTCGATGATCGTTGAGCCTTTGAATTCGCGCGTCTTGCCGGGGAAGCCGGGAGTGTTCGTGATTTTGGTGAGCGTCGATTGAAATTTCTTCGCATCCTTCAAGCCAATCGCGACGACCACGCGATCTTGGCCCTTTTCGTCCCCTTTCTTCTTCGCCGGTTCCACGACGACTTGAATGCGTCCCGACAGCGATTCAAGGATGTCCTTTTTCAAATGCACTCGCGGCTCTTGCTGAGCCAAGTTTTCGACGATGTCGTCCAAGCCACCTGGCGGGGCGTTGGGAATCATTGCGAACAAGCTGCTGGCCGCTTGATACGCTTCGCTGACGTCCCAGTTCACCGAGAACCACGCACTCGCGTTCGATGAAACCCATTTGGGGGGCTTCTGCTCGACGGCCGGGAATTGGAAGAGGTTCATGACTCCCTTCGTCGGCTGCTCGATGACGAGGAACGTCTTCGAGACGCTGTCGAACTGTTCGGTCCCCATGTCCGCCGAACCGCCGACCGCCTTGAGGCTGAACAATCCGAGCGGTTCCAGGAACACACCGGCCAGCGCGAGTTGTGGATTCTGAGCGGCCGCCTGCGCGAGCCCGGCTTGCAGCAAACCGATGGGATTGATGTACCACACGATGAGACCGTCTTCGTCGTCGGTTTGGCACTTCTCCAGAATCAGATTGTAGTTGTCATTGTCCGCGAACGTGTCGGAGTGCTTGCCATCCCAGCGGTTCAGGACTCCCTTGGCGGTGGCCAGATCGGAGCTGATGACGATCATCGTGTCCTTGATGAAATAGACCAGTTTGTTCGGCTGCTGGGGGCTGCCGCCCTTGAAGGTCCAGGTGGTGACCTTGGTGCCGTCGATCTCTTCGTCGTCGCTCTCCGCGCCGTTGTCTTCGAGGGCCTTCTCGGCTTTCTCCAGCAGAGCGTCGACGGTCTTCTCGTTGTCGCCGAAGTCCAGAAACATCACGGCCGACAACTTCTTGCCGGGGGGCGTCAGCACGGCGAATGCGAACTCACCGCTGGGGATTTGCAGCAGAGCCTTCAGTGAGACGCCGAGTTCCTCTTCCACTTTTCCGGAAACGCCTTCGAGGGCTTTCATGATCTCTTGCTTGAACGGCTCGAAGGTCGAGTCTTCTGCAAGGTTGCCCATCGCCGTCTTGGCCCAGCGAGCTTTCAGCTCGTCCACATCCGGCACCGACACGTACACGGCCACTTCCGGTGGCAGGAGTCGATCTGTGCCGACTGGCTCATCATCCGCCGCAAACACCGGCAGGCGAGGCAACAACACTGCCGCCAACGCCAACCACAACGTTCCGACTCGCAACCAACGATTCATGTTCGATCCGATCTGCAAAAAGAGACGCCGTCACGGACGGCTGTTTGGTTTTCACGCACAAGGTCCGTCGTACCACGGACCGGGCCAAACGGTTTCGTTCCGTTTGTCGTGGTGCTCGTAGTGACCCGATTCATCGGGTCATGGTCAGAGACCGCATCAATGCGGTCGCTACGAGCACCGCCAAGCGGCCCGCCGCGGCGGGTTGTAGGAGCGACGAAATAGGCACGCAAGGCAGGCTCCGCTCAGGCTCTTGCCGATCGCGACTGCATTGCGGCGTCCAACATTCGAGCGGTAGTCTGAGCGCGAACTGCCCGTCGAATTGGTTCGTCTTTACTGCAAGGGAGCCTGCTGATGTTACGCGAGAGAATCGTGCGTCGTGCTTGGATATTTGCGGTGCTGTGCTGCCTGAGTCTCGGAACGGTTTCGGGCGCTGAGTTCCCGGCGTTCGAGCAACTTCCGGTTCGCCCGGAGCCGCCCGATCCGCTCGTAATGCTCGACGGCACGCCGGTCCGCACGCGCGATGATTGGTTCAACAAGCGACGTCCCGAATTGAAGGCGCTGTTCGAGCACTACATGTATGGCAAGGCTCCGCCGCCACCGGACAATCTCACCGCGACCATCGTCCGCACCGACGAGAAGTGTCTCGATGGCAAGGCCACGCTCCGCGAAGTCACGATCAAGTTCGGACCGAAGACCGCGCCGCCCATCAACCTGCTGTTGATCGTGCCCAACGGACGCAAAGGGCCAGCACCGGTCTTTGTCGGATTGAACTTCTGCGGCAATCACACGGTGCTGGCTGATCCGCAAATCGCGCTGCCATCGCAGTGGATTTACAAGAGCTGCGCCGGCGTCGAGAACGATCGCGCCACCGACAAAGGACGCGGGACACAAAAGGATGTCTGGTGTCCCGACTTACTGGTGGAGCGCGGTTATGCGTTGGCAACGCTCTACAACGCGGACCTCGATCCCGATACGCCCGAACTGACCGACGGCATTCATCCGCATTACTTGCCGGCGGGACAAGACAAGCTCGGCCCACACGATTGGGGCACGATCCGCGCGTGGGCTTGGGGTGTGTCCCGCGTCGTCGATTACCTCGTGACCCGGCCGGACATCGACAAGTCGCGCATCTGCGCCGTCGGTCATTCGCGTCTCGGCAAGACCGCGTTGTTTGCGGCGGCTTTCGACGAACGCATCGCGCTGTCGGTGCCGCATCAATCGGGCACTGGCGGGATGGCGCTGAATCGTGGCAACGATCAAGAAACCATCGAGCGAATCAATCGAGTCTTCCCGCACTGGTTCAGCGACTCGTTCGTCCCATTCGGCGGCAATGAAACAAAGCTGCCGATCGACCAGCACCTGCTCGTCGCGTTGGTCGCTCCGCGCCCGCTGTTCGATGGCGAGGGGGATCAAGACAAGTGGGCCAACTTCGACAACGCGATGCTGTCGCTGAAAGGAGCCGACAAGGTCTACAAGTTCCTCGGCGGTCGCGGTCTCGCCGGCAGCGGCCTCGTCAGCGGCGACGAAGCCTTCACCGACGCCAACTGCGGCGACCTCGTGCAGTACCGCCGCGACGAAAAGCACGTCCTCAACCGAGCCTACTGGCAACGCATCCTCGACTTCGCCGACCGCAAGCTGCCGCCAAAGTAGACGAGTCACTCCGTGACTCGAATTCCGGTCACGGAGTGACCGGTCTACTTTGATCCGGGTCGGCCTATCCGTTCATCCGCGCCAATTCGCGCAGGAAGTCGAGAGCCTCATCGACCTCCATGACCTGCATCCCGCGCACTCGGCCGCCGCGGTCGCACTTTTGGAGCAGCATCAACTCATCGTAGTCCGGTGACTCGCGCAACCGCTGCCGCGCGCGAAAGCCGATCGTGCCGTCGGCGACGAGATGCGCCTCCATGTGATGCTCGATGAACCACGCGGTGCGCGGCGTGATGAACTCACCCAGCGCTTCGAGCGCGGCGGCGACGTGGTCGTCCGGATCGAGTCCCTTGCCGATGTCGTGCAGCAGCGCGGCCAGCAGGAATTCCTCATCGTAGGGGAGTTCGTCGCGAGCCAACTCGAAGACTTGCAGGCTGTGATAGAGCACGTCTCCTTCCGGATGATGCTTCTTGGATTGGCCGACTCCCTCCAACGGCAGCAACAGCGAACGAAAAACTTGGAAGCGATCGACCTTGCTCTCGGCATCGAGCACTTCGTCGTCGAGTTCGATGTCGGGATACTCGTGGTGGAGCAGTTGCTCAAACTCGGCGAGCGACGCGCGTTCGATCGCTTTGCCGGTGATCGAACTCTTAAAGACGTAGGCCAGCTTCTCAACCGAGTAGAGCGTCAGCTCGATCGGAAACCGGTCCTGAATGTGGATGTGAGTGAAGACACGCTCTTCACCGTGCTTACGGACGTGCTTGCTCTCGATGTCAAACGTCATGCCTTCCTGGTCCAAGACCATCGCGACCGATTCGGCGCTCGACGTGAAGACGTGCAGATCAATGTCCGAGCCGTGCCGCACATGGCCAGTCAGCGTGCTGCCGATCAACTTCGGCTTGAAAGCCGCCAGTAGCCGCATCACCCGCAATGCTTCGATGCGCATCTCGCGAAGATGATCGTGTCGCGAGTCCCCTTCAAAGAGGAACGCCATCCGCTGAATCTCATCGCGGATTTCGGAATTGCTGGGCAAGTCGGACGGCTTCACCCAACCTTGGCAGATGGCCCGTGCGGCTTTGAGCTTCGCGCGGTAGTACTCTTTCTCTTCGCGGCGGTACATCAGCCGAGCGGCCTCGAAGACAATCTGCCGCCGCAGCTTTTCGTTTCCGCGTTTGCGAGCGAAACGGTCGCGCTCTATCGGAATCGGATCGGGGCCGGACGTGTCATTCACGTCCTCCAGCGGTTTGTCGTGCGACATAAAGCAATGTGCCGAGATCAAGCCCATCAAAGCGGCACCGGGCTGGGCGACATGATACGCCGCAGAGAAACATCGGCAAGTCGGCGATGAAAATGAAATCTCAAAGAGCAAGACCTCACGCCGCGACGAACGAGGACGCCGATGAAATGCTTGCAACGGATTGCCGATCCGATAAGTTTCCGACGTACTGTGGGGCAGGTTTTCAACCTGCCCGTCCCACTGCTGGCAGGTTGAAAACCTGCCCCACGAACCAAGGATCGATCATGGACCAGGACGACATTCTGCTGGACTGCGAAGAGCGCATGGAAAAGGCCGCCGCCAATTTTCGCTGTCAGATCAAGGGCCTCCGCACCGGCCGAGCCACACCGGGACTTGTGGATAACATCCGCGTCGAAGTCTACGGCTCGGAAACGCCGCTCAAGCAGATTGCTCAGGTCAGTGTTCCGGAGCCGCAGCAGATCATGATTCGGCCTTATGACCAGGCCAACGTGGCCGCGATCGGCAAAGCGATCCAATCCAGCGACGTGGGACTCGCCCCGAAGATCGACGGCCGAGTCATCCGCTTAAACATCCCGCCGCTCTCTACCGACCGCCGCAAGCAACTCGTTGCGCGCGTCAAAGAATTCGCCGAAGAAGCCCGCGTCGCCATCCGCAATGTTCGCCGCGACGCCAACAAGCACGCCGACACCTCGCAGAAGGACAAGATCCTGACCGAAGATCTCTGCGACGCGACCAAAGAGGAAATCCAAAGCCTCACGAAGAAGTTCGAAGGCTCGGTCAACGACGAAGCCGCTGCCAAAGAGAAACAGGTGATGGAGGAGTAGCTCCAGTCGCCAAAGTCGCCAGATATCGAATCTGACGGTTCGAGTCTTCGAGGCTGAATCGTCGGAGTGGCAATGTTGCTCGGAGTGGCAATGTTGCTCAGTGACACAGCCACAAAAAGAAAGCACCCCGGTCCCTCCTGATTGGACCGGGGTGCTCGATGCCAGGACGAGCCGCTCCGTCAGCAGCATCCCGTGCGTTTTGTAGGTCAGGCTTTCCAGCCTGACTGGAAGGGCTATCGACGGTCGTTCTCTGACCGACGCTTGTGGTCGTTCGGGTCAGGCTGGAAAGCCTGACCAACGTTCTACGAACAGCCCATGCTGGCTCCGCAGTTGTGGCAGAGGTAGCAGTTGCCGTTGCGGACGGTGATCGCTCCGCAACTGTCGCAGGCCGGCGCGTCGCTTTGGAAACGAGCGAATTGCAGGTTGCGAACAGCGGGGCTGTCGCCCGATTCTGGGAGACCACCGAAGGCCGAACTGGCGTTGGCAAACGGTGTACTCGTGGAAGTCGAGCCGGCTCCATTGACGTGCGTCTCGATCAACGCAGCCAGCTCTTTGGTGACGGTGTCAGCGGTCGGCGCGGTTTGAGGCATGTGGCCATTTCCGTTATTGCCGTTGAACCGCGGGCTGTTCGCTTCGCGGTAGCCGGGGACGAACTCCATACCCAGCCAGCGATAGATGTAATCGACCACCGACTTGGCGTGGGGGATGTCTTGGTTCTTCGTCCAACCGCTCGGCTCGAACCGGCTGTGCGAGAACTTCTCGACAAAGACTTGCACCGGCACTCCGTATTGCAGGCCCATCGAAGTGAGCGTGCCGATGACGTCCATCAAGCCGCCGATCGTGCTCCCTTCTTTGGCCATCGTGATGAAGAGTTCGCCCGGCGTGTTGTCCTCAAACAGGCCCACCGTGATGTAGCCGTCGTGATTGCCGACGCTGAACTTGTGAGTGATCGAGTTCCGCGTTGCGGGCAGGCGGCGGCGAATCGGTTGTCCGAGTGCCGTCTCGACGGTGCCGTCTGCCTTCTTCTTGTCGCCCTCTTTCGACGTATTCAGCGGCTGCGATTGCTTCGAGCCGTCGCGGTAGATCGCCAGCGCCTTGAGGCCCAGCTTCCAACCGTCGATATAGGCACTCTCGATGTCCTCGACGGTCGAATCGGCCGGCATGTTGACGGTCTTCGAGATCGCACCGCTCAAGAATGGTTGAGCGGCGGCCATCATCTTGACGTGTCCTCGCCAATGAATCGTCCGCAATCCTTTGGGGGCTTTGAACGCACAGTCGAAGACCGGCAAGTCTTCGTTCCGCAGGTTCGGAGCGCCTTCGATCGTGTCGTTCTTTTCGAGGTAATCAAGGATGCCCTCAATTTGCGGCTGATCGTAGCCGAGCGACTTGAGCCCGACCGGCACCGTGCGGTTGATGATCTTCAACATGCCGCCGCCGGCAAGCTGCTTGTACTTGATGAGCGCGATGTCCGGCTCGATGCCGGTCGTGTCGCAATCCATCATGAAGGCAATCGTGCCAGTCGGCGCGAGCACCGTCGCCTGAGCATTCCGATAGCCGTGCTTGCGGCCCGATTCGAGACACTCGTCCCAGACTTGCTGAGCCGCCTGTCGCAAATAATCGGGACAACACGGGTCGATGCGGTACGCGGCTTCGCGGTGCATCGACATTACGCGGAGCATCGGTTGCTCGTTCTCCAAATATCCGGCGAACGTCCCGATGCTGCTGGCGATGCGGCTCGACGTGAGGTACGCCTGCCCGTTGAGCAACGCGGTGATCGAACCGCACACACCGCGGCCAGCGTCGCTGTCGTAGGGGATGCCCCACGACATCAACAAGCTGCCGAGGTTCGCGTAGCCAAGCCCCAGTGGCCGGAACAGATGGCTGTTCTCGGCGATGGCCGGAGTCGGATAGCTTGCGTGATCGACGAGGATTTCCTGAGCGGTGATGAAGATCGCGCACGCTCGGCGAAAGCTGTCGATGTCGAACTTGTTCCCCTCGCGGGAGAACTTTCGCAAGTTGATGCTCGCGAGGTTGCACGCCGTGTCGTCGAGGAACATGTACTCGGAGCACGGATTGCTGGCGTTGATGCGGCCTGTGTTCGAACACGTGTGCCAGCGGTTAATCGTCGTGTCGTATTGCACGCCGGGATCACCGCAGTACCAAGTGCCGGCGGCCATCTCACGCATCATGGACTTCGCGTCGTATTCAGGACCGGACTTATTTGGGTCCGTGACCCAATGCGTCCGCCACTTCTTGCCTTCGAGGGCCGACTGCATGAACTCGTCGCTGAGGCGCACCGACAGGTTCGCGTTCTGGAACATGATCGAGCTATACGCTTCGCCGTTGAAGTTCGATTCGTACTCACCCGAGTCGATCAGCAGCCGAGCCTTCTTCTCTTCCTTCGTCTTGCACTGGATGAATTCCATGATGTCCGGATGCCAGTCCTTGAGACTCTGCATCTTGGCCGCTCGGCGAGTCTTCCCGCCTGACTTCACGACTGCCGCGATCTGGTCATAGACACGCATGAATGACAGCGGTCCCGATGGGACTCCGCCACCGGAGAGTTTCTCTTTGGAAGAGCGGATTGTGGACAAGTCGGTGCCGGTTCCCGAACCGAACTTGAACAACATCGCCTCGCTGCGAGCGAGACGCATGATGTCCTCCATGTTGTCTTCGACCGACTGAATGAAGCAGGCCGAACCTTGCGGGAATTCGTAGGGCGTGTCGGGCCGGCGGATCGACTGCGTCTCGACATCCCAGCGATAGTTTCCCTGCGAACCTTTGACGCCGTACTGGTGATACAACCCGACGTTGAACCACACGGGCGAGTTGAAGCAGCCGTGCTGGTGCAGCAACAGCCAAGTCAGTTCGCGGTAGAACGTCTCACCGTCGGCCGGCGTCGCGAAGTAGCCGTCTTTGATGCCCCAATCGGCCATCGTGCGCGAGACGCGATGAATGACTTGCCGCACGCTCGTCTCGCGTTCGGGAGTCCCCGGCTCGCCGTAAAAATACTTGCTGACCACAACGTTCGTCGCGAGCGGCGACCAGTCCTTTGGGACTTCGCAGTTGGTTTGCTCGAACAGCACCTTGCCGTTCTCGTCCTTGATCGCGGCCGTGCGGTAATCCCATTCCGTTGTCGAGAACGGATCGACGTTGGCGGGACAAAAATGCGGAGCGATCTTCATGGGAGTTGTTTGGGGCGTGAAATGCGATCCGGGCTGGGCGGTGCCGCGAGTCGTCTCGCGAGATTGCCCATTGCCATTTGGGCCGCCAGCGTTGTGCGAACGAGTGGCCGAAGCGGAGAGATAATCAGCATCCAAAAGAGCGTTGGCGTCGTGCATCATGCACTCCTTTTGCCAGAAGAAAAAAGGAAAAACCACGGGGCGTCATGACCCGCTCTGACTGGCCTCATGCCACAGAGTTGCCGGTAAAACAGCGACTTTGGTCGGCGAAATCGGAAGCGGTAAGGGACGAACTGAGCCACAATTAGTTGTGGGAGTTGGATGGGTCAGGCCCCACATCTAGTGATCGGACGGGTCGGAAATATAAATCGGCAAGTCGGATTGTCAAGCTGATGATTTCTGTGCGAACTGTGCGAAATGCTGGTCGTCCCGACGTAACCTGCTCCGATTTCCGGGACTTAATGAGATCAGCAAAATTGAAAAAATCGTTAAGACCGTCAGACCACTGAGAGGCTTGGCCAAGCCCTTCAAAGATCACGGCGAAGATCGCAATGTGAAGCCGCAGGGCGTTGCGGTCCCCAGGAACGCCGACTAAAAGCCGAACGCTCTCGAAAACGTCTTCAACTTTTGATTCTCGCAGCCGGCAAATCCATGACTCGCAAGAATTTTCGCACAGCTTCCGAACCCGAATCCTCGAAGTTGTTGCCGTACCCACCGCCCGGAGCGTGGTCCCGTTCGGCCTCTCCAAAGGAGACCGATTGGGAAGCCGGCATCTTCGGCGATTTAACCGACAAGCAGACGGAATTGTTTCAGCAGTTGATGGAGGTGCCCCGCAACAGCCGTGGGACGATCTTCTTCGACAGCGGCGGCGGCAGCATCTATTGCGGCTTGGCATTGGCAACCCTGATCAAGCTGCGCGGGTTGCGAGCGATTGGAGTGGTCGCGGGAGAATGTTCTTCGGCGTCGATCCTCCCCTTTGCGGCGTGCGAGCGGCGATTCGTCACGCCGCATTCGACGTTGCTATTTCATCCGATTCGCTGGCAAAGCGAGGAAGAGGTTCGTCTGGAAGAGGCCGCTGAGTGGACCCGGCACTTCAAGCTCTTGGAGACGGACATCGACAGCCTGTTGGTCCGCATGCTGGGCATCGATCCGGAGAAGCTGCAAACGTGGACTCGGCCAGGGAGATTCGTATCCGGTCCCGAGTTCGTCGCTGAAGGTCTCGCCGAAATGATCGACCTCTTCGCGGGAGATGTGTGGACACAGATTCGCAAGTGTGGCCGCTGACCCCGAAGGGGAAGCCCCTCATGCTTCGTTGTTGATCACGTCCACCATCTGCCGCAAGCGGCCAACTTTTTTGCGGTCGAATTGCATCGTGAGTCGCGGCAGTCCGATCGCTTCGGGTTCATCGGATTCCAGTCGATGTGCGGTCGCTCGCTCAATGCGGCCACCTTCCAGCAGGTCGGAAAATTCGTCGTTCAATCGAGTCAGTAAGTCGTCCGAGACCGGGAGGTTCAGACGCAGCACCAACCGACCGCGAACGAATCTCATACCGTGGTATGCTCGGAAGAAGTGCAGGATTTCTTCGACGGCGGCATCGACGCTGTTGGTGACTTTGAACAGCGACAAGTCCTCCGGCGAGATCCAGCCCTCCGAAAGCAATTCGTCTTGCAGATACCGACGCCACTTGCCCCAGTAGTCGTTGTTCGGTTCATCGACACAGACAATCGGCATCAACTCGTGCTTGCCGGTTTGGATCAGAGTCAGCGTTTCAAAGCATTCGTCTTGAGTGCCGAAGCCGCCGGGAAACAACACGATCGCGCCGACCTCTTTCACGAACAGCAGCTTGCGAGTGAAGAAGTATTTGAGATTGATGAGCTTGTGATCCTTGGCAATGATCGGATTCGCAGCTTGCTCGAAGGGGAGCATGATGTTGACCCCCATCGCCATGTCGCGACCGGCTCCGACGTGAGCCCCCTCCATGATGCCGCCACCCGCTCCAGTGACGACCATCCACCCGAGAGCCGCCATGCGGCGACCGAATTCGACCGACTGCTGATAGCTGGGATGATCGGGGCGAGTCCGCGCCGAACCAAACACCGTCACTTTGCGAACATGCCGATACGGCGTGAAGATCTTGAAGGCGTAACGCAACTCTTTCAGCGCACGCGCTAGAATCTTGACGTCCCCTAACGCCGCGTTGTCACGACTGAGCTTGTCAGCGTTCAGCTTGATCTCCGCGATCAGAGACTCCAGCGTGACAGGCGCACGCTGTTGGCGAGTGAGTTCGATCGGATCAGGATCGAAGAGGTCATCGGGAATCTCGTCGGACATGCGTCCGGCCAAGTCCTGCGGCGCGGATGCTCGCAGGAGTTCTTCGAGCGGAGTCGACAGGATCTCTTGATAGGACTGCGAAGGGTCGAATTCGTGGGGAGTGGGCGGTCGATCCGTCATGTGTGCTTCCGTTGCTTCCATGTCGCCGGGGCGGCGATGCCGGTCCGAACTCGTCTCGTCACGCCGCCAATGCCGACAGTGCTTCCTCGCGCGAATCGTAGATCGCCCAGAGCGTGTCGAGCGACGTGACCCGCAGAAGCTCGCGAGCCATCTCGCTGGGGCCGCACAAGACCAACTCGCCACCGCGGCTCTTAACCAGCTTGTGGCAACGCAGCAGCAGGGCCAGAAAGACCGAGCCGAAGTAGCTCACTTGGCTCAAATCAAAAATCACCATCGGCACGTTTTGAGACTTCAACGGCCCGAAGATGATCGCGGCGGCCGGTTCGATGAGATCCCAACGCATGGTCTCAACATTCGCCGCCGGGATCACGACGACACAACTGTCCTGCCATTTAATTTGGAAGCTTTCCGCAGGGTCGATGTCGTCTTTTAAGTCAAACATAAGCTCGCCTTTCGATCGACCAAAAGCAGGCTACCGCGATCCGGCTTGGCGGGCGGATGTTATGACTGCTGGAAGTCGGCCTGCAAGCAGACCGCGTCGTTGAGGCGCGATTCGCCACAATCATTACAACCGTCAAAATTGACACAATCCGTAAAGTCTGTATTCTGCCGCCGATCTCGTAACGCCACGCACGCTCGCTCTCAACTTCCTTCCTCGTAGCGGAGCGTTACGCCAGTGATCCACAAAATTGAACTTCCGGTCGAGCAGGTTTCGAACCAGTCGAGCACTTCAGCGCAGGTTGAAACCCTGCCGCACGTCTCTGGCTGGGTTAAGCTCCTTGCCACGAGGAATCATCTCGCAGAGCAAGTTGAAGCGGCGTGTTGCTTGCTGACTCGTGGAGACTTCGATCTCGCCGAGGATCAATTCCGCAGACTGCTTCAAGTCGCGCTGACAGACCACGATGTGGTCCTGGCTGAGGTCTCATGCCATAACCTCGCGGCTGCCTTGCGACAATCGGGGCATTGGCTCGCCGCCGAAGTTTGGCAGCAACAGTCACTGGCTTGGGGATCGCGAAAGGAAGTGAACTCCTCTTGGCAAACGGATGACGAATTGGCTCGCCTGGCGAGTGATCTGACCGGCCGCGGTTGCGATGCGTTCTTGAAGCGTGAGTGGGACATCGCCGAATCGCTTTGGCGGCGTGCGCTGGCGATCGAGGAATGGCGCGGCTCGTGGGAAGGCTGTGCGACCGATTCCGGAAACTTGGGCTTGCTGGCGGCGACTCGTGGCGACTTGGAATCGGGGACGCTGTGGCTGCGCAAGTCGCTGCGTTTGCATCGACTCATGTTGGATGACCTCGGCGTCGGGACCGACTTGCTGAATCTCGCGGAACTTTATCGGCTGCAAGGCAAG
This sequence comes from Planctomyces sp. SH-PL62, assembly GCA_945893045.1. Taxonomy (GTDB): domain Bacteria; phylum Planctomycetota; class Planctomycetia; order Planctomycetales; family Planctomycetaceae; genus SXKJ01. The sequence continues at coordinate 16,654 of CAMDEA010000009.1, forward strand.
TATCCGCGCATGACCAGGACGCTCCAGCAAGCCGCGAAACGTTTTGAGCGAGCGGATGCTCAGGGACTACTCGATCAAGTGCGGCAGCGGCTGAAAGAAGCGGCGCGCATTGAAGCCATTTTGCGATTCGACGCGCGATTAAACTGAGCGGCAGTTCGAGAAGCTGCCGTCGCGATAGGCGCGACCACAGTTCCCGAATGGCGGTTGAGTGGCTCAGGCGAATTCCAACGTCGTGCCGGGTTGCGCAATGGTCAGGTTGGGGAGTTTCAGCGCTTTGATCTCTTCGTGGATTTTCGCCTCAAAGGCGACCTTCACGTGGATGACCTGCACAGGGACCGGTCGCTTGAGCTTGGCCAGTTCGCTGCGGAACAACTCCGGAGTGAGATGCGCGGCTTTCTCCGCCAGCCAAGTCATATTGTTCGGAAAACTGGCTTCCAAAAAGAGACACTTCAATCCGGGAGTTTGATTGGCGATTTCCCAGACTCGATCCGATGGGCCAGTGTCAGAAACGAACAGCACCGACACGCCCGTCGCCTGTTCCTCGACCAAATGACCATACACCGGGACGACGTGCTTCAATTCGATGGGGGTGATTCGCAAGCCTTCGACTTCGACAGTCTGCTCCGCCGCCAAGGGGTGCAGATGCAAGAAGGGAGATTCTTCGCCACCGAGGCGGATCATGTCGGGCCACACGCGGTCGTTGAAGATGTCGCGTTGCAGAGTTTCCAGAGCGTGAGGATGTCCCCAGACGGACGGGCACTCCGGGCCATGCACGTAGACGTTGTCGACAAACAACGGCAGCGTCGCCAAATGATCGAGATGCGAGTGCGACAGAAAAACGTGCTTCACGCGACGTTGAGCATCCAGCGGCGAAAGCATGCCCAGCACACCCGCGTCGATGGCCACCGTGTCATTGACGATGCACGTTGCCAGAATCTGATTGCGATTCGAGCCACCGACAGATGAGGGGACGATGTAGACTTTCATAGTGACGAACTCACGGACGCCGCGAAGCGTCATTTCGATTGCATGACGATCACGCCATTCCAATTGGGTGGCGGCTCAACATGATTTTGGGTGATGTACTCCGACAGGAAATCCTTCCCCTGGTCTTGTTCGGGCAAGCGGTTGAGTTGGTTCAGCGCGGCTCTCCATTTTCCCGCCTCAAACAACCCCGAAGCAGTCTGGTAGAGGGCAATCGCTTCATCTGTGACGGTGGCATCCAATTCGGTAGAGGGCAACAACTGGGTGAGCGTCAAATCTTGGTTCAACCCGGCGGGACGGAAACGGCCCATTCGACGCAATCGTCCCTCCGAGAGAGGTAAAGCCTCTCGCACGTATTCGGCGGTCGCCTCGTCCATCAAGATCGACGCATTCAGCGTTTTTGTCAGACTTTCCAGCCGCGCGCCGAGGTTGACGGTCGGACCGAACGCGCCCACTTTGATTTGTTCGGTCGTGCCGATCTTGCCGGCGATCGCTCGGCCGTGAGCAATCCCGATCCCCACCTGAAATCCCGACAGTGTGTGTCCCGGCGTACTCCGCGCTTTTTGGAATTCCTGTTGGATTTGCAACGCGGCCCGGCACGCCGACAGCCGATCGTCTTCGCGCGGAGCCGGCCAGCCCCAGAAGCCGAGCGCCGCATCTCCCTGAAAGTCCGCGATCACACCGTCATATTTGATGATCCCACAGGTCATGACTCCCAACGCATCGCTGACCCGGTTCAGCAACTCGCGCAGGTTTTCTTGCGACTGCTCGGCCTTCTTCGCGAAGCCACGCACGTCGCAAAACAACACGGTGATATCAGTCTCTCTGGGCTCCAGTTGCTGTTCCGCGTCGATATTCCGCAACGTCTCCAGCACCTGCGGCGGGAAGAACCTACCGAGACTGGCTTGTTGTTTTGAGAGGTTGCGGACTTGTCGGATAGACCCGATGAACTCGCTGAGAAGTTCCGCGAATCGCAAGTCCCCCTTGAGTTGTTCCTCACCGATCGAACTGCCGGGCAAGCCATCTTTTTGCCCAGACACATACAAGCACCAGCCGTGACACGCATCGCCCCGGAACGGCATACAGAACGCCCAGTCCAGCGAACCGCTGACCGTGAATGCGGGGTTCGATTCGTCGCGGTCGGCCCAGATGTGCAACAGCCCTTGCCCCAGTTGCAGCGCTTTGAGCATCAGGCGGCGACTCGGAGTGAATCGCCCCAGCGAATCTCCACGATTGTCCCAACGGATCATTTTGGGGTTCGCATTCGCGGAGAAGTCATCGAACACGACAACCGAGGCCGCTTCGGCCGTGGGAATTGCTTCCAGAACGAGACTGACCACTTCGCTGGCCAAGTCCTCGTCGGACGTCGTTTTCATGATCGCCTTCGGTAACTTGGCGAGCACTTCCAAACGTTGGTCCGCATTTTGGAAAGCGACTTTGCGCAATTCATCGGGATGGAATGAACGCTCGGCGGATGGCGACGGCGCGTCCTCTTCCATTTCCGCCGCAACCAACTGAAAGACTGTGCGACCGATGCGGAATTGCTCCCCCGCCTTCACCAGAAAATCCGAATTGTCCGCATCCTGGTAGTAGATCGGGTTGCGCGCGGTTTCGAGTCGGCGAACTCGCAGTTGCGAATTCACCAATTGCACCTCGGCATGTTCGCGAGAAATCAGAGCGTCCCACGGCACGGCCCAACCGCTGCGAGGCGCTCGCCCCACACGAATGACCTCGCCGAGTGGGATCGGACGACGCCACCGTTGCATCGGTTCAGGACCGCAAACGACGAGTTCCGCCATCCGACTTTCCTCTCTCTCGGGCTACGAGGGACACAAAATATCCCACGCAGAAAGCCACCGACAAGCGCCTGGACTGCACGAAACCCGTTTTCGCTCTGAGTTTTAGCGGCCCTGCCGGTGGTGATCGTTAGACCTTCGCCTGTCGACAGCCCTTCGCCGGCAGGCATTCTTGCTCAAGACACCGCAGTCGCCAAGAGCCGGTACCGGCAGCATTTGCCGCCATGTGAACGGGAATCCTTTTCAAACGTGGGATCAGCCTGCGAAACCCCTGACTCAGATTGCCGGACCGTTGCGATCCTGACATTCTGCGAATCGTCATTCTTCAGCACAGCCACATTCTCCATCACATGCAACCGCGACCCAGACTGCGGCCGATCGAAACGGGAAGAACACCGATCGGTGGAATGATTGCGTTGAGTGACGGAAAAGCTCCAAGGAATTGCTGATGTCTCTGGCTCGAACGCTCATCTTCTTCTCACTCATCGCCAGCGGCTTGTGGATTCCCGTCCCTGTCGAGGCATGGCAATCATCCCCCGCGAACTTGACCGGAGACATCGTCCGCGAGTCGGAGTCCCCCGAACGTGGGGAATTCGCGTTTCAAGACAAAGCTCCACCGAAACCAACCACCCCTTCAAACCCACCGACTCGACTGCCGACACCCCCGGCATCACCACCGCGTCCGGCTCCTCGTCCCGATCCGCCGCCGCAGTTCAACCCGTTCGCGAATGCTCAGCCCAACCAACCTTTTTTGGCGCGGCTATCCCGAGCCCCCGATATGTTTGGCGATTCCTTCATACCGCTGACCGCCACGATTTCCGCTTTCACAACTGACACGACGAATGGCAACTCACGAGAGGCGGTGCTCGACTTGCCGTTGGCCGGAGGCAGCCGACGATTCAAGAACGAACACTCGCGCGCGATGCCCACCGATCGAGTCTTCGGCACTTATCACCATTTCCAAAATGCCCTCGAAGCCACGAGCCTGACTCCTGGCTTCCGCTCGACGGACGCCAACGTTGATCGCTTCACGCTGGGCGTTGAAAAAACGTTTGCCGATGGCAACGCCTCGATCGAGTTCCGTTTGCCGTTGAGCGTCCCCGTTTCTCTTTCGACACAAGACGCCATGTACCGCACGAACACCGTCGGCGACTTGGTGGTCACGCTGAAGGGTCTGTTGTATTCCAACGAGTCTCAAGCCGTCGCATTCGGCTTGGCGGTCAACACGCCAACGGGCAACGACTTGCGGGTCTCACTCCCGAACTCCGGTGACGGCGGTGCCGAGTTGACTGTCAGCAACAACGCCGTCCATCTGATTCCCTTCCTCGCGTATCAAGCCGCTCCGAACGATGACTTCTTCTTCAACAGCTTTCTGCAAGTCGACACACCGACCAACGACAATTCGGTCCAAGTCCGCAACCTGATTCCAAACACGGTTGACCATCGCAAACTGACCGATCAAACGCTGCTGTACCTCGACACGTCGTTCGGCTATTGGATGTTCCGCGACCCCGAAGCAGAATTTCTGACCGGACTCGCCGGTCTCATCGAGCTGCATTACACGACCGCGCTCAACAGTGCCGACGTCGTCACCGACCGCAACCAGATCGTGACGTTCGGCGCGAACTCGGGTCGCCTCGACGCCGTCAACATGACCTTCGCACTCCACACCGAAATCGCCCGCTCAACCATCATCCGCGCCGGCTATGTCGCGCCGCTCCGCGACGGCAACCACCGTTTCTTCGACCACGAATTCACCCTGGCGGTCATCTTTCGACGATGACCATTTCAATCGCACGGCAGCCAAGAACGACCGCCTGAAACACGCTCAGAGGCCGCTTGACGAAGCGCCGAGCGACTTTTACTCTTCGCCCCCCTCGTCCAGGACGATTAGCTCAGTTGGTTAGAGCGCCACGTTGACATCGTGGAGGTCACAAGTTCGAGTCTTGTATCGTCCACTTCGCAAGTCGCATTGAAATAAGCAGTTGTAGAATTAAGGTCGTCCGACCATCTTTTCATACTGTGTTTGCGATCTTTTGCTTTTCGTCCGTTCTCTGCAACCTTGATGCAACGAGTTCAACTCGAATCGTCCTTCGACTGGGGATTTCGCCGGCTGAGAGTCTCCTGATCTCCACTTCGATTCCGTGGAGGTCGCTTTTGCAGCACAAGTCAATTCGGGCAAACATCCGGGAGTGCTTCGTTCGTGTTGCTTTGAATAATGGCTTGTCGCCGATTGCAGCCGCATGATGAGCAGTCCGATTCAAAGTGTGCTTCCAGGAGCCACAGTTGCTTGTCGAGATCGCTTGAGACGCCGGTGAAAAGGTCCGCGGTGTTGGCGTCAGCGAGGTTGTCAGCACGGTCGACGGCAGAACGCATGGAGCGGCCGACTGTGGCGAGGGATGTCGAGAGGGCTTGGAGATAGTCGTGCCCTGAGACGCTTTCGAGGGAACAGGCTGCGAGCGTTGTCCGCTTCGTGACAGCGGACAGCGTGCCTTCGGCGATCCCGCCCAAAGCGGCGATGCGCTCGGCGACGGCGTCGATATGTTCGTCGAGAACGGCAGCGAGATCGTCGAACCGTTTGTGCAGCGAGAGAAAATTCGAGCCTCGTACGTTCCAGTGTGCTTGCTTGGCTCGTCGGTGCAAGTCGATGAGGTCCGCCAATCGCTCGTTGAGCAGGCAGATCACTTGTTCGCGAGTTTCGGCCGGGATGTCGATCTTGGTTGCGTGCATGGTGGTCTCCAAAGTGTGTTGGGTTGTTGAAAGTTACTACGCGGCATGGAAAGAACTGTTTAACCGCAACGCCAACGCATCGGCGTGCGCGCCCACGCCGATGGCGTTGGGGTTAGATATGCGGACGTTGGATTCAGGTCAGTGTGACGAATCGTCACAGTGTCACGGCGGTTGGAGCGGTGACGGGTTGCGCGCCGAGTTCCTGCAACACGGCGAGGCCACGGATCGTCAGGTCGGTCATGAACAGGAATTGGTCGCGGGCGTCTTTCGGATGCGCCTTGATCTTGTAACACATGCCGAACGGAAGCTGTGCCGCGACAACCACGACTCGGCGATCGGCGCGATGGTAGGGGCTGGTGATCGCGACGTCGTACAGAGCTTTGCGAACGGTGGTGCCGTCGTGATCGGGGTGCAGATAGAAGTACGTTTCGCAAAGTAGATCGTGTTGGCCGCAAGTGGCGTTCGAGAGTGGGTTCGTCCAGAGCGTCGCGTGAGGAATCAGGACTTGATTGTCATCCGGCGTGCGGATCGAAACGGTGCGCAGGTCGATCTGTGTGATCTCGCCGTAGGTCTCGCCGATCTTCACCCAATCGCCGACTCGGTACGGTCGCTCGATCAGCGTGACGATGCCGGCCAGCAGGCTGCTCACGAAATCTTTGAAGCCGAAGCCGATCGTCAACGCGATCGTTCCGGCCAATGCCAGCAAGTTCTGCGGAGTGGGCTTGATCAACAGCGGCGTGATGCCGATCGCGGCCACGACGATGACGAACAACCTGAGCAATGGCACCCACGGCAAGTGAAAAAACCGCGAGTGGGGCCGCAACGTGCGAACCAACGCCGGCACGAAGCGCCGAATGCCAAAGTTCGCCAGCCAGGCGGCCAGCACGATCAACGCGATTTGCACCAAATGGATTTGGTCCCAATTGGCCAGCATCTGCGACAGAGTGAGTTCGGTGTTGTCAGTCATGGGAAGAATTCCAATTCGAGTTGTTGAAGAATTTATTTCCGCGTCATGGCCCTGAAGGGGCCAAATAAACCAGCCCAGGGCAACGCCCTGGGTTGGTGCGTGATGTGAATTTCGGAAGCCCTGAAGGGGCGAAATAACAGTGACGAAGGACGTCAGTTTCGCCCTTTCAGGGCTTTCGACTACTTTGAATCGCCAACCCAGGGCGGCGCTGCGCGGCCGTCGCCGCTTCGCTCTGCCCTGGGCTGGCTTATTGCTGCCCCGTTGGGGCGGAACCGCATTGGTATCACTTCAACGAAGCTCGTTCACACCAGCAGCCACCGGCTGTCGATGGCGAAGGCTTCGTTGATCTCGCCGGGGGTCGCGTCGAGGAACACGTCGTTGCCGTCATGGCCTGCGAGCGTGTCTCGGCCTTCGTTCCCTTCGATGGTGTCATCACCGGCGTTGCCGAGCACGATGTCGTTGCCCGCTCCGCCGGTCAGGCTGTCGTGGCCGGTGCCGCCGAGGATCGTGTCGTGACCACCTTGGCCGTTGATGCGATCGTCGTCGTCGCCGCCGTCGAGCAGATCGTTGCCCGATCCGCCCAACAAAGTGTCATGGCCGGAGCCACCACGCAGCGTGTCGATCTCCGAGTTGCCGTTGAGCAGATCGTCGCCGTCACCGCCGAAAATTTTGTCGCGACCGCAATCGCCGAGGATCGTGTCGTTGCCGGCTTCGCCTTCGAGGCTGTCATCGCCGGAACCGCCATCAACCCAGTCGTGACCGTTGCCGCCTCGAATCGTGTCGTTGCCGAACGGCAGGTTGTTGTCCCCCTCACCCAGCAATGTGTCGTCGCCGTCACCGCCGTTGATCACGTCGGTCCCGGCCTGGCCTTTGATTTTGTCGTTACCGCCGTTGCCGCCGAGCGTGTCGTTGCCCGCTCCGCCGTAGAGCGACTCATCGCCGTTGCCGCCAGCAATCGAATCATTGCCGGCCATGCCGTTGAGGATGCCGCCTCCCTGACTGCCGCGAATCACGTCGTTGCCGCCGTTGCCCATCAGCGTCACGGTGCCGAAGTAGCCGCTGGCATCGAGCGTGTCCGCTCCCGAACCCGACAAGACCGACGCGCTCTCGATGCTGCTGATCGCATCGCTCACGCCGTTGACGCGAACCGAACCACTGACCGCGTCGCCGTTGATGAGGACGGTCATTGCCGCAGTCGCTGCCGGGCGATCGACGAACGTGAAGTCGTTGTCCTCGCCACCATCGAGCAAATCGCCGCCGCTGCTCGAACCGACGAGCGTGTCGTTGCCCGCGAGTCCCAGCAGCGTGACCGGGCCGCGAGTGAACGCGGACGTATCCAGCCGGTCATCTCCAGAGCTTCCGCTAATCACGAACCGTTCCATGTTCGAGTGCGGCTGCTGCCCCGCATCGGTCAGCGACGTGTTGCTGAGCAGCACGTTGCCGCTGACGGTTTCCTCCACCGTGTCGATGCCCCCGCCGCCGTTGTACGAATCGTTGCCCGATCCGCCGAGCATCCGATCGTTGCCGTTGTTGCCCATCAGCACGTCGTTGTCCGCGCCACCGTCCAGCAGGTCCGCGGAGTTGCTGCCGATCAGACGATCGGCCCCGGCGTTACCGTACATCGTCACGCCGCTGGGCGAGTTGCTCGCGTCGAGCGTGTCGTTGCCGTCCTCGCCATGCGTTGTGCCGTTAAGCCGCGCGTCGATGTCCACGAAGTCGTTGCCGCTGCCACCGAAGAGATCGAACGTGCTCTCGCCGATCACATGAAACGAATCCGCCGCCGAGCCTCCTTGCAGCGTCGCGAATCCAGCCAGCCCCATCGTGTGCGAGCCAGTCGAGTACGTCGAATCCGCCGCATTGAGCGACCAGGCACTCACCGAGTCCTGCCCCGTCAGCGTGCCGATGCCGCTGCCGACAAGCGCTTCGATGTTACGGAACTCAGTCGTCACGCTGGACGCTCGATGAGTGGCCGAACCATCGAAGCCAGTCGCGTCGGAGAACGTCAGCCTCGCGTCGTCAATCAATGCTCCGAACAGCGTGTCGTTGCCGGCTCCCAGATCAACGATCAGGTTGCTGACGAATTCCGAATCCACACTGGCCAGCTCGAACGAGTCGTTTCCGGCACCGCTGTTGATCGTCAACGTGCCGGTCGGGCTGAGGAATGTCGTCGTGGCAATCAACGGATCGTTGCTCCGCAACTGCGAGATGCCGTCACCGTTCTCGCCCACATCCTCCAGCACCATCGAGTTCGTCTCGCTCGGCAGATTGATCGCCAAGTCGCCGATCGAACTGTCCGCGAGGTCCACGTTTCCGGTTCCGTCGAACGTGATCGTCGATGTATTCGCACCGTCGCTGAGCACGAGACTGCCGGAGCTTTCCGGGCCGGTGCTCGTGAACGTCTCCGTCACCGACGAGTACGACCCAATCACATTCAGCTCGCCCCCGGCGCTGTGCCAGACGATGTCCGCGTTGAGCGACCCCAGCGATTCGTCGATCGTCAGCGTGTCGGTCGGATTGACCGCATCAACCGTGATCGTCTGACCGAGCACGCTCGCCAGCGGACGAGAATCGACGACGACGCCATCCTCGACAAACTCAACGCTGTCGCCGTTCACGCGAATCACGAGCGAACCACCACCGATGCCATCCGAGGTGAACGTCACCGGGCCGGCTTCCGTCAGCGTGACGTCGTTGCTTCCTGCTCCGCCACGATACGACAGGAAGAACTCCACGCCGTTGATCGTGACGATGTCCCCTTCCGCCAGCCCGTTGAACGTGCCGACGACAGCCTCCGTGCCGTCGTTGGCAATCAACACAATCTGCTGACCGGGACTCGACGTGATGGTTCCGGTCACGTCGAGCGTCGCGCTTCCCAAGTTCACCGAGCCGTTGACCACAATCTGATCGTGTTGCGAGTTGGCCGTCGCGCCGTTGATCTCCATCCAGAGCGTCGTCCCCGAAGTCAGCGTCAGACTTCCCGTCGCGAGATCCGCCGTCGCCGAACTCGCTGAACCGGGCGACAAGGTGGCTGTGCTGCCGCTCGACAACGTCACGGACCCGCCGATCGACCCGCTGCCGCTCAGCACCGCACTGCCGCTGACCGTCACCGAGGAATTCGCGACGGAGCCGTCCACTGACAACTCTCCGTCATTCACCATCGTCGCGCCGGTGTAAGTGTTCGCTCCCGTCAGAGTCAGAGTGCCCGTGTCGATCTTCGTCAGTCCGACGGTTCCGCTGCCGTCTTCAATCACGCCGTCGAACGTCGCGCTGCCGTCGTTCGCTCCGACGGTCAACGTCACCGCGCCAAGTCCGCTGTTCGTGACCGTACCGCTGCCAGCCAGTTCGTCGATCGACTCACTGAAGCCACCCAGATCCAGCACGGCCGGCGAGTTGATCGTCACATCGGTGACATTGTGGATGACCTCGCTGCCTCCGAGCGTGAATGTGCCGCTGCTCAACGTGATCGTTCCCAAGCACGCATCCAGGCCGAGAACCGTCACGCTGTCCGCTTCGCTGAGATACTGATCCGCGTTCGCATCGCAGGTGTTCGTGATGAGCGTCGCCACCGACATCGTCAGCGGATTGTCACTGCTTCCAATCCCCGCCACTCCAGCCGCGACAATCAGCGACTCCGCCGTGACATCAATCGCCGCTGTCCCCGACACAATTCCGTTGTCGCCGCCCGACAACGTGACGGCCGCACCGCTCGCGCTGATCGACGCGGAACCGAACGAGATTCCGTCCGCGATCACATCAAACGCGCCGCCGCTGGCGATGTTCACGTCGCCCAGTTCAATCGCGTTGGCATCGACCACCATCGCGTTGAGCGCGGAGATGATCTCGACCGTCGTGAAATCGTTGGCGAGATCGTCGAGCAGGATGCTGCCGTTCGGGCCAGCATCCAACCGGGTTGCGCCGGCGACTTGAACGGGCTGCGTCTGAAGAATCGTGCCCGCTGAGAGACTCAGGTCGCCGGCAAAGTTCAACCCGGCATCGTTCAGATGAACCGAGTCGCCGCTGTCACCATCGACCGCGAAGCCATTCGGGAAACTCGCAAACGGAATCTCGACGGTGTGCTCATTGATCCGTGTCACCCCCGTGAGAGCCAGCAGCACGTTACCGGGATCGGTGATTCGCACGCTGCTCCCGTTCGTCGTCACCGTCAGGTCCGAGTCCGCATTCATTCCCGAAGTGACATGCAGCGTCCCGTCGATGACCTCCGCCTGAATCGTCGGCAACACAGTCACCGCCGCGCTGACTGGAGCACTCACGCCCCCCATGCCGTCGTCGATGACGAACTGAATCGTGCGCGTCCCCGCCGTCGGCGAGACTCCGTCCGAGTTCTGGTACTGGATGTTCTGCACCAAGTCCTGAACTGCGAGCAGCGACACCGCATTGAACGTGATGACCAAATCCTCGCCGTTGCTCCCGCCGGTGAACGTGCCAAGCGGCAGTCCGCTGTAAGTCACATCCGATCCCGACACACCAATCTGTTGCAGCCCCGTCCCTTCATTGAGAATCGACAACACATCTTCGCTCGCATCGCCGCCAGCCGTCACGCTGACCGTCAACGTCCCGCCCGCCGAGATCGCCCCCGACACCGTCGCCGGCTCCGCCTGATCAACGATCTGCGTCGCCGTCCCACCGTACTGCGCGCTGTCCCCCTCCAAATTCCCAATCACCGCCGCAAGCAACCGACGATCCTCCAACGCTTCCGCCTTCGTCGGCATCGCACACACTGCACACGACACCGCCGACTCGCGCCGAGACATCCCGCGCCCCATCATCCGACGAGCAACACCACGCGCACCCAAACGATTCAACCAACCCGTGAAAAGCATGATTCAATTCCCCTGAAAGAAAGTGAGAGACACAGATCATTCACACACAGGGGAAATAGGCCGCGCCCATCGGCCCGCAAATCTCGGCCGAAAAACACCCAAAAGCGCGCCCGCCGCGACACACTCGAAGCAGCGAGTGAGACAAATTGACTCACCTCATTTGTGGTCGCATTGGCAGCAACCGAGCGGCACAACGAACCGCAATGGACTTTCCAGCAACAGCCCTGATGTCTCCAGCAATCTCAACGCGAGCCGTGCGAACTCCACGACAGAGCGCTAGAATCCGCCACATGGCGAAAAAGCAGACACCGACGAATGCCCTCAACAACGATCAGGATGAGCGGTACTTCCAATTGATCCAGCGAGCGTTGGCTGTTTGTAAGAATTATCGGCCGAAGTTTGGCCAAGGACGCAAGGCCGGGCTGACGTTGGACGAGTTCCGAACGCTGTATCAAAGCGATCCGTTCTATACATGGTTTGGCCTCGATTCGCCGTTGCTCTACGCGGCCCACAAAGCGGCCGGAGGCATGACCTCGGTTTATCGGCAGATCGGCACTGGCTGCGAACGACTCTTCCGACAACTGCTGCAAGACTCGCTGGGACTGAATGCCGAACAAGTCCTTTGGTCGTACTTGGTCCCCGGTCCAGGCGGTAAGCCACGCAAGCTGTCTCTCGATGGTCGGATTCCATTATCAGCGATCTCGGATACGGCGGCGGCGGATCGAGTGCGGTTGTGGTTGCGTGATGCGGCGAACGTGTTGAAGGTCTCCAAGAAAGTCGCCGCGACATTGGAGGGCCCGGTCTTTGAGGTTCGGCAAGGCTACAAGAGCAAAGACTCGAAGCGTCAAAACGCCGATGTCGGGAACGCCGCGAATGCCTACGCGAACTCCTGCTTGCCGGTTGTCGTTTTGCTTTCCTCGCAAATCGACGACGACATCGCGGAACGCTACCTTCGTGCCCAGTGGCTGATCTTGCGCGGTTCAGTGTCAGGCTCTCCATTGGAATCCACGTACTCGTTCACTCGCGAAGTATTGGGCTACGACTTGGCGGGCTTCTTCAACCGAAACTCCGCTCGCATTCGCACGGAAGTCGAATCCGTAATTGAGGCACTGCTGTCATGAAGACGGATCTGGCTAACAAGTACCTGTCGAACCTCGCCGCGGGCGACAACCGGCGGCAGAAGGCGCATCTGACGTTTCGTGGCAACACGAAACGGGGACGTCACGGTTGGTTGCGTCTGACTCCGGCCTATTCGCTGCATGTGGTCAATGAGATTCTGGCAAACACGGGACCGGACGAATTGATCCTCGATCCGTTCTCCGGCACGGCCACGACGACGTTGGCGAGCGTCACTCGCGGAATCAACGCTCATTCGGTAGACGTCAATCCGTTTCTCGTGTGGCTGGGTAACCTGAAGCTGCGAAGTTTCCCCAAGACGACTGCGGACGAATTGCTCGTTGAAGCTCGTCGCTTGAGGAAAATCGCTTCCGGCACGGGACCGTCTTGGACGCCGAATCTACACCAGATCGAAAAGTGGTGGGACGAGAAAACGCTGGCTTCGCTCGCGGACTTGTTTGCCGGGATTTCCAACACTAAGCCGTCGGAGCCGGTGGTTGATCTGCTCAAGATTGCGTTTTGCAAAGTGATGATCGCGACGTCGAACGCGAGCTTCGGGCATCAGTCGATGTCGTTCAAGAAGGCCAAGGCCGTTCGTCAGCCTCAGCCCACATTGTTCGCGGACTTCGATGACTCGGACGAACCGATCGACCTCGGCCGAATGTTCACCGAAGCGGTAGACGAGGTCGCCGAGGGGCTGACCTCGGAGACGCCCACCGCGCGCGGTGAAGTTTTCTTGGGTGACTCTCGGCATCTCGACAAGGTGCTGAAGAAGTCGGCGTACTCCACGGTGATCACCTCGCCGCCGTACCCGAACCGCATGAGCTACATCCGCGAACTCCGTCCCTACATGTACTGGCTGGGCTTTTTGGAGAGCGGCCGACAAGCCGGCGAGCTAGATTGGCAAGCGATCGGCGGCACTTGGGGCTGCGCGACAAGCAATCTCTCAGATTGGGAATCAACCAACGGCGACGTGGCTTACCCGCATTTCAACGACATCGTGTCGGCGATTTCGGAGCAGCATCCATTGCTCGGCAAGTATGTGCATCGCTACTTCGACGACATCAAGCTGCATCTCCAGAGCCTGCGACAAGTCGTGACACCCAAAGCTCGGTGCTTCTACATCGTGGGCAACTCAAAGTTCTACGACACGATGTTGCCCGTCGAAGAAATCTACGCCGCGCTGTTTGAGGACGCCGGCTTCCGCAACGTCGGCTGGAAAGCGATCCGCAAGCGGAACTCGAAGAAAGAACTGTTCGAGTTCGTCGTTCATGCCGTCGCGCCGTGAAGCGAAGATGGCTCAACGATGCTGGTAACCGACTTCGCCAGACATTCGCAATGCGGGTTGCACCAATGATGCCAGTTGCACGGGACAATTTGCTGCTACTTCAATTGTTCGAGCGCAGGGAAACCCCGCTTCGGATCAGTTGCCCGTAGGGATTGCCCGCAAACTTCAGGTTCTTCCTGACGCCTGCCGACGTGTCGCGAATCGTGGCGAATACTTGGCAAACCACGTGTGGGACAGACTGAGCCTTCGGCCTGGATCGAGGTTGCGAGGCGTTCATCACCATTCGGCGTTGCCGGTTTGCGGTGCTGGATGGTGTGGACGGCGTTTTCCTGGCACCGATTCCGAAGGGACTACCTTGGCTTTCGTGGCAACGAGCGGATCAACGACGCGGTCGGTGTTGGTCATTGATGACGAAAGGAAGATCGGCGAGTTGGTCGCTCACTTCTTGCGCGAAGATGGCGTGAAGGTTTTGATCGCGCTGGATGGACAGGAAGGGCTGGACATTCTGCGGCGCGAAGCTGTCGATGTGCTGTTCACCGATCTTTGCATGCCCGGTGAGAACGGCGTCGATGTGTTGCAGAAGGCGCTCAGGCTGCGGCCGCAGCTCACGACGGTGATGATGACCGGGCATGGGTCGCTCGAATCGTCGGTGGATGTGTTTCGGCTGGGGGCGTGCGACTATCTGACGAAGCCGCTGACGCGACAGAAGTTTGATGCGGCTTGGTCGCGAGTCTTGTTGGCTCGGCGTGCTCAGGCACAGCTTCATTCGCGGCCGGGACGCGCAGCGCTGCCGCAGGGCAAATCGCTCGACAGCGAGATCGTCGCTCAGAGCGCGGCGATGCGGGACGTGCTGAAGATCGTGTCGCGAGTCGCTGCGACGCCAGCTTCCGTGCTGATTCATGGCGAGACCGGCGTCGGCAAGGGGCTGATCGCGACGGCCATTCATCGGCAGAGTACACGCGCGGCGGAGCCGTTCGTGCAGGTTCGATGTGGCGAGGTCTCGGCGACTCGGCCGGAAGTGCAATTGTTTGGGAGCGAGCGCGGTGCATTCGCCGAATCGCACGAGCGGCGGCGGGGTTGCTTGGAACTGGCTGACGGCGGGACGTTGTTTCTGGATGACGTGGGAGAGTTGCCGGCGCGGGCGCAGGCGTTGTTGGTGAAGGTTCTGCAAGACGGCCGTATGTCGCGCGGCGAGACCGCTGAATTCGTGCCGGTGGATGTGCGCGTGATCGCCGCTTTGCGGAGTGATCTGAAAGTGGAAGTGGCTGACGGGCGGTTTCGGCGCGATCTGTTTGATTTGCTCAACGTGGTCGGCGTCGCCGTGCCACCGTTGCGGTCGAGGGTCGAGGATTTGTCGTCGCTCGTGCGCGAGTTCTTGGTGCGGGTCGGCCCGATGCGAGCTGAGTCGGCGTTTCAGATGGCTCCGCTGCGGTTTGATGACGAGGCGCTGAAGTGTCTCGCGCGGTACGACTGGCCGGGCAATGTGCGCGAGTTGTCGAATGTCGTCGAGCACGCGGCGTTGCTCAGCCAGGACGAGGTCATCGGCATCGAGAGTCTGCCTGAAAGTTTGCGGACGTTTCAAAAGGCCGAGCCGATCGACACCCTGCCGGTGCAACTGGAGGGGAACCTCAAGCAGATTCAGCGGCATGTGCTGTTGGAGGTGTTGCGGCGTTGCAATGGGAACAAGGCAGCGGCGGCTCGCACGCTGGGGCTGCATCGTCGCACGCTGTATCGGCTGTTGGACAAGAAAGAGAGTTGATCGTGGACACGCTCGCTCAAGAGTTACCTCATTCGACAGAACAAGCTCTGCGCGAACGGATTCGTTTCACGACGATCAGTGCGGAAGTCGGCCTCGCACTGACCGAGAGTCTCGCACTGCCTTCCGTGCTGGAACACTGTGCCGAGTCGATACGGCGTAACTTGGATGCGGGGTTAGTTCGCATTTGGACGTTGTCGGAAGCGGAGCCAATTCTCGAACTGCAAGCCAGCGCTGGGCCGCGCAACGCGATCAGCAAGGCTCCGTGCCGAGTCGCCGTCGGACAGTACCGCATCGGGAAAGTGGCCGAGGAATGTCTGCCGTTCTTCACGAATGACTTGGCCTCGGATGCTTACATCTGCGACGCGGCCTGGGCGAAGAGCGCGGGGATGATTGCCTGGGCGGCGTATCCGTTGCTGATGGAGAATCGGCTCGTCGGCGTGATGACGATGCACACTCCGCAGTCGTTGAATCAAGCGACGCGCGAAGCGTTCGCGTCGGTTGCCAGTCAGATCGCATTGGGCATCGACCGCCGTCGGTCCGATGAGGCGCTGCGAGCGGCTCAGCAGCGATTGCAGCACGTCGTCTCGACCAGTCCGACGGTGCTCTTCACGATGGCCGTGGAGGGCGAGGCGGTGCGGTCCTCATGGCTCAGCGAAAACGTGCGTGACCTGACTGGCTACTCGACCGAAGAGATTGCCAGTCCTGATTGGTGGCGCGGACAAATTCACTCGGACGACGTGGCGAGCAGCGACGAGAAGTTTCCGCACGAACTGTTCGCTCGCGGCCGGACAACGATCAAGTATCGCTTCCGGTGCCAGGATGGCGCGTACCGCTGGTTCCGTAGCGAAATGCGATTGCTTCGCGACGAAGCCGGCCAACCGTGCGAGATCGTTGGTTCGACGTCGGACATCACGGAGCACAAGCTGCTCGAAGAGCAGTTTCGCCAGGCTCAGAAAATGGACGCAATCGGCCGGCTCGCTGGCGGAGTCGCTCACGACTTCAACAATCTGCTGACGATCATCTGCGGCTACGGTGACCTCGTCCATGAACAGCTTGGCGATGAGCACCCGATGAGCGAACTCGTCACAGAGATCACTCGCGCGGGACACCGAGCTTCCGGGCTGACGCGGCAACTCCTCACGTTCAGCCGCAAGCAAGTGGTGGCTCCGGTGGTGCTCAATCTCAACACGCTGCTGGGGGACATGGAAAAGATGCTGCGGCGGCTGATCGGCGAAGATGTCGAACTGCTCGTCAAAGCGAAACGCGGACTGAAGATGATCACCGCCGACCCCGGCCAAATGGAGCAAGTGGTCATGAACCTGGCGATCAATGCTCGCGACGCCATGCCCAGCGGCGGCAAACTGACGATCGACACCGCGAACATCGAACTCGACGACGATCACGTCCGCCAACACGCCGCCGCGCGTCCCGGCCCACACATCGTCTTGACGATCCGTGACACCGGCTGCGGCATGGATCAAGCCACTCAAGCCCGCATCTTCGAGCCATTCTTCACGACGAAAGGCCCCGACCAAGGGACCGGTTTGGGGCTGGCAACCGTGTACGGCATCGTCACTCAAAGCGGCGGGCACATCGACGTGACGAGTGCACCGAACCACGGCACGACATTCACAATCTACATCCCCGCACATCACAGCAAGCGTTCCACCGAACGTGCGAAATCCCAACGAGCCAAGCTGCCTCGCGGGACAGAAACAATCCTGCTGGTCGAGGACGAAGACGGTCTGCGCCGCTTCGCACGATTGGCTCTCGAAAAGCACGGCTACATGGTGCTCGAAGCCGCGCGCGTCAGCGATGCACTGCGCCTCTGCGAGCAGCACCCCGACTCCATTCACTTGCTACTGACCGACGTCGTCATGCCCGCGATGAATGGCCGGCAACTCGCCGAACGTCTGAAGCAACAACGCCCCGACCTCAAGGTGCTGTACATGTCCGGCTACACCGACGACGAGATCGTGCGTCAGGGCATCCTGTATTTCGACACGCCCTTCCTCCAAAAGCCGTTCTCCGCTGCCAGCCTAAGTCAAAAAGTACGCGATGCCTTGAAGGTCTCGAACAAGCGTCGAGCCAATCGCGAGCGACGTCCATCGGCAGAAACTCCAGTATCTGACGCGTCGCGACTGACTCGAATGAGATTGCAGAGTTAATTGCAGAGAAAACCACAAAATGGTATGAAAACCGTGCGTTTTTCGGCACTTTGTGTAAAGTGTCGATTCTTCAAAATGGGTTGAGAGTTCAGCACTTACGGCAATTGGCTCAGAACGAATCGTCTGTTTGACATCGTGGAGGTCACAAGTTCGAGTCTTGTATCGTCCACTTTTGAACTATAAATCCGAGTAAGATCCTTGCGAACCCCGTGAAATACGGGGTTTCTTCGTTGTGTGATATCGGAGTCTGTTCCACATTTGGCTTGGCTTCGAGGATTTCAACGATTCGTCGTTTCGTAGGTGGCTTGGAAGATGGACCGCGCGACGATCCAAACATTATCGGGATAGGGCACGTCTTGATCGGCGGCGTTTTTGACGAGGTAGTCACCGGACTTCCCACGAAGTTCTCCCCAGGTGGCATGAACGGTGAAGTCGTGATTGATCTGGGCCGCTTTCACACTGGCACCGTCGGGGCGTGGAGTGAACTGTTGCCAGCCGTCGGCTTCGATGAGGCCGGTCGGTTCGTATTTCGATTCGAGATTCTTCACGGATTGAGGCCACAATTCACCAGCGGGGCCGCGGCAGAGGTAGTCGCCGGCGTTGGCTTCGAGGAGTCCTTCCAGCGTGCTCACCGACTGAGCGGCGGATAATCGTTTGGCCCAGACCGGATGAGTCTTCTGAGCCTGGAACCAGGTGCCGGCACGGTTGACTTCGTTCAGCAGTGCGCGATTCGGAAAACGCTCGCTGCAAAAGTTGAAGGGGCCGATGTCCAGGTTCTGACGCACGATCGCGACGGACAGGAAGACGTCCACGATCGGCGCGAGTCCCTGGCCGAGGAAGTATCCCACTCGGCAAACCTGTCGCCACGAACTCTGAGCGTGCTGGATCGTTTGCGGAGTCAGTTCGGTGAACGCCGCCAGGTATCGGCTGGCGGCGAGGCCAAAGTCGCCGCGAATCAACGCCACTTCCGCTTCGGTGGCGAAGACCCAGTAGCAATCCGCGTGGGAGGTATCCGCTTTTTGGCAGTGTTGCTTCACGGACTGGATTAATTGCTCGACGACGGCGGTGTCTTGGCGCGACAGCAGTGCCATCGTCGCCGCGTTGATGCCGGGGAAGTAATGCTGATGGATCTCATACGCTTCCCGATAGGCCTTGTAAGCCGCCTCGTAGAGCTGCCGCAGCACTTCGTGATCGGGAGTGGTTTTGTTGGCAATCCACTCCTGCCAATTTCGGCCGGCCCTTTCCTTCAGGCAGCGGCCGATGCGTGTGAGCGTTTCATGGTCTCCGAAGTCGGGGCAGAGCGACCGAAAGGGGGCGACGGCCTCCAGCGCCCGTTTCACGTCACCGGTCGCGGCAAGATTCAAGGCGGTCTCGGCCTTGAGCGGCACGCAGCGCGAGAATTGCTGTTCGGCCGCAGCGAGAATCGCCAGTGCGGAGGCATGGTCGTTACGGCCCCAAGCCTGGTGAGCCAGGTACAGCGGGATGCGATAGCTGGCCGCCATCGCGGATGTCGGATTGGCCGCGATGGCGGACGGCTCATGCGACATCTTCGCGGCCGTGAGTTCGGCACAGGCCACGCCCGCCGACACCAGCGCCGATTCCGTTTCAGCCGCTTGATACGAGTTCCATTTCGCGGTCGTCAGGCCATACACGGCGAGTGCGAAGTTGTATTCGTCGCGCCAGCCGCCGAACGCTCCCGGGTGTCGCGAACCCAGCACCAGCGCGGCCTCCTGGCGAATTCGCAGCAGCAGCGTGAGCAACCGGCTCAGCGCTGCCTGGCCGGGAATCAGGTCGCGGCGACTGGGAGGCTCACGGCTCTCCGCCTGATCGACGCTGTCGATCTGATGCGATTCCTGAGCCAGCAGCCGTTCGATTTCAGACAGCCAGGCCAACCGCTGAGCACGTTGCGATCGCTTCAGTTCCGCCTGAGGTCTATCGGGCGATTCCACGCGCCGGGCACGCCGAGACCGTGCCAAGAATGCTGCGTGTGTTTCGTGGTCGTTGTCCAGAATCCACGGCAGCAACCGCGACTTCAATTCCATTTCGAGTTTGACGAAATCCCACGCCACGACGTTGTCCCGAGCCATCTCGCCATAGTCGTACAAGATCGGTGAGCGGGCTTCGTGACGAGAGACTCCGACCAGAATGTTCTGACCATGCAAGTCTCCATGCGTCGGTCCAACGAGCGTCGATAGGACGAACGGAATATCGCGCGCGGCCACGTCGCGAGCCGCATGTTGCAACGCCCAGGCGATGTAATCGACCGGATCAAGATACTTCGGCGCTTCCGGTGATTGCGGAGCATCTCGGCCAGAGAGGAGCCAGAGCGCATCAGCTCGCAACACCGCGCGGTCACAGCGCGGGTCGCTGTTGGGGAGCGCCGGATCAGCCCTCCAGCGGTCGGCCACTTTTTGAAACTTGGACGTGTAGAACTCGACCGCTCGCTGCGGATCGTGCTTCGCCGACTTGTAGAACCACTCGTGCAGGTCGCCGAACAAGTCGACGACGACCCGTTCGACCGACGCCATGTCCGCGAAATCGTGAGAATTCGGATCGTCCGTTTTGATCCCCTTTTCCGCCGCCGATTGCCACGTCACGGGGACTTGATGCTCCGAGTCGAAGCCAAAAAACAGATAAGCGTTCTCGTAGAGAACCGCCCACCGAGGAATCGGCGGCAGCCCCGGCCGCTCGCTCGTTCGGTCAGGCAGCGAGCGTTTCGTCACCGGCACGAACAACCGGCTGCGCACATGGCGTTGAGCCACGCATTCTTGCCATCCATCGAAATCGCGCCCGACCTCCGACTCGTCCCCCAACTTGATGATGTGCGATTGAAACACACCGCCGCGAAACGTCTCGACCCCCAAGATGACTTTCGTCAACGGCTCGTTCTTGAACCCGATAAACACATCATGCACCGTCACCCGCTCGATGCCATCCGACGCAAACACCGCGACCAACTCAGCCGAGAGCCGCTGCCGAGTCTCCTCCTGCGGGATCTTGCCCTGCGCTCGGCTTTCCCAAAGAACCGTGTCGATGGTCAACGGCGTGGTCATGGTTGAATCCCTGATGACTTCGAGTCGCTGAAACTGAGTGGTCTTTGAGTCCCGCTAGGGACGAATCGAAAATAGCCCAGCACGTCAGTGCTGGGTTTCGTTGCGAAACTCCTCACAAAGTCCCGCTAGGGACGACAGAATGCGATCCTGTTCTGTCGTCCCTGACGGGACTCAAGAGGCACGCGGACCGGTCATCCCAGCACTGAAGTGCTGGGCTGTTTTCGAGTGTCCTTGACGGGACAAAAACAAAACCACTTCGCTTGTGTGAGTGACTTCGTTGATCGCTCATACCATAACTCCGAACCGATGTTGCTCACCGTCGGCGCTCAAGTCCTCCGGTCAACCGAGGGACATCCCGTATTCCCCAAGCAGCTCGTTCAGCCGCTCGTGGACTTCAGCGTCGGGAATACCCAGCGCCTGCAACAACCTCGCGTAGTTTCCAACCATCACCTGAAGGTGGGGATGCTGATGCCCGGTGGCTTGTGTGAACTTCAACAAGATTCCCACCGTCCGGCGCATCAGCGGCTCGGCTTCCACCAGTCGGTTCATGGCCTGGAGCAACTGCGCCAGGTTGTTGAGGTTGACGGCGACGTTTGGATGCTCGGCCCCGTAGGACTGCTCGAAGATGGCCAGCGCGCGGCGCATCAGCGGCTCGGCCTCCGCCAGACGGTTCGTGGCCTGGAGCAACAGCGCCAGGTTGTTGAGGTCGCGGGCGACGTTGGGGTGCTCGGCTTTGTAGGACTGCTCGTCGATGGCCAGCGCGCGGCGGATCAGCGGCTCCGCCTCCGCCAGACGGTTCGTGGCCTGGAGCAACTGCGCCAGGTTGTTGAGGTCGATGGCGACGTCGGAGTGCTCGGCTCCGTAGGACTGCTCGTCGATGGCCAGCGCGCGGCGCATCAGCGGTTCGGCCTCCGCCAGACGGTTCGTGGCCTGGAGCAACTGCGCCAGGTTGTTGAGGTTGACGGCGACGCTGCGGTGCTCGGCTCCGTCGGACTGCTCGCCGATGGCCAGCGCGCGGCGCATCAGCGGCTCGGCCTCCGCCAGACGGTTCGTGGCCTGGAGCAACCCCGCCAGGTTGTTGAGGTGGCGCGCGGCGTTGGGGTGCTCGGCACCGTACGACTGCTCGTCGATGGCCAGCGCGCGGCGCATCAGCGGCTCGGCCTCCGCCAGGCGGTTTGTGGCCTGGAGCAACTGCGCCAGGTTATTGAGGCAGATGGCGACTCTGGAGTGCTCGGCTCCGTAGGACAGCTCGTCGATGGCCAGCGCGCGGCGCATTAGTGGCTCAGCTAGCGCCCAATCGGCGAGGTTCTTCCACCGATGGCCAGCTTGGTTGAGCAGCCACGACGCTCGCTGATGACCGGTCTCGGCCCACAGATCGGCGAGGGCGTCCAGAGGTTCGAGTTCCCAGCGTGCGTCCTGCCAGCGCGTCGTTTGTTCCAGCACTCGGTCCCGTTCTTCGATCAACGCCTGCAGGGACTGCTGCCGCTCCGCAACGGTGGACTCGTCCAGGTTGCGGCGGACCAGGTCTTGAACCAGGCGGTGGACTCGCACCAGCCGTTGGTCCGTCGTCTCTTCTTCGACACGCAGGAACAACGCCAAGCGCACCAGGCGGCGACAGAGATCCAACCACGGATCAGACAAACGCGAGCGCTGGCTCAAATCCGGGAAATCCTGCGTCACCAACGTCTGCAACCAAGGGAGCGGAACCAGATCGGGAGGGAGACAGGCCGCGTATTCCAGCGCGCGACGTTCCGCGGGTTGCAACTCGTCCAGCACGGGACCAAGCACCGCCGACAAACGACGCTGATGATTGTGCCGCCGCAGTTCCACATCGTCCGAGTCGGCGATCGTCTCCAAGTCCTCCAAACCGAGACCCTCCGCGAACTGTGCGTAGTTGGTTTCGGGATGCGAGGCCAACCAAGCCGCGACCAACTCGACCGCCAGCGCGAAACCGCCGAGGCGTTTCACGATGCGGAGTGCGGCGGTGCGGTCAGTGTCAGAAGAAGACGCAGGCGGGCCGCCTACGCTACGTTCGAACGGGCGATGCTTCTCCAGCAGGTCGAGCGCGTCGGCATCCGGCAGTTCGCCCAACGTCAGCCATGCGCCGCCGGATGGCGGGAGCAGCCGCGTCGTTGCCAACAGATGCAGCTTCGGTCCCAGTGACGTGAGCAGGTCGGTCTGTTGCGGCGAGACGACTTGCAGGTCCGAGACGTTGTCCAACACCAGCAGGATGTGATCGATCTTGTCAAGCCGCTCGCGCAGGCAGGACTTGATCGCCGCGAAGTACGTTTCGGCTGTCTTCCGTTCTTCATCGCTGATCTGGTCGCGGAACAAGTCACCCAGATGGAGTGCCGCGTCGCGCAGGCTCGACTTGCCCTCGCAGGGAACCAGGAACCGGCCTCCCGGATACCCGCTGGCGAAGGCGTGAGCGTAAGTGAATGCCAACTCGGTCTTGCCGATGCCTCCCAAGCCATGCACGCCGCAGATGACTCCGGCGCGGTCGTCCTTCAGCCGCTGTCGCAGGTCGAGCAGTTCGTTCAAGCGGCCGGAGAACTGCTTGTTGTACGGCGGCACGGTGCTGAGACTGTCCGCCGCCAGTCGCACACGCTTGGTTCGCTCGTCAAGATCGCGAGCCAAACGCTCCAACACGCGCCGCAAATCGTCGCGCAGCAAGGCATCGACCCCTTGCTGCTGAAGCGGTTGCACAAACTCTCGCGTGATCTGCCGACGATCGCGCATCTGCTGCATCATCGGTGCCGACGCCATGATGAAGTTCTCGTGCGGTTCTGGAAGTCGGCAAAGTTCGGCGACCTGACGCGCGACTTCATGCTCGTCCAACATCGCTTGCTCACGCAGGCCGGGCAAGTTGCCGACTAACCCCGGCACCTCGACGAAATAGACCAGTGCGCCACCGCTCGACAAAACGTGCTTGGCAATCTCGATGTCGATCCACGCCTTCCACTCCGTCCGGCACCACTCTCTGGTAAAGTAGCTCGGCGAGATGAACGCCAGAAACAGCCGCGACTTCGCCAGACCGTGATGCAGCCGATGTTGCCAGTCGTCGAAGCTGCGAATGTCGTCGCTGTCGAAGAAGTAGGTCAGCTCGCGCCCGCCGCTGAACTTGCGGTGCTCGACCAGCAGCTCTTCGACGAACCGAGTGATCCAGCCGTCAAAGTTGTCCGCGCGGGCATACGAGACGAAGAAGTCAAACTCATCCAGTGGACGACGCATCAATGGCTGCTGCCTGAGGGACAGCGTCTGGATCTCACGCCACGCCCGCTCGACCTGCTCGGCGATGGGCTGTCCGTCCGTTGTGGCTCGGCGTTCGATCTCGCCATCGGTTACCCAGAGAACTCCGGGTTGCGACTCAATTCGATCCTGTGCGTCCGTCGTCAACGTCATTGAGAAGACTTCGTGCCGATACCGAGTCTGCTCCTGCACGGATTCCGAAAACGCCTCGTAGTCGAGTTTCGCCAATGCTGGCTCGCTGACTTGGAAGTCTTGGCCGTGAGTCAACCCAAGTTCCTCCTCGACCTCGCGCCGCACACACTCACGAAACGATTCGTCCGCTTCGAGATGCCCTCCGACCAACGCGAACCGCTGCCATCTCTCGTTCCACAGCACGAGCCACTGCGACTCATCGCCGACACGCCGCTCGATCCAAGCCAAACCGGCAAACGATTCACGCATGATGGCTTCTTCGTAGGTCAGACTATCCAGGCTGACCCGCATGGAATTCAACGCGGGTAGCCACGCTCGCCAAGAGCGTGGGTTTTCGCCGAATCTCCCCACGCTCTTGGCGAGCGTGTTGAATTTCCTGTTTAACCCCAACGCCAACGGCGTGGGCGGGACGAGGAATAACGACTTACGTTCGCACGCACGCCGATGGCGTGGCGGTTAAACAACTTTTTCAACACGCTCTTGGCGAGCGTGGCGACAGACCTACGGAAACGACTGACCGCCTAGATTCGATTCTCCTTCGGCTTGTTTGAGGAGATTCACCGCCGTCGGCGAAATCGGCGCTCGGCGTGGGTCGAGCCATTCCTCAATCGTCAGCCATTCGGTGATGAGACCGGCGATTGGCTCAATGCCATCGGGCAGGTCAAATCGAAATGCCTGGTAGTCGTACTCTTTGATCGCACCATCTCGATCGCTTTGCTGAAAGCCCAGCAGGCTCACGAGCGGCTTCAACCCCACGACGGTCTTGCCAATGTTCTCGGCGATGGCTCGCGAGGCGGCGTGTTCCCAAGATTCGTCCCGATGCACGGTTTCGATCTTCTTGTCCTGCATCACGCGACGCTTCGTCATGGGCAATGTGAACGCTCCCCAAGCCGCGTTGTAAACCGCCAAGATGCGACCGCCACGCACGATCGCCACCGCAGAAACCTCGACCTTTGGAAACGGCATGTGAATGTCCCTTTTGAGATTTGAGATTTGGAATTTGCAGCAGCCTATCGTCGTTCGCCCATGAGTTCATGCCAACGCGATGTCTTGAGGAGACGCCGTCGAGCGATCCGGCTTCGGCCAACGGCTGAGCGACTTCTGTAACTCGTACAACAAACCCTGCGTGGCCGAGTCGGCGACGACCTGCATGCCGAACGGTTGCCAGCCGACTCGCCCCAGGCGCAACCCGATCAAACCACTACGAGCAACGGACGGAGTGATCGCGTCCCAAGCCGCCTCGGCAAATCGAGCGGCCAGCACGCGGTCCTCACCGGTGGGAGCACCGCCGCGCTGCAAGTGTCCGAGAATGCTGGCGCGGACTTCGGTCTGCGGAACCCAGCTCTCCTGGCGGCGAAAATAGCGCTGCAATCGAGCGGCCAGCGCCGGCGCGGGACTGCCGCCGGGAACCTCGTCGTGAGCGACTCCTTCCGAGATCAGCACGATGGCGTGCGAGCGTCCGCCGCGTAGCGATTCTTCGATCCGCTCGCCGATGCCCACCGCTTTCTCTTCGGTGAGCGGCCCACGTTCGGGAGTCACGAGAATCTCCGCCCCCGACCCCAATGCCGCCAGCCGAGCGAGTTCACCGCTGTCACGTCCCATCGTTTCCAGCACCATCACGCGGCCATGCGAACCAGCCGTGTCGTGAAATCGCTCAATCGCCCAGATCAACGTATTGACCGCCGTGTCCACCCCCAACGACCGCTCGGTACATGCCACGTCGTTGTCGATCGAGCCGGGGATGCCGATCACCAACCGATTTCCTTCCGCGTCCAGCCGCTCGGCCCCGGTCAACGAGCCGTCACCGCCGCACACCGCCAACGCTTCGATCTGCATTGCCGCGAGCCACCGCAGCACCTGCTGCCGCGTCGCTTCGTCATAAAACTCCGAGCAGCGACCCGCTCCCAACACAATCCCACCGCGTCCCGACAAACCGCTGACCGATTCATGATCGAGGCTGACCACATCCCGCGACCGATCACGCAACCCAGCCAACCCGCGCCGCGATTCGATCTGAGCCACGGTGTCATCCGCCGAATAACCGTAGCCGAAGTTGTGAGACTTCGGGGAGACCGTCGCGTCATCCGAATTCTCACGAATTCGGCTACGAGAACTCACCAACCGCCGCGCGGCTCGGACCAATCCCTGATATCCGTCTCGCACGCCCCAGACCTCAGCCTCATACCGATTCAACCCCAACCGCACGAACGCTCGCAGGAACGGATTCATCCCCGGAGCATCCCCACCCGAAAACAACACCGCGACCCGACGCTTGAACGAGAAAGTGGCCGACACGTTCGACATGGCTGCGACTCCCAAAAGATGTGAGAGGAGAAGGGTTCACGAACCGCTGCCCGGTTCGCACACCACTTCTACGTCCTCTTCTCGACCACGGCGAGAACCATCTCGCGAGTCATGCCGTCCCGCCGAGAAATCGCATTTCGGTTATGAAGAGATCACTCTCGAAGGAGATAGCCGATTGTCTTCATCCCTGGCGGCGATCAGGAAGGCTCCGTCTGAACGTCCTCGCTTCCTCATCAAACAGATCGTCGTCCCAACGGGCGAAGATCTCACTGAAGAACTGTGTGTGTGGGTGTGAGTCGCCCAATGCAGATCGGAATCCTGCGACCGCTCGCTGCATCATGTCTTTGGCCTCTCTTTGCTCTCCGTTCGAAAAAAACAAATTGGCCAGATTTCCCAGTGCCATCAGCGTGTTGGGATGCTCGGTCCCCAGCACCCGCTCGTTGGCCTCCAACGCGCGGCGAAGGAACGGCTCGGCCTGTTCATAGTCGCCGGTTGTGTAAAGCAACGCGGCCAGATTGTTGAGCGCCGCTAGCGTGTCTGGATGCTCGGCCCCTTGCACCCGCTCGCGGGCCTCCAGCACACGGCGCTGCAGCGGCTCGGCCTGTTCAAAGTCGCCGGTTTTGTAAAGCAACACTGCTAGGTTGTTGATCGCCAGCAGCGTGTTGGGATGCTCGTCCCCCAGCACCCGCTCGCAGGCTTCCAACGCGCGGCGCAGCAGCGGCTCGGCCTGCTCGTAGTCGCCGGTTTCGTAATGCAACATCGCCAAGTTGTTGAGCGACAACAGCGTGTCGGGATGCTCGTCCCCCAGGACTCGCTCGCAGGCCTCCAGCGTGCGGCGCAGTAACGGCTCAGCCTGTTCGTAGTCGCCGGTTGTGAAAAACAACGTCGCCAAGTTGTTGAGCGACGTCAGCGTGTCGGGATGCTCGTCCCCCAGCACCCGCTCGTGGACCACCAGCGCGCGGTGCAGCAGCGGCTCGGCCTGTTCGTAGTCGCCGGTTTGGTAATGCAAGATCGCCAAGTTGTTGAGCGAAATTAGTGTGGTGGGGTGCTCCGCCCCCAGCACTCGCTCGCAGGCATCCAGCGCGCGGCGACAAAATGGTTCGGCATGTTCGAAGTCGCCTGCACTGGAAAGCACATTCGCCAAGCTACAAAGTGACGATAGCGTGTCAGAATGCTCGGCCCCAAGTAATCGCTCACTCTGCTCCACCACTCGCCGCAGGAGCGGTTCGGCAGCGGCATCGTTGCCTTGACGTAGATAGCAGTCCGCCAAATTGTGTGCGGTCGATAGCAAATCTAGATCGTTGGGGCCAAGTTGCTCTTCTGCCTCTTTCCATTGAAGAATCGCATAACCCGTCGCTTCAGAAAATCGCCCCTGGCTCACGAGATAGCCACTGATGAGAAACAGCAGACTTATGTTTGGACGCTGGTGGACCAACTTTGAAACGTGCGAATGAAGTGATTCTCCGTGTGGCAGCAGTACCCGCCAAGCCGGCCAGTGCGCGAAGTCTTCCGGTGGTCTTGGCGCGTGATGGTTGAATGTTTTCACGGCGCGCTGCCACCACTCACCTCGCTCGTCCTCGGTAAGAGAGAGTCGCTCCACCGTCTGCACCAAGCCGTGAAGCTGCGTCGTACGACCATCGAACTGCGCCATCGAGTAACGCTTGAGTGCGGTCAATGCTTGGCGTACGAAGAATTCGTCGTTCGCCGTGGTGGCGTCGGGCACCGTGGACACTCCGAGGGACTCGGTCCACGTCCGAACGTTTTTCGCCGAGTCCACGAACATCTGGATCGGCAACGGCGTGGCTGCAACGAAAGCCGCCAAACGGAGAATCACGCGGGAGGCGGCTGGGAGTTTCGTCACCGTCGTCTTCCAGGTGGTGATGACCGGGTCGGGATACTCGGTGGAGCCGAGGGCTTGGAGCGCGAGAAGTTCGGCCGTGGATTGCTCATACAGTTTCAAGTAGTCCGAGAATCCGAACCCCGATCCTTGTTCGCCGATGTACGCCGCGGCCTGTTCCAGCGCGAGCGGCAAGTAGCCGAGCTTCTCGGCCAGTGTTTCGCAAGCGGCCAGTTCGTCCGCTGTGACCGTGCTCGATTCCCAGCCGGACCGGCGGAGCAGCAGGGTTCGCGAGGGGTCTTTCTCCAGCACATACAAATGGATGGTCTGGATCGCCGCCGACCAGCCGGCGAATCGCGAGGTCAAGAGCGTGTGGCAACCGCCGGTCTTTGGAATCCACGCCTGTGCGGTCGCTTCGTCTTCTGCGTTGTCGAGGATCAGCAGGCGGCGGTCGCGGCTGTTCAACTCTTCGAGCGTGCGACGGGCCTTGAGGTCATCCGTGAGTCCTGCGTTCGCCAAGTCGGGAAACAGCAGATCGAAAATGTGTGCGAATTCTGACTCGTAGCCCAATCGTGTATCCACCCAAAAAATCTGCGGATACAGCCGCCAGAACTTCTCCGCATACTGGCGTGCGAGCGTCGTCTTCCCCACGCCGCCGAGCGCCGCGATGGCGCGGACGCGTCCCTGTGTCAGCACGGCCGTCGGATTCTCGTGGAGTTGCTCATGAATCCGCAGCAGGTCTTCCTCGCGTCCCACAAAGTATGGGTTCGCTCGGTAGCGCAAGTGCGTGAGACGGCGTGTGCGGTCTGGCGGCGGCTCGGCGAGCAGCGTTCGCAGTGCCGCAAACATGCGCGGCCAGTCCGCACTCGCTCCGCCCCTGAAGTCCATCGTCTGTGACTGAAAGCTGGTGAGCGGCGAAGTGCTGACGTCTTCAAACTGGCCC
Organism: Planctomyces sp. SH-PL62; assembly: GCA_945893045.1. GTDB lineage: Bacteria > Planctomycetota > Planctomycetia > Planctomycetales > Planctomycetaceae > SXKJ01. The sequence goes on from CAMDEA010000009.1 coordinate 45,881, forward strand.
TCGCATAAGATCGGAATCACTGCCTCGGCACCATAGGTTTCAAACTTGGTCCACTCCGATAAACGCCAGCGCGGCGTCAGCACCGGAAGCTTGATGCGGGAGTCCTCGGCCCCTTGTTCGATATCGCGATGCCAGTCACAGCCAGGCTGCAACCGGACCTTGTCGAACCAAACCGTGAAGCCCGCAGCCACCAAACGCCGATGCAACTCTTCGGCGAACGCGAGGTCCGCAGATGCGTAGCTGATGAAACAGTCATAGGACATGGCGTTTCCCAGTTTCCTGACACGGACTTCGCCCGCGCAAGATCGTCGTCCGAGAACGAAGTCGAATGCCGAACGCCGTGTTGTTGATTACTCTAATCCAGTCTCGCCGAGGAAATCAGGAATCGGCGATTTGGCAATGACCGCAATGCAGAAAAAAGCTTTTGAGACATCGGCGAGCATCACACCGAGAGGAATCGCATGGGGCGGCCGACTGAGATTTCGCTGAAGATGCTGCACGCCTTCCTGACGTGGGCTGAGTCTGCCTCCGAGGATGAGGCCGCTCACAAGCTGGGGATCACACAACCGGCCGTGCATCGCAAGCTGGAGAAATTCCAGACGCAGATCGGCTCTGGCCCGCGATTGATGCAGCGCGGTCGAGCCGGTTGGGAACTGACCGATGAGGGCCACCTGATCCTGCCGGTGATTCGCGATCTGGTCCGCCGCTTCGAGCAACTCGAAGCTCACCTGTCCGACCGCGACGAACCGCCGCGAGTGCTGCGCATTGCCACCGGCCAGTTCGCCGCTCAATACATCCTGCCGCGAGCCATCGCCGCGTTGCGCGAGAAACTCCCCGACTGCCGACTCGAAACCCATTTGGCCCGCGGCCTCGACCGCATCCTCGGAGTTGCCAATGCTCAATACGACTTGGCGATCGTCACGCACACTCCCGACCAGGTTCACGCCCTCGTCCGCAAACATTTTCAATCGCGCGAACGCCTGCTGACCTGCGAGCCACTCGCCCGGTATCCCTTCGTCGTCGTGGCTCATCGGGACACTCCCGAAGGTCGAGTCCTCTCGCAACTCTCACCGCAAGCCGCCATCGCTCCGCACCAACTGAGCGGCCTGCGCCTCGTCGGCCTCGACCCTCAATCGGGCCTGCGGCAACGCCTCGAAAAGCTGACCGAGGGAACGCCGCTCACCTTCGCGCCCGACACTCACACCGGCGGCTGGCCCGCCGCCCTCGCCTGCGCCGAACAACGCCTCGGAGCCGCCCTCGTCCCCCACACCGTGCTCCCGCCCAGCCGAGAGCAATCCTTCGTCGCCCGCCCCTTCGACGAGTCCTTCACGCTCGACGAATACCTCATCACCCGCCCCGATTTCAGCGACTCAACGTCAGCAGTCGTCAACGCGGTCCTCCGAGAAGCGGCACTGTCATCTCGTGGTCCCCTCGCCCGGCTTTGCGGGGAGAGTGTTAGGGTGTGATTTGCAGACCCATCGAGCAGCGGTTGATAATGAAGAAAGCTAATTCTCGATCATTGGGCCACAGCATGACGACGAAATCTGAGAGCCATTGTTTCCGAGCGTTCCTGTCTTACTCGCACGACGACTTTGAAATCGCCGAATGGGTCGCGGCCGTGCTGTGCGAGTGCAACGTGATCCCCGTGTGGGATCAACACCTGCGGCCGGGCGAGCGTTTTTCTGACGCGATCAAGGACATGATTGGATCGGCGCATCTCTTCATTCCATTGCTGACGCCCAAATCCTTGCAGGGTGCCTGGGTTCTTCAAGAGACGGGATATGCAACCGCCCTCAACATCCCGGTGCTGCCGCTGGCTCAAGGTGTGATCGACAAAGACACGATCGTCAGGGAACTTCAAGCGGTCGTCTTCAAAGACATCGATGAACTGCGAGAGAAGCTCAAGCAGACCAACTTCGGTCGACTCGTCCGGCCTGAGCTGAGCCTTCCGAAGCAGATCTGCCACGAAGCTTACTGGCCCGAGGAACGCACGGACCTCATCGCCAAGTACACGAATCTCGTCCTCAACATACGGGGTTCCGCGGCCCCGGCATGCAAGGACCGGCCACAGGTGAGGTCATCCGGCAAGCTGCTCCAGGCTGGGGCTCTCAGTTCGTTCTGCCTGCCGGATGAAGATCTCGGTTCGCCTGTGTGGACGCGTCGCGATGGCGATCAAGTTCGCAGCGACTATTACCACCATTTGCAGCGTGAGGAACGTCGAGCCTTGGAGCGTTACGCGCGGCTCGAAGGCTGTCGTCTGGTGCTTTATTTGGGACAAACTTATTCTGGACGCGGTGACGAGATCCAAGCCCGAACGGTTCGCTATTCTCGACTCAAGACGTTGGTCGAATCACTCCAGTCGATGCGGGACGGCGGATGCAACTTGGAAGTCGTGGTCTCAGATGTCCCTCACGATGGCAACCTGACGATCGTCGGCGACTGGTTTCTTGCGGAGTCGCTCTTACCGGGTGTCGGTGGCTACCGACAGACGCTGTTTAAGTGGCATGCACCGACCGTGTTTCAACGCATTGAGCAATTCAATCAACGCTTTGAGGAATTGCGTGATCGAAAGCCCCGCAAGACGTTGGCTCAAATCATTCGCAATATTGAAACGATCCTGAAGTCGCTGAAAAGTGCTGGACTAACTCCCGAAGACGGTAAGTCCCCCAAGCCGAAACTTTCGGCGAGGAAAAGATAGTCCACGTCAGCGCTGCGACTGGTTTTCGGCGACGTTGGACGAGCTGGTCGGTGTTTGCGTTGCAGGCTGCGAGGCCGGGCACCGTCGCACGACGTAGGTGGGATAGGTGCCGTGGTGCTTGGCCCATTCCAGCAGCTTGACGTACTCGCACATGAAATCCGTGACTTTCAGTTGAGCGGTTAGCGCGGCGAAGGCGTCGCTGGCGTAGACCTCACCGGGAGGAGTCTTGGGTTCCAGGCGAGCGGCGCGGCTGACATGCGAGCCAATGCACTTGGGGAGGCCGGTCACGGGGTCTTGTCCGAGTTGCACCGGTCCGGCGTGCAAGGCGATGCGGATCTCGATCTCGCGTGACAGGCCGACGTCTTCTTTCCAACGGGTCTGTCGGATCGAGTCACACAGATCGAGCGCGAAGCGTCCCGCGCAGACGACGTCGCGAAACGCGAAATACAGACCGTCGCCCCAAGTTTCGCGGATGGGCACGCTCGTCTGGCTCCAGTCGTGATTCGCGTTTGCCACCGCGGCCGAGTGCTTGGCCACGACATCGGCCACCAATTGCAAATAGCGCGGAATAAAGAGACGCACCTCCCGGTCGGACAGTCCACTGAAGCCCACGGCATCGGCAAACAACATCGACATGACCGCCTCGCGGGGATCGCTGTCGTTGTCACGGGGAGGAGTTCGACTGGGAAGGGGACACTCCGGGCCTTCGCATCGAACGGGCAACGCTTGCAAAGCGTTCGCGTCTAATTGAGGTGACGAGATGTCGATCGTGTAGACGGTGAGGTCTTGGTCTCTCCAATGCGCCACCGTGTCCGCCGTGCCGCCGGCACCATCGCCGGGTTGACCATTCCAAACCGCCAAACCCAGGAGGTTCGTTTGAAACTCCTGCTGACAGAGCATGGCTTGTCCCAGCAGGACTCGGTTGGCGTAAAGGAACGGTGCTCCGGCCGAGCCAATGCGGTCGTGAGACGCGATGGTCACTTGCGCCGCCTTCTTCAAAACGCGGTGATACAGCTCTTCCCAAAACGGCTCGCCGGTTCGAGCCACGCTGTCGGGGATGAATTGTTCTTCGGCATACGGCAGCACGACGCGCGTGATGCTGCCCGGCAGCGCCTGCAAAGCCTCCAGAAACAGCAGGTCCGCTCCGCAGGCGGCCGAGCAGAATCCAATGCGGACATTGTGCTCCCGGAGCCACTGCGAAATCGCCGCTCGCACCGGTTCGACCAGAGCCCACGGAAACCGCGGCGGCTGACGTCCGGGCTCGTCGATGCGATGACCGGTGAATACGGCGATCTTGGGAATGGGCAGCCAATCGTCGACCAGACGGATGTCTTCCCCCAGCGTCTCCAGCATGACTTTCAACTGTCGCCGGGACGAGTTCAGATGCCCGGCGCGCCCCTCCGAGACCGAGGCCGCCTCGCGATACCAATGCTCGGCTTGTTTGAAGTCGCACTGATCGAGATACGCTTCGCCCAGAGTGGCCCACAGCCAATACGGATCGTCGGGTTTGGTAGTCTCGTCAGCAGACTCTTTCTGCCTCTTCCGCTTCGCTTCCGCCTCAAGGCACTCCTGCGTGATCTGGCGGGCGACGTCCAAGGCTTGTGCGCGTTCGCCCATCAGCAAATGCAACGTCGCCACATTGATGCCGGTCCAAAATGAGCCGTCGTCCGCAGTCCACGCTTGGAAGTACAGGTTGCGTGATCGCCGAAAGTGGATTGCGGCCTCCTCCGGTTGCTGTCGCGCGAGCGCCGCCAGGCCGAGATCTTTTTCGATCCGCGCTTCCAGGCCGCTCAGTTCTTCATTGCGTTTGATGTGAGCCAGCGCGGGATCTTGCAGCACGCGCAAGGCTTCGTCGACGGCACCGGATCGTGCCAGCGCCAGGCCCTTGAGGTGCAACAGTTCCGAGTCCTGTTTGTCTTTGTCCAAAGCCAACCCGGCCGAGGCGACTTCACGAGCCGCGAATGGCGAACCCTCGGCAATCAGTCGTTGAGCCAGCATTCGATACGGGACTGGCGATTGCCACTCCACGAGCTTCACATCGTGAGTCCGCCAAATGCTCATGACCTCCGCGGCCGGCAGGTTGGCTCGCTGCAAGCTCTCCACGAGTGCTTCCGTCGCGGGTACGTGTTGTGAAACTCCTGGATTTAGGGAGACGCCGTGTCCTTCGAGTGCTTGCAGCACCAGCGAGATGTTTTCGGGCGAGACCTGATTCGTCAGTTGCGCGGCGAGCAACTGCTGGAGGTTCTCGGTCTGGCTGACAACAGGCATGAGAGTGTCTCCCTGAGGCTCACGTTCGTGAATCGACGGAATGGACTCGGTCCGCTGCGAATGACAGGCGGCGGCGTTTGGGGGCGCACCAAGTGTGACTCAAAGAGCGTAGGAAATTCCTCGTCGCTGCGACATGCTCCCCGGATGAAACGGGTACGACAAGCTTTTTTGGCAACTCAATCAGCCGCAGGGCGCTAGCCGCGATTATTCATGGCCCAATGTAACCCGAAGCGTAAGCGAGGGAGTCATCACACACTCCCTCGCTTACGCTTCGGGTTACATCGCAGCACGCTGCTCTCCTCAATGCGTACTCCATGAATAATCTCGGCTAGTCCCGGTTCGTAACGGCTCGAACCGGACGCTCGCGCGTTCCGGCTGATCCGCACGTCAACAATTCCTGTTTGGAGAACTGAGATGAAAATCGTTTTGCTTTCTCTGTTGCTACTCGTTTCGCTCCCGCTGCGTGCGGACGACACGGCGTGGGCTCCGGCCAAGGATGCGTCCAAAGACGCCGTCATCAACGGTCGGGCGATGGAGACATTCGAGGCGGGTGCCAAGCCGGAATGGGGCTATGCGGCACCGCAGCAAGATACCTTCGTCGTCATTCATCCGAAGGAGGATCGCCAACATGCTCCGCTGTATGTGGTGCTACATTCGGCCGGTCACGATGTGATGTCGTGTGTGAACTGCACGCGCACCGTCGGCAATCACGACATCTATCGTGCTCCCGACGACCACTACGCGCTGTATGTCGATTGCCGCAAGAACCAGGCTCGCGATTGGTGGTGGGGCGGGATGCACGGCAAAGATCAGGGATTGATCAAACGGAATTCCGGTGGTGACACCATGCCTGTGGAAAAGCGTGTGATCGACACCGTGAAGTGGGTCATCCAGAAATATGAGATCGATCCGAACCGCGTTTACCTCAGCGGCAATTCGATGGGCGGCAGCGGAACGCTCGGCATCGGCATGCGTCATGGCGATGTGTTCGCAGCCATCAAGGCGAATGTTCCGGCGGGGATCGAGCACGTTTCCAATCGGATGTCTTTTCCGCCGCATGCGATTCCCGAAAACGTCAAGTTGCCCGAACCGCCGGTCTGTCTCGACTACTCCGCGCCGAACGACGGCTGGGCCGAGGGGCATGATCGTTTTGTGAAAGCGATGAACGATCGCAAATACTCGCTCATCCTTTATTGGGGTCCGTTCGGACACGCCAACAATTCGGCGCAGATCATGAAGGTGAATGATCTCATTGATTCGTTCGACTGGCTGAGCCTCAAGAAGAACGAGGCGTATGCGGTCTTCACGAACGCCACCAGCAATTCCCAGCTCCCGTGGCCCGATGATTTGAAAAGTACGGCCGCCGGTCAGTTCAACGCGTTCTTCCGCTGGAAAAATCTCAGCGACACGGCGGAGAAGGTTGAGATGTCGCTCTCCCTGGTGAATGCGGTGGAACTGAAGACGCAGTTCGAGATCCCGAAGGAAGCAAGTGCCGACGTCACGCTGCGCCGCCTCCAAAGTTTTCGGCTCCAGTCCGGCGAGAAGTTCTATTGGACGTTCGGCACCGCCAAGGGCGAAGGTCAAGCCGACGCACAGGGGCTGGTCACTCTTCCGGCTTTGAAAATCAGGTCTGAGCCGGCAACATTGAGCGTGACCAAATAAACGACAGCCGCGGAAGACTGTCTTCTGACGCCCCTGCACCGCCTCACACGCCTTTCAAAGGATTTCGATAACGATGCCAAACAAAACTCTGGTAGCGATGGTTGGGTTGGTTTTCTTCGCGGCACGATTGGGATTTGCTGCGGATGCCGCGGACTGGCGCTCGTGGCGCGGACCGCTGGGGAATGGGAGCGTCGAACAGGGGAGCTATCCCGTCTCCTTCGGCGCGGACAAGTACCTGTGGCGGACTCAGTTGCCGGGCAAGGGTTGCTCAACGCCGATCTTGCTCAAGGAGATGATCTACCTGACGTCGCCAGCCGATGGGAATGACGCACTGCTGAGCTATGACTCCAACGGCACCGAGAAATGGCGGGCGGTCTTCGGACAGGAGAACGCGGGCAAGCATCGCAACGGTTCGGGAAGTAATGCGTCGCCGGTCACCGATGGAAAGGGGATCTTCGTCTTCTTCAAGAGCGGCACGTTCGCGGCGGTGGAACTCGATGGCAAGGTCCGTTGGAAGACCGACCTCGTGGAGCGATTCGGGAAGGACACGTTGTTCTGGGATCATGGCACTTCGCCGGTGCTGACCGAGAAGCACGTCATCATGGCGCGCATGCACCAGGGGGAGTCGTGGCTGGCCGCGTTCGACAAGGTCAGTGGCGAGATGGTTTGGAAGGTCGCTCGCAATTTCAAAACTCCGATGGAATGCGATCACGGCTACTCCACCCCCTTGGTTATTCAACATCAGGGGAAGGAGTCGATTCTGGTGTGGGGTGCCGAACATCTCACGATTCACAACGCGAACGATGGGCAGGTTTCCTGGTCGTGCGGCAACTTCAATCCCGACGCCAACAAGTTGTGGCCGGCGATCGCGACGCCGGTGATCGTCGGGGACATGGTCGTGATCGCGTACGGTCGCAACGATCGAGGCATCCCGCGACTGCACGGAGTTCGGCTGACGGGCAGTGGCGACGTCACGCAGACCAATCATGTCTGGAAGCGAGACGACGTCGGCACATTCGTCCCGACTCCGGTCGCTTACAAAGGCCGAGTGATCCTGGTCGGCGACAAAGGTGAAATCGAAAGTATCGACCCCGTGACCGGCAAGACGATTTGGAAAGGCGTATTCCCCAAGAGCCGGTCGAACTTCTACGCCTCGCCGCTCATCGCCGGAGACAAGCTGTTTGCGCCGCGCGAGGACGGAACCGTGTTTGTCGCGAGCATCGCCCACGACAAACTGGAATTGTTGTCCGAGAACGACATGGCCGAGTCCGTCATCGGCTCACCCGTCCCGGCCTCGAACCGCATCCTGATCCGCGGCGAAAAGCATCTGTTCTGCATCGCCGCCGAATCATCGTCGCAGCGATAACGGTCCTTGCAACGGGCGTATCAAGCCGCGTCCCGACTGTTAACGGGCGGGCGAACTCGCCTCCGCCGCAGGTGCGGCAGTCATGCTTCCAAGTGTCATGTGGATTTGTTGCTCGACCATCGTCCGATACTTGCCCCCTTCGGCCATGAGTTGGGCGTGAGTACCGGTCTGGCTGATGCGGCCGTGCTCGACGACGACGATCAAGTCGGCGTTGGCGATGGTACTCAGCCGATGCGCGATTACGAAACTGGTGCGGCCGCGCATCAGCTTGGCCAGGCTTTGTTGAATGAGCCGTTCGCTGTCGGTGTCGAGGTTGCTGGTCGCTTCATCCAAGATCAGCACCTTCGGATCGGCCAGGATGGCTCGCGCGATCGCCAATCGCTGACGCTGGCCGCCGCTGAGCCGCACGCCGCGCTCGCCGATGAGCGTTTGCAGACCGTCGGTCATGCGATCGATGAACTCGGTCGCATTTGCCGCTTCGGCGGCGGCGCGGATCTCGGCGGCGGTGGCGTCACGCCGCGCGTAACTGATGTTCTGGGCGATCGTCCCGTCGAACAAGAACACGTCCTGCTCGACGACCCCCAGCAGCGAGCGGAACGACTCGACGTCGTAGTCGCGCAGGTCGCGGCCATCCAACGTCACGCGCCCGGAGGTCGGGTCATAGAAGCGAGCCACCAAGTTGCTGAGCGTCGTCTTGCCCGCACCGCTCGGCCCGACCAGCGCCACGGTCTGACCGGCCACTACATTCAGGCTCACGTCGCTGAGTGCCGGAGTGCTTGTGCCTGGATACGTGAAGGAGACCTGCTCGAATGCAATGTCGCCGACAACCGAGTGACGATCGACGTACAACGATGTTGGCGTCGAGAGCATCTCTCGCGGTTCCTCCAAGAGATCGAGGACTCGATCCAAACCGCTGAGACTGTTCTGAAACTGAGTGGCGCTTTGAGCGAGAGTCGCCAGCGGCTCCAGCAGCATCAGCAGGTAAACCAGAAACATCATCAGATCGCCGACAGTCATGTGTCCGTCGAGCACGCGCCAGCCGCCGTAGAACAACAGCCCGGACGTCGCGATCGGGATCAACGCTTCCCAGACCATCTCGACCACGCGCATCCAACACCACGCATAAAGTTCCTGCCGAGCCATCAAGTTGTTCTCGGTCGTAAACCGAGCCGCCTCGCGCTTCTGCCGGCTGAAGGCACGGACGATCCGCATCCCCGCGAACGCTTCGGTGGCAGAGGCGTCGATCAGTTCGCGCTGTTTGCGGATGACTCGAAACTGTGGCCGGATGCCGTTTATCCAGGCGCGATGCGTGAAGAACACCGTCGGCAAGAGTAACAGTCCGCCGATCAACAACTGCCAATCGACCCAGGCCAGAATCGCCAGACTGCCGAGCAACTGAATGACGGCTCGCCAGGGATTGAACAACATGCCGAAGACCAGTTCGCCGACACTTCCGCCGTCTTCGCGAAGGATCGAGGCCACTCCGCCGGACCGCAGCGCCTGCACTCGATGCAGCGGCAGACGGACGGCGTGCTCGAAGACGCGCCGCCGCAGATCCAACTGAATTTGCTTCGTGATCTTGGTGGCGTACCAGCGTCCCCAAACATGCACGACGATCTTCAACAGCGAGAGAATCGAAACCGCAATCACCGTGAAGAGCAAAAGCTGCTTCGGATCGGCGAGCGATGGCAAACGATCCAACCACTCCGACGGCACCGGCCGTCCGCTCAGTCCATAGTCGATGATGAACTTGGTCCCGGCCGGCGGCAGCAGGCCGATCAATGTCGATGCCGTGACCGACACGAGGATCCAAATGACTTGCCGCCGAAACGGAATCAGCAATCGCAAGAACTGCCCGATGAGTTGCTTCGACGAACGGACGCGGTCCTTCGCACTGCGCGACTCGCCGGTCCCATGAAAGCTCCCCTTGGGGATTTCATTGCGCTTGAGCTTTTGCCGATACCGCTCAAACCTCAAACGGCTGGCCCGCGATTCTGGGCCGTCCGGTGGCGAAGTGGTTGCTGCGTTCGATCTGCCGGCGTGCGATTCGGGAGTGTGTGAGTGCATTGCCCGATTGTAGGACAAGGAGTGATCTCACGCGCGGATTCCCCGCAGTCTTCCGCTGTACTGCAAACGTTTGACTTCATCTCACAGCGAGAAGATTTCGCAGTCATCCCTCGCTTCGGGGTGCAGAGAATAAGGATTGCCGAATAAGGATTGCAGAAGTGAGAAGGAGCACAATCAGTCTGACCCTCTGCCTTCTTCAATCCTTATTCGGCAATCCTTATTTTCGATCGCACCTACCCCGAATCCTCGCTTGCACGTCACGCCAAGATCGCATGCGCCACTTCGCCATGCACGTCGGTCAGACGGAAATCGCGGCCGGAGTAGCGGTAAGTCAGCTTCGTGTGATCGATCCCCAGCAGATGCAGCATCGTCGCGTGCAGGTCATGCACGCTCATGCGATTCTCGACCGCTTTGACTCCGAGTTCATCGGTCGCCCCGTAAGCCATGCCCCCCTTCACTCCACCGCCGGCCAGCCACATGCTGAAGCCGGTGGCGTGATGATTGCGGCCGGTCGCGCCTTGTGCGGTTGGAGTCCGTCCGAACTCGCCACCCCACAGGATGAGCGTTTCGTCGAAGAGACCCCGCGACTTCAGATCGCGGATCAGCGCGGCAATTGCCTGGTCGCTGTTCTTCGCATCGCGGACATGTTCCTTGATATCGCCGTGAGCATCCCAAGGCTGGCCGCTGCCATAGAAGAGTTGCACGGTCCGCACACCGCGCTCCACCAACCGGCGAGCGATCAAGCAGCCGTCCGCAAACTGGCCGGGACCGTAGAGCTTGCGAGTCTCTTCGGTTTCGCGAGTGATGTCGAACGCATCCTGAGCTTCAAACTGCATGCGGTACGCCATCTCCAGTGAACCGATTCGCGCTTCGAGTTGATTGTCCGCGCCGCGGGTGGCGAGATGCTCCTTGTTCATCTTCTGCATCAGGTCGAGCAATCGACGCTGCTCGGTCGGCGGCAGGTGTTGGTTGTTGATGTGGCTGATGATCTTTTTTGGATCGAGCTGTCCGTTGTTGATGTGCGTCCCTTGATAGATGCCCGGCAGAAAACTGTTCGACCACAGCGCCGGCCCGACGACCGGTTTGCCCGGACACAGCACGACGAAGCCCGGCAGGTTTTGATTCTCGGTCCCCAACCCATAGTTCAGCCACGAGCCCATGCAGGGCCGAGTCGGCTGCTGCGTGCCGGAGTTCATCATGAAGAGACCCGGCTCATGATTCGGCGTGCTCGTAAACATCGACCGGATGACGCAGAGGTCGTCCATGTGCTCGCCGAGATACGGATAGATCTCGCTGATCGGCAGACCGCATTCGCCGCGCTGCTGAAACTTAAACGGCGAGGGCATGTAGTTCCCGCCCGGTCCTGGCTTCCCCGCTTGTTTCACGAGCTCCGGTTTTGGATCAAACGTGTCGACGTGCGAAGGCCCTCCGTTCATAAACAGAAAAACCAGATGCTTGGCCTTCGCCGCAAAGTGCGGAGCCTTCGGAGCCAGCGGATCGCTGCTCAGCGTCGATTCTGCGGCGGCTTTGCGTTCGTCAGAAAGCACTGACGCCAGCCCCAGCATTCCGAAGCCAGCCGCCGAACGAGTCAGCAGATCGCGGCGCGAAATCGGTGAGACGTCGATTGAGTGAGTCATCTTCAAAGCTCCAAATCTCAAATCAAAACCTGAACCGCTAATCGTCGCTAATGGATTGTCTGAATTAGCGTCAGTTAGCGGTCAAGGTATTCCTAATCCACAAAAGCGAACTCATTGGAGCCGAGCAACGCCAATGCGTATTGCTCCAAAACGGCCAGCTTCGTGGAATCGGACTTGGGGGTAGCCAGGAACTCGAGGCCCAATTGCAGTTCATTGGGACTCGGCGAACGATTGAAGAGCAGGGCGTAGGCTCGGTGAATGCGCAGGTCATCGGTGCTGGCTTCACGAGTCAGTCGCGAGGCCAAGGCGCGGGATTGTGCGACCATGAACTCGCTGTTGAGCACGAAGAGCTGTTGCAGCGGGACCGTCGTGACGGTGCGTTGACCGGCGGTGATGTTCGGATCGGGGAAGTCGAACAGACGCAACAGGTCATCAAGCTGATGCCGACTCACGAATCCATACAGCGTGCGGCGCTGGTTGTTGCCGTTGCTGAGATTGCTCGACGGCCCGCCCAGCGTGCGGTCGAGATTCCCGACGACCGCCAGCACGGAATCGCGCCACGGTTCAACTTCCAGACGGCGGCGATTCATCCGCCACAGCAAGTGATTGTCAGCATCGGTCGCTTGGGGATTTGAACTGTCAGATTTCAAATTTGAGATTTGAGATTTGAGATTTGAGATTTCCGAAGGCGAACTGCTGAGTCGATACGTTGCCGAGAGCATGATCTCGCGATGCAGCGACTTCATCGACCAGCCGGATTCGATGAACCGTGCCGCCAGCCAATCGAGCAGCTCTGGATGCGTCGGTCGTTCGCCAAGCGTGCCGAAATTGCTCGGCGTGCGCACGAGGCCGGCTCCGAAGTGACCGGCCCAGATGCGGTTCACGAAGACGCGCGCGGTCAGCGGGTTGTCGGGGGACGCGATCGCTCGCGCGAGTTCGAGCCGGCCGCTGCCCGTCGGCTGGAAAGAAGTCGAGTCGCCGTTGCGGAGGATGGCCGGGAAGGAGCGCGGGGCGAGCGGTCCTTTCTTGCGCGGATCGCCGGCCAGATAGACGGGCATGTCCGCTCCCGGCCCGTCTGCCACCGCGTGAGCCATCAAAACCTTGACCGCATCGGCTGCCTGCTTGCGTTCATCGCGCGTCTTGTTCAGCGACGCGAGTTGTGTGGCTGGCTCGCCGGTGAGGTAGTTGGCGATGTCTTTAGAGGGGATCGCGAGCACTCCCTTGTCGGAGAACAGTTCCGAATACAGCAGCGCGTCTCGTAGCACCGGCGGCTCGCCGGTGACTGGTACGGTCACAGCAACGGACTCAGGCGAGCCGCCTGAGCGACGGGTTGGCTCGTATTCCAACCGCGCACCGGAGAAGACGGCGTGATCGCTGCTGATCGTATTCTCTTCGCCAGCCTTGCCCGCGCCGGTCGCGACAAGCGTCAGATACCGCGCGTCGAGCGGCAGTTTGATTTCGATCTCCGCGAACTTGCCGTCGCCGCGCAACGGCGGCGGCAGTTCACCAGCGAAGTAATAAGCATCGTCACCCTTTTCGACCTTCGCCGGATGACCATTCACGAACGCGGCGAGCACGGCATCCAACTCGCTCTTCTCTGGAGTTGGCTTGCTGACGATGACGGCCAAATGGACGCTGCCGCTGCCGAAGGCGTCGTCGTTCAAGCCGGCTCGATCGACTCGGAAGGTCAGCGGGCGATCGGTGGGAATCAGGCCCGCGCGGCGGATTTCTTCCAGATCAAAAGTGATCAAGGCATTGGCGTGCATGCCGATCCCTTGCTCGGTGCGCGGCAGGTTCGCCGACGCTCGCTTGCCGGTTGTGCTGATGCCGCCGCTGATGTCCCAGCCGTCGTTGACCACGTCGCCATGCTTGGCGTCATCGCTGCCGAGCGATCGGAAATTGAACGAGATTCCGGCGGCGATCGAAGTCTGATGCCCCCATCCCTGAGCGACTCGCGCAACCCCCAGGCTGCCCTCCTTCGCCGTTGCCTTGAAGACGTCCGAGGCCAACGCCGTCGAAAGCTGCGAGCCGGACGCATCATCAAACAAGTTGCCCAGCGGAATGACTCCCGGCACGACGGTCGCTCGATCGGACTCCGCGATGAAGGCGACGTCTTCGCCGAACTGTTGCAGCAACGTGGCCCGGTGCGGCAGCAGCGACTCCGCCTGCTGGCGTAACGTTTCGCCGATCGCAGTCACCGCCGCGAGCGCGGCTTTGTCGTCGGAGAGATCGGCATTCGCGTCTTGGTGGTTCCTGAGTTCGCGCCAGCCGTCGAGATACGGTCGTGCGGATTTCACGGCTCCCGATTCCGGCTTCTCTTCGAGGTACGCGACCCAGCGCCGCAACAAGTCTTCGTTGAGCTTCAGTTGCTTCGCGACGTCGGTGACAACCTTTTTCTCGTTGGCCTTTTTCTTGAGCGGATTCATCACTCGCCAAGCACCGACGACGTACTGCGGGATCTCTGGGATCAGCTTCTCACGCACGCTGCGAGCTTGCGTCGCGAGGAACCGATCGACTTCAAGCTGCTGTTCTTTCAATGTCGCATCGGCTTGCTGCCTGGCGAGGACTACTTCTTGCGGGACGGCGGGACGTTCTTGGTACTGCGTGCTGGCGAAGATGCCGAGCAGCCCGTAGTAGTCGGCCATCGTCAGCGGATCGAACTTGTGATCGTGGCAGCGAGCACACGAGATCGTCAGCGCCTGCGTGCCTCGAATGAGTGTATCAACGCGGTCGTCCCATTCGTCGGCGAGGGCTTTGTCCTTTTCGCCGTTGTCCTGGTAATAGACCGGGCCGAGCGCGAACAGTCCCAGCGCGGGAATGCGCTCGTGAAGCGGTCGTTCGTGGTTCACGAGATCGCCGGCAATCTGCTCGATCAAGAATTGGTCGTAAGGCAGATCGTCGTTGAACGCCTTCACGACCCAGTCGCGATAGAGATACCCCTGCGGGTAATTGCGAGCCTTGAACGTATGCGCCTGATCCTCGCCATACCGCGCGATGTCGAGCCAATACCGCCCCCAGCGTTCTCCGTAATGCGGAGAACGCAGCAGTTCATCAACGACTTTCGCAAACGCATCGCTGTCTGACGCCGAATCATTGACGAACGCGGCGACTTGCTCCGGTACCGGCGGCAGACCGATCAGATCAAACGACGCGCGACGAATGAGTGTGCGACGATCCGCGGCAGCGACCGGTTGCAAACCCGCCGCTTCCAGTTTCGCCAGCACGAACCGATCAATGTCGCTGTGCGGCCACTGAGCGTTCTTGACGCTCGGCGGCGGAGTTCTCGTCAGCTTTTGAAAGGCCCAATGGGCGGAAGGTTGAGTGTTGAGCGTCGCGGGTTGAGCCCTGGAAGGCTTCGTCGTGGAAGCAGCGACTCGCGGGTCGGGGGCACCCAGCTTCACCCACTGCTCGAAGTCCGCGATGACGTTCGCCGGCAGCTTTCCCTTGGGAGGCATCTCCATCTCTTCGTACCTCAGCGCTGCGAGCAGCGAACTCTTCTTGAGATCGCCCGCGACGATGACCGGTCCCGAATCGCCACCTTTCAGCACTGCCTCGCGATCATCGAGTCGCAACCCGCCGCGCGGTGCGGCCAGCTTCGTCGAATGGCACTCGTAGCAGTGCTTCACCAGCACCGGGCGAATCTTCGCCTCGAAGAACTCAAGCTGCTCGGCGGTCGGCGCGAGGCTCGGTTCCGCGGCATTAAGACCAGCATTCGTCAGGGCGCAGAAGAGGACGAACGCCGTACAGCGAAAAGCAGGTCGCATCATGACGAACTCAGGCGGGAGGAAAGGCGGCGGGAAAATGGACGGAGGCAGGCTTCCTCTCGTCGGACCAGTACGCCGGTCGCGAGTTGAAGCGACGACAGTATGCCCTGCCAACCTCCTTCCGAGCAACTTAGCCGCATTCCGATCAATTAGCCCGGAAGCATGACTCGGCCGCCGCTGACGACGAGCGATTGGCCAGTCATGAAGCTCGACTCGTCGCTGAGCAGAAAGCGGATCGCGGCGGCGATTTCTTCGGGAGTCCCCAGTCGCCTCATCGGCGTGTTGGCGATGACGTACTGCGTCGCCTCTGGAGACATCAACTTGCCCATGTCGGTCGCGATCAGTCCGGGACAAATCGTGTTGATGCGGATGTTGTGCTCGGCCCAGGCTTCCGCCAGGCAGCGAGCCATGGCGATGACTCCCGCCTTAGCCGCCGAGTAATGGACTTGGTTCTTTCGCTCGCGCAACGCGGCAATGGACGACAGCAGTACGATCCGTCCGAACTTGCGAGCGATCATCTCGTCCTGCAGCGCGTGGATGACATGAAACGTGCCGTCGAGATTCACGCTCATCACCTGCCGCCACGTTTCCCAAGTGACCTTCTCCGGCGGTTCGAGAATGCTCAGCCCGGCGGAATGCACCAGCATGTCGATCGGCCCGAACGCGGCGCGCGTCTCCTGCACCATGCGTTGCACTTGTTCCGGCGAGGTCACGTCCCCTTGCACGGCGACGGCCGCGCCGCCCGCCGCCGCGATCTCGCGCACGACGTCGTCGGCCTTGTCTCGGCGAGTCACGTAATTGACTCCGACACGAGCACCCTCGCTGGCCAATCGCAACGCGGCGGCTCGGCCGATTCCTCGCGATCCACCGGTGACCAAAATCGTCTTGCCCGCAAATTCGTTCGCCATCTGGGATCGTCCTTTTGAGAAGAAACATCGCACAGTGATTCGTGAGACCGATTGCCGAGCGGGACGCCGTCAGCCCGATGGCACCTGTTTTAGCCAGTCCTGTCCTCCGTGCTCCGGCCCTGCCATCCGTGCGACACTCCAAATTCATTGAAATCGCACGGATGGCAGGGCCGGAGCACGGATAAGTTCCATCTAAAGTGAGTGCCATTGAGCTGACACCGCCCCGTTCGCCTGATTCATTCGTGGCCGTGCGCAGCATCAATAACGTACCGGAAACGTGACGGTCACGGTACGGCCCCGCGACGCTTGGGCTGGTAGGTCATCGCAACTACGATGATCCGCATGTCGCGACCAATGTTTGCCATCGTTGTTCTCCTGATGGGAACGGTCTCCGTCACCATCTGTGCGGCCGAACCTGTCGAGCGACCGCTGGAGAGTCGCTTCTCTGACATCGTGCAGCCGCTCTTGAAGAAGCACTGTTTCGCCTGCCACGGTACTGAGAAGCAGGAGGGCAAGTTGAACCTGAGCGGTGATTCGTCGGTCGCGGCCGTCGTGAAGAATTACCGCGTGTGGGACATCATGCTGGAGCGGCTGGAAGCGGAAGAGATGCCGCCCAAGAAATCCCCGCAGCCGACGGCGAGCGAGCGGCGAAACATGATCGACTGGATCAAGGCACTGCGCGAGCACGAAGCGCGACGCAACGCCGGCGATCCCGGCACAGTCCTGGCGCGGCGATTGAGCAATGCGGAGTTGGATTACACGATTCGCGATTTGACCGGGATCGACATCCGCCCGACGCGTGAGTTTCCCGTCGATCCGGCGAACGAAGCGGGCTTCGACAACTCCGGCGAATCGCTGACGGTGTCGCCGGCACTCGTGAAGAAGTCCCTCGCGGCGGCACGGCTCGTGGCCGATCACTTAGTCCTCAAGCCGCAGGGATTCGTCTTCGCGCCACATCCGGCGGTCACGGAAACCGATCGCGACAAATTCTGCGTCCAGCGCATTGTCGATTTTTACCGCCGGCACCAAGTGGATTACGCCGACTATTTTCTCGCGGCGTGGCGATTTCAAAATCGCGAAGCGCTAAGCAAAGGGGCCGCCTCCCTGGGCGACTTCGCGGTCGAAGCCAAGCTGAGCACCAAGTATCTCGCGACGATTTGGTCGGCGCTGTCGGAGACTGAAGAGTCCGGGCCACTCGCGGAGCTTCAGACCGAGTGGCGCAAGTTGCCCGCCGACGTCCGGCAACTCGACGAAGCACGACGCGGTTGCGAACAGATGCGCGGCCTTGTTTTGAAACTGCGAAAAGAGTTCGACGCAAAGATCGAGAAGCTGCATGTGAAGGGGAACTCCGATGGGAGCCAGCCGCTCGTGTTGTGGTGGAATCGGCAGATCGCCGCGCAGCGGATGCGGTATGACGGTGACGGCAAAGACGCGGAACTCGATGCGGCGCGATCGCGCTTCTGCCGCGTGTTCCCGAACGCTTTCTCGGTCTCGAGTCGCGGCCATTACGCCGATCCGAATCTCGGTGTTCAGGTGCGACTGCTGACGGCCGGCTTTCATCTGATGCAAGGGTACTTCCGCGATGACGAGCCGCTCTGCGAACTCGTCTTAGACGACGCGGCCAAACAGGAACTCGACACGCTTTGGCAAGAACTCAATTTCGTCACGCTGGTTCCTCTGCGGCAGTACAAGGATTTCCTGTTCTTCGAGCGTGCGGAGCCGCCGAGGTTCGCTGGTGGGGCTGAGTTCGACTTCGCTCGCCCCGAAGACAAAGACGTGACTTCGGAAGCCAAGCTGAAACGGATGCGTGACGCCTATCTGGCCAAGGCTCGCCAGAACGACGCGAGCGATCAGGCCGTCGCAGCGATTGAGACGTATTTCGCGAACATGAACGCCGACGTCCGCTGGATCGACCGGGCGCGGCGCGAGGCCGAGCCAAGTCATTTGATCGCTCTGACGAAATTCGCCGAGCGTGCGTATCGCCGGCCGCTGTCGGTGGCGGAGCGAAACGAACTGCTCGCGTTCTATCGCCGCTTGCGCGAGCAGGACGGACTGAGCCATGAAGATGCGATCCACGATTCGATCGTCAGCGTGTTGATGTCGCCGCATTTTTGTTTTCGTGTCTTTAGTAGATCGACTCTCCGAGACGATCCTCTCGGTAAGACTCGACTCGGAGAGTCGAGCTACGACGTGCAGCCGCTGACGGATTATGAACTCGCCAGTCGCTTGAGTTATTTCCTCTGGTCGAGCCTGCCCGATGAGGAGTTGCTCGCTCATGCGGCGGCGGGCGACTTGCATCAGCCGGAGACGCTGATCGCTCAGACGCGCCGCATGTTGCGCGACGACCGCATTCGAGGCTTGGCGACGGAGTTCGCCGGCAACTGGCTGGAGTTCCGCCGCTTCGAGGAACACAACAGCGTCGATCGCGAGCGATTCGCCAGCTTCACGAACGACCTGCGCCAAGCGATGTACGAGGAGCCGATCCGCTTCTTCGTCGATCTCGCGAAACAGAATCGCTCGGTGCTCGATCTACTGCACGCCGATCACACGTTTGTGAATCCAATCCTCGCGCAGCACTACGGCATCAAAGTAGACGAGTCACTCCGTGACTCGAAATTCGAGTCACGGAGTGACTCGTCTACGTGGTTCCGCATCGACGACGCGCAGCGTTACGGTCGCGGCGGACTCCTGCCGATGGCGGTCTTTCTCACCAAGAACTCACCGGGCCTGCGCACCAGTCCGGTGAAACGCGGCTACTGGGTCGTGCGCCGGTTGTTGGGCGAACACATTCCCCCTCCGCCACCGGCGGTTCCTGAACTTCCTAAGGACGAAGCTCAACTCGGCGAGCTGACGTTGCCGCAGCTTCTGGCTCGGCATCGCGACCATGTCGCGTGCGCGGGATGTCATCAACGTTTTGATGCAATCGGTCTGGTCTTCGAGGGCTATGGCCCGATCGGCGAACGGCGCGACAAAGATCTCGGCGGTCGTCCGATTGATGCGCGGGCCACCTTCCCCGATGACAGCGAAGGGACCGGGCTCGATGGGCTGCGGCGCTATCTGTCTGAAAAACGTCAGGCCGATTTCGTGGACAACCTCAGCCGCAAGTTATTGGCCTACGCCCTCAGCCGCAGCTTGCTGCTGTCGGATCAGGCGACGATCGAACAGATGCGTGGCAAGCTTGTCGCCGACGATCATCACTTCGGAAGTCTGATCGAGTCCATCGTCACCAGCCCGCAGTTCCTGAAGAAACGTGGCCCAGACGATCCACGCGAATGACGAGTCGGACTATGCGCGGACTGTTCATCACCGGCACCGACACCAGCGTTGGCAAGACACACATCGCGTGCGCGATCGTGCGCGAGTTACGTGTGGCGGGGCATCGGGTCGGAGCATTCAAGCCGGCGTGCAGTGGAGCGTCGCTGGACGAGAACGGCCGTCCGCACTGGGAGGACATCGACCGTCTGCGCGACGCGCTCGACCGAGAGGTTTCCGATGATCAGCTTTGTCCGCAGCGGTTTCTTGCGCCGCTGGCTCCACCGGTCGCCGCTCAAAAAGAAGGACGCCGAGTTGATTGGGAGTCGATCCTTCACGGCTTCGAGACTTGGCAGCAGGACTGCGACATTCTGGTCATCGAGGGAGCGGGCGGGTTGCTCTGCCCACTGACCGACGACGCCACGATGGTTGAGTTCGCGGGCCACAGTTTGTTTCCGCTAGTCATCGTCGCGCGGCTTGGACTCGGCACAATCAATCACACGTTGCTCACGGTCGAGGTTGCTCGGCAGCGCGGCTTGCGGATCGCGGGGCTGGTCTTCAACGAGCCAACTCCGACCGAGGACGTTCTCGTGGCCTCGAACCCGGTGGAAGTCGCCGCTCGTTGCGACGTGCCGATCCTGGCCATCTGCCGACATCAAACGGAGGGAGTCGGTCGCGTCAGCGAATCGCTCCGGCTAGATTGGTGGAACCTCGCGGGTGTTCCGTAGGATGGTTTTCTAAACCGTCCTGATTTGTTTGCTGCCGGTTTCTAAGGCTGGTTTCTACTGAGGTTCGCATGGCGTTCGAGATGATCTGCGGTCAATGCCGCGGCAATTTGTTGGTTGAGCATTTCGGCGTCGTCGTCGCTTGCCCGCATTGCGGAGCGCATCTGCACGTTCCCGATCCGGAGGCTCCCGCGGAACCCAGTCCGGTTTCGATCACGACTGAGCCAGCTCCGTTGCCAGTACCGGTTGCCGTGGAAGAGCCTGTCGCGCCGGCTCCCCTGAGTACTGACACGGAACCGCAACCGGCACCTCCCACCGAAGAAATGAGTGTCTACACCGGAGAAGAGTCTGAGCCGCCACCCTCGGTCGAGATCTCCGTGGTTCCGACGATCGCGGTGAGTGTCGAACCCGAAGCACAAGTACCGACCACGAGCGTCATCGAAGAGGCACCGGCTACCGCGACGGGCGATGGAGGCTTCTCGCTCTCCAAGTTGCTCGCCGCTTCCGCGACTGAGGAACCGACCACGGAGCCGACTCCGGAACCTGCGAGACAAGAACCGGATCTCAGTTCTCAGGTCGCCGTCTCCGAAGTCGCCGTCTCCGAAGTCACTGCGCCGATCGCAGCTTCTCTGCCAACCGAATCCGTCACGCCGCAAATCTCGCCAGAACCTGTGGCCGTCTCGGCCCCAGTGGTCAGCGAACCGGTCGCCGCTCCACTCAACGTCGCGGTTCCCTCCGGACTGTCAAACATCTTTGGTCCCTCTGATTCCGCATTGACCTTGCGTGAGACCGCCGCCGTCGCCGAGCAAACGGTCCATGTCGCCGCCGGCAGTCCGGCATCAGTCGCGGTCGCGGAAAGTGATCCACCATTCTCGGAAACTTTGGAAGTCAGCTCGTTCGCTGAGACGCCGTGTGCTGCCGTGCGAGCAACCGCACCCAGCCATCCGAAAAACCACCATCTGGTGACCCTTTCCAAGACGCTCTTTGTCGTCTTAATCAGTTACGCCAGCGCGATGACGTTGGGCTTTGGCTGGCTGCTGTACCTGATGAAATCGGGGGGCGCTGGTAATGCGCTGGATGCGTTGCCCGACCCCGTGCCCACCAAGAAAACCGGCTTCCTTTGGTATCCGCCGCTAACCGTGATGACGGCCGGGCACGATTTGGGGATCGGCGACTCGCAGCGGTTCGGCAACATCAAGGTGACGGTGTTGAAGGTGACTCGCGGTCCGATTCAGTTCCGGCATTTCTCCGACGCCAAACAAACCCGGCCGCCAACGTTTCCCGTGCTCAAGCTGTGGTTGCGGTTTGAAAACGTTTCTGACGACCAAGAGATCGCACCGTTGGACGACCAACTGCTCTTCCACCGGAGCGGCAACAACTACACCGAGTACAAGAGCAGTCAGTTCGTCTGCCGAGCCGATCAAAAGACCCTGCGGAAACCCAAGATCGTGATCGCCTATGACCACGTCAGCGGCAGCGGCTGGGACTTGGCCAACTTGCCGCTCGACAAACCGCTCGTCCCGCACGAATCGCGCGAGTACTACGTGCCGACCGTCGAGCAGAACCTCGACGATCTGACCGGTAAACTGGTCTGGCGCGTCCACATCCGCAAAGGCTACAGCACACGCGGCAACGGAGTGACGACCCTCTTCGAGGTCCACTTCGACAGCCAGGACATCCACGACGAACCCGCGTGATCGTAGCCCGTTTCGCCGTGATGAATGGGGTATTTATTGGGACTCGAATTGATGTTTGCGCTACTCAACCCTTAGTCCGGACGCCTACGTCCGGACTTGCTGATTTGACCGGACGTAGGCGTCCGGTCTACGCGCCAACATCAACTTTGCCCCCAATAAACATCTTTCACGGCGACGCGCGGTCGGTCCAAAAGCGCCGCGCGGCTTCGTGAGTTGGCAGCACTTCGCGACGTTCCTCGTCGGTCGTTAGCTTCGTGCGCAGGAAGTCGATTCGTTCCTCGGTCCATTGCCGGAAGAACTCGCACGACTCGCGGCTGATGCGCGGTTTCGATCCACCGATCTCGACATACCACGGGGCCGTCGAGGCGAAACGAAACGTCTGCGGCACGTCGGCAAATGCTCGCACCAAGAACCAGCCGCTCTCTTTGAGCATGATCTTCGCTGGGAACTTTTCGATCCTCTGCACGCGACCGTCCTGCACGAGTTCGATGGCGGCAATCGGATCGCGCGAATCGAGTTGGCCGTCGATGATCAGTTCCTTCGCGCCATCGAACTTAAAAACGTGACCGGAAAGTTGACCGTCGGCCTTTAGCCGCAGCAACGGGCCGTTCGTGATCAACACGCGGCCCGCGCGGACTGCCGACCACCACTTGTCCCAAGACAATTCCCCGTCGACGTGCGCGTACATGCGGTTGTAGCCAACCGGATTCGGCAGCACGCCCGACGCGCTGCCCGCCGACGGAGGTAACCGGAATCCGGCGTTGAGCGCGTGGTAATAAATCGTCTGCGTCCACAAGCCGTTCCCGTGCGGTTCAGGGAATCGTTCGCGATCGCGCGGCCGGCCCCAGGCTTCGCCGGGGTAAACGCCGCCGCGGTGCATGTGATTGTTCGCGATGCCGACTGAATCGAGCTGACCGGTGCTCAGCCACATTGAAAAATCCCACCAGAAGGGCTTCTCCGCATCGACCCACGCACCGGCCTTCTTTGCTTCGGCCAGCCATTTGGATGACGGCGGTGATTCGCGCTTCGATCCGGCAATTGGCAGCGGAGCACGCAGTCCCGAAAACAACAGTGCCCCGCCACCTCGTTCGTCCTCGCCGCCGAGGATGTCGTACATCCGAGTCTTGTCGAACACCGTCACCGCTCGTTCCGGCAGAGCACGATCGGTCCACTGATTGCGATCATTCCACCACGTCTCGACGACCGCGACATGTAAGTCCTCCGCCCGCATCAGCAACTCGACATCGCCCAGCGGCCGATGCACGTGAGTCTCACCCGACCACCAACCTTCGCGAGCCAAGTCCACGATCCGTTTGAGCGACTCCGCAACCGGCAGCGTCTCGCCCGCTTTGACGACGACCTGTTGGCGAGCCGCCACGTACTCCGGCCCGCGCTCAATCTCGTACCGATATTCCCCCGCCGGCACTTGGACCTTGGCCGCGCCATCGCACACGAAATGATCTCTCCAAAACGGCAGCGTGATCCCCTCCGGCTTCACCGGCTTGCCCGCCGAGTCGATCAAATGAATCCGACACGGCACCGCCTCCTTCGTCGTCGCATCCTTCACCGCGAACTCAATCGTCCCCGGCGAGTCCGCTCCCATCAGCAACGGCACCACGACGACCAACAACCAGCAAACGTGTCTCATCATCATTCCTCTTTTTGGCTGCCGCGTGATGAATGGAGAATAAGCACTCCCAAAACGCTGGAACCGTCACCGCTCACTCGCTGACCTTCCTTTGGAACAGCCGATGCGGCCCATCCGGTTTCAAATGTTCCACGAGTATCTCGAACGGGATAAGCACCTCCCGTGTTTCGTTGGCAGAGGGTGGATAGAACGTGACTCCAGCAGGAGTGAGCGACAAGGATGTCAGATTGTGGTAATCAAAGCTTGTCCAAGCCCCGTCCTCAATGCCTTGGCGTTTTAAGTCCGCAACGCAGAACTTGGAGACAACCTCAACCCAATCTTTGCCGTCAAACAGTTCGTCACGGTGAAGCGTTTGCCACTCTCCATCTCGGTTCACGAGAGTGTGACCGCTCAACGATTCCCAGGGGCCGGACTCGAAGAACTCGGAAGTGCTTTCTCGCAGTGAAACCGCGAAGTCCGTGTAAAAGAGCAATTGAATGGCGCTGCGTCTGCACCGGATGTCACCTCGAATTCTGATGCTGTCCCACCATTTCAAACGATGGAACCCGCTGAAGAATTCCTCCTCCCCACGCACCTCTGCGAGCAATTGTTTTGAGAGCTTTCCGTGCAGGGCGTCGGACTCTGTGAAGACCGGATACCGCCCCTCAAAGTCGCTGCTCACACCCCGACCGAAAAGCGAAAACCCTCTGTATCGACTCAGCGACCAAACCTCGCCGATCTTTCGCCGCTGTCTCGTCACTGATTCATTCTCGTGTCCGGGCAACGAATCCGACCAAATCGGCTCGACGAATTCCAGCCGCTCGCTCCGGACCTTCCACGAGACAAGACCGCCCAACGCGACTGTGATCACGCTCAGCAGCAATAGCCAGCGCCACAGTTTGAACTTGGCGGAAGTTGGCTCCGGCGGTTCCATGAAACGGCCCCTTCGCGCGGATGGCGTTCAGGTCCAATCTTCGGAGTCGGTGCGAAATAAGTTCTGTAGCGGAACGGCGCGAGCCGTCCGGTGTCGGTCATTCGTCGCCCGAAACCGGAGGGCTTGCGCCCTGCCGCTACATCAAATTCGGGACGTTATTTCGCACCGACTCCTTCGGTGCGAATGTCGGGGAGCACTGCGAAATCGTGATCGGTCGTGAGCAGAATCATCGGGCTTCCTGATCGGCCTGCATCAGCGCGGCATCTAATTCCTCAATGTCTTCCGTCCGTACTTCCGCCGCGTGAGCTTCCATTTCGTCATGCCAGCGCGTCAACGCGGCAGCGGACTCGCCGACCGTGCATTCCACGAGCAGCTCTGTTCCGTCAATCCAGGTTGGCGGAACCGCATCGACAGGTTCGATGGTTCCGCTGCGGTACACGGCTCGAATCATGGGACGCTCCTCATTCACGACGATTTTCAAGTCGCCACCGAGTTTATCAGTACCTCAACGTGTCGGAGAACTTCAGCCTGGAATCAATTCCGGCAGCGGCCGGTGATCGCCGACGAGGTATTGCGGGCGGCCGGCGAGGTCGGTGAATTGCGTGGTGGTGACATCAATTCCCAGCCGCTGATAGAGCGTGGCGAAGACGTCGCGGAAATGGACTGGGCGGGTGAGCGGTTCCTCGGCCCAGCGCGTGGTGGAGCCGAGGACTTGGCCGGAACGCAGACCGCCTCCGGCCACGAGTGCGGCACCCACCTTGGGCCAGTGGTCGCGGCCGGCATTCTGGTTGATCTTCGGAGTGCGGCCGAACTCGCCCCAGGCGACGACGGCGATGTCATCCAGCAGGCCGCGCTCTTCGAGGTCTTGGATCAACGCGGACAGTCCGAGATCAAGCAGCGGCAATGTCCCGCGAGCTTCGGTGAAGATGTCCTTATGCCAATCCCAGTTGAAGTCCCCCGATAACATGCGTCCGAACGGCCAACGGGTGAAGGCGAGCGTGACGCAACGAGCACCCGCTTCGATCACTCGCCGAGCCAAGAGGAACTGATCTAACAGCGTCTTGCCTCCACGCTCGTTCGGATAACGGCGATCCAGACCGTAGCGCTGGCGAACGGCACCATCCTCGCGGCTCAGGTCGAGCGCCTCGGCCAAGCGCGGGGACGTGAGGACTTCCAGCGCCTGCCGATGAAACTCTTCGAGGCCATCCATCAGTCCACCGCGATCAACCTGTCGGCGGAATTGGTCAAAGCTGGACAACAACTCCTGGCGATCCGCGAGGCGACGCAGACTGGCTCCATTCAACGTGATGTTTCGGCGATCAACGCCTTGCACCTCAAAGCCGGCATGAGCCGCGCCGAGATATCCCGGCTGAGTCGGCGGAGTGCGGAGAATGAATCGCGCATCAGGATCAATGGGAGTCAGATCGACAGCAGGCGGAACGCCCGGCACGCGCGGACCGAATTGTTTGGAAAGCACCGAGGCCATCGACGGCCAATCGCCTGGAGGATATCCCGGCACGATGGGTGACGAGACCATCGGCGGATGCGATTCCCAACCGGTCGAGCACCAATGCGTGTTGTGATCGTCACGGAAGCCAACCAGCGAGCGGATGAGCGTCAGCTTGTCGGTCATCGACGCCAGCCGAGGCAGCAATTCGCAGATGTCGATGCCCGGCACGTTCGTGGCGATCGGCCGAAACTCACCGCGAATCTCCGCCGGAGCGTCTGGTTTCAAATCGAGCGAATCCAAGTGCGTCGGACCACCAGGCAACAGGATCATGATGATCCCCTTCGCCGAGTTCTTCGCACCACTGGCTGATTCAGCTCGCAGGATTTCCGGCAGCCCCAGGCCACCCAGCGCCAGTCCGCCAATGCTCAGACAACTGCGACGCGACATTCCATCGCAGAATTGCGACTCCGATCCGGCGATGGTCAGCATGGTCGAATCCTCTCGCGACTGAGGGACGCATCAAACATCGCCAATCTACCGGTGCCGGCACGGACTCGCAACGAGTTCTTCAAGAAGAGGTCGGCAGTGCCAACCTCACCACGCCGCATCGTGGCAGGCCAATTCTTGCAGATTGCCTTGCACCACCGACTGCGGACAGGACCAGACATAAAAGAACATCGCTTCTCGGATCGCGCGTTCGGCGGGATGTCCGCTGACAAAGCCGGTCCCCTTCGCGGCAGCGAGATATCCTTGAGCTAGGCGAGTGACATAGGAATTCGCTCGCAACCGAATCTGCTCCGCCGACCACGCATCCGACTCACCGCGACCGGCGGCTAACAAGGCGTGCTCCAACGAGTCCTCTTCATCGGTCAGTTGTGAGAGGACCGGTTTCAAACTCGGCGTCTGCTCCAACTCGTCACGCAGAGCGCGCAGCGTTGATCGAGCGGTGCCCAATGCGAGCGCCGATGTCGTCAGCGATCCGGTCCCTCCGCGGCTGCCGATCTTCAGCACCTCTGGAGCAGGCCCGGCGACGATCTGTTCCGAGCAGACCATCACGTCATGCAACTCGATCGGTCCTGTCTGAGACGCCGTCAGCGCCAGAAAGGGCAACGGCGCGGCGACCTTCAAACCGGGATCGGTGGTTTCAATCGCGGCCAGCAGTTGCTCACCATTGGGAGTGGTTCCGCCGACCACAATCAATTGAGCCGCCATTGCACCGGTCACCCACGGGATTCGACCGCTCAGCCGATAGCCCGATTCGACGGGTTGCGCCATCACCGCCGGTCCAGGACCGCGCGATCGCGATGTCGTCAGATGCGAGATGCCCACCGTCGTGAAACATTCTCCGCGAGCCAATCGCGGCAACCACGCTTCTTGAAGTTCCTCACAGCCGCACGTCACCAGCTTCTGCACGGCCGAGTTGAATTGCGTCAGAATGAATGCGCTCGTCAGGCAAGCGTCCGCCAGTTCAAGGTATCCGGTGAGAAGGTCCGGTTCCTCGAGTTCGCTGCCGCCCCATCGCCGAGGGATCTGCCAGCCGAACACACCCGCATCCGCCAGCCGAGCCATCTGCCGAACCGGCCATTCGCCAGACGGTTCGAGGTCGTCGCGCCATGAAGCCAAATCGGTCAGCATTGAAGAGGAAGTCATGCCGGTCATTCGACTGGTAGCGAATCAGGAACACAAGCATTCGGAAAGCTGCTGGGGAATTCTTCCAGACGCAGCCGTAGGGTGGTGTCGAGTCATCGAGACCCACCAGAATGAAGCCCGTACTTGGTGGGTCTCGATGACTCGACCACACCCTACGATCTCTGCTCAAAAGGATTCGCACATGAATGTTGAATTCCTCAATCCGCCGACGTTGTGTCCGACGTTTGGCTGGTCGCACGTCGTCAGCGCGACGGGAGGCAAGACGATTCACATCTCAGGCCAAGTCGGCATCAATGAGCGCGGCGAAGTCGTTGGTCGAGGCGACTTGAAAGCGCAGACCGAGCAGGCATTCCACAACATCACGCTTGCGTTAGCAGCAGTCGGAGCGACGTTTCGCGACGTCGTGAAGACGAGTCTTTTTGTGGTGGGGCTCAAAGCGGAGCATGTGCCGATCATCCGCGAAGTTCGCGGCCGCTACGTCTCGGCCGAGCATCCGCCCGCCAGCACGCTCGTCGGTGTCTCCGCTCTCGTTGGCCCCGACTGGCTGATCGAAATCGAAGCTGTCGCGGTGATCGCCGAGTGACGGTCGCAAATTCAGAGCCGTGATCGTTATTGCCGGTTGAAAAACTCGGAAAGATGTAACCCGAAGCGTGAGCGAGGGTCGGAAACTCCAAGAATTCTGGAGTCGAACTCCCTCGCTCACGCTTCGGGTTACATTTTTCAACCGGCTGGTGCGCGAACGGATCAGTCTTGTTCCGTCTGCATTTTGAGTTCGTCGCGCTCTTTGCGAGTCGCTTCCAGATCGAACATCAGATACTTGATGTCGAGCCGCAATTGTGAGAGCGCCTCTTGCACCAACGCCAGAATGCGGCGGCGACGGCGAACCGATTCGACGACTCGGCAGTACGCCGTTTCCAAATCTTTTTGCAACGGCGCGGGCAAGTCGGCGATTTTTTGGGCGAGGTCCACCAGTTCGCGAGGCAAATCGCTCTCACCGGTGTCGGGAAATCGTGGTGTGTTGGTCATGGCGGGGGACTCCTGGATTATTCCGGCCGAAGTGAGTTCAGATTCTGTGCCGCGTCACGGGAATCTACAAGCGAAAACTCTAAGCGCGTTGAGACCACAAGAGTTGCGTCTTTCCAGAAGACACAGGTCCGGTCGTGTCGGTCGCAGCGATTGGCGCGGACCTCATCTTGGCCCGTTTTGCAACCTCTAATAGATTCCCGAACTTACAGCGAAACGACGGGAGGAAGCGTTCTTTCCGAATGTTCAGCCCGATGGCAACAACGCAACACGCGCCTGTTTCGCAAAGTAAACAAATCTCGGCCGGCGGAAGTCCGGTTGTTCCGGTCGCGCAAAATTCATGGACGGATTGTTCACCCAGGCAGCGACTCCACAAACCGCCAAGCCGAGATTATTCATGGCCTACTCATTGGGGAGAGCAGCGTGCTGCGAAATAACCCGAAGCGTCAGCGAGGGAGTGTGTGATGGCTCCCGCGCTGACGCTTCGGGTTACATCGCGGCCATGAATAATCTGAGCAAGCCACCTCGTTGGCTGTGTGGTTGTGTCGCACTCTGGCTATCGCTGACGACTCTGACCGCGCGGTCGGAAGAGCACGTCAACGGCTTTGAAGACGATCGGCCCTCCTGGACGTTCCGCATTGCGGAAGGCGAGGTAGAGACCGACCAGCGACGGCTGACGAACTCCACGGTGGTGTATCACGGAGACGCCGCGGAGTACTTCATGCTCCGGAGCAAACGCGGTCCGGCCCGGATCATCCTCGAACATAAGCTGCCGGTGGCTCAAGTCATTGACGACCTCAAGCTCAAGCTGATGGTGCGTGGAACGGGTGGCTCGATTCGTGTTGGAGTGCGCGTGGTCTTTCCTCGGCAGATCGATCCGCGCACGAGCGGATCGCAACTGAAGACCGTGTTGTACGGCGACAACTACACCAAGACGGGAAGCTGGCAAGAATTGACCGTCCAGACGACCTCGAAGGCCATCCAGGAGCAATCGCGGCGACTGCGTGCGGAGTTGCGGCCCACGCCGCTCGATGTGCGACAGCCGGTTGTGGATCGCGTCTTGCTGGAAGTCTCGCTGGAAGCCGGCAAGACGGAACTGCTGTTAGACGAGTTGCGATTCGGACCGATCGTGAAGCCGATCGCACAGACCGACGTGCAGCTTGTTCAGAACACCGAAGACGCGGCACCGTGGCCGGTGTCGTTTCAATTGGATCGCCTGCTGGTGAATGGCCGGCCGTTTTTTCCGCGCCTGCTGCCCTATCACGGCGAGCGATTGGAAGGTTTGAGAGACGACGGCTTCAACGTGATTTGGATTCCGGAAGCGGATGATGTCGCCTTGCAACGCGCATTAAAGCAGCAAGGGATGTTTGCCACTGCCGCGCCACCGCGATTGCGTGCGTCAACCGGCAGTCCGCTGAGCAACGATACGGCGGGGTTGTTGCCGATCCCGCACGAGTGGGACAACATCCTGGCCTGGAACATGGGAGTCGCGCTGCCGACAGAAGCGCAGCGCGACGTGTTGCCGTGGATCTCACAAGTGCAGAGCGCCGACCGCGAGCGGCATCGACCGATCATGCTGGATGTGACGGGGGGCGAGCGAATTTTCTCGCGGCACGCGTCGATGCTCAGCACGAGTCGGAATGTGCTGAATTCCGCGACCTCCTTCAAAGCGTATCGCGAGTCGTTGGATCAGCACCGCAAACTCGCTCGGCCGGGGACTTTCTTATTCACCTGGCTGCCGACAGAACCGTTGCCGGAAGTCGCTCAGCAGCGGCGGGCGGCGGGGCGGATTCCCATCATCATCGAGCCGGAACAGATCCGCTTGGAGGCTTACAGCGCGTTGGCGGCGGGTTGTCGCGGGCTGGGATTCTCGGTGAGTGAATCGCTGGATTCAACCGCCCCTGGAGCAGAAGAGCGACGACTCACCATCGCACAATTGAATTTGGAACTGGCACTGCTGGAGGACTTCCTGGCGGCAGGCTCGCTGGTCGAACAGCGTCCGTTCAAGATCACCGCGCCGCCCGCACGGGCGGTGAATTCCCACAACGTGGCCTTTCGAAATTCGGCGATCTCACGCGCGGAAAATGAGGCACGGCTTGCGGCACACACGTCGGCGGTGCTCTATGAATCGCGCATCCACAGTGAGTTGGAAGCGGCCGTGTTCCGCACCGACAAGGCGACACTGCTGCTGCCGATCTGGTACGAAAACGATGCGCAGTTCGTCCCCGGACAACTCGCCGCGCCTGGGGCGACGATTGACGTCGCCAGCGTGTCGGACACCGCCTCGGCCTGGGAGGTCACGACCACGCGGGTCGCCAACCTCGCCAGCGAACCGATCCCCGGTGGTCGCCGAGTCAAGCTGCCGACCTTCGACACGACCACCGCGATTGTCGTCACCTCCGATCTCAGCGTGATCGACGGGCTCAGACGCAAGATGGAAGCGATGCAGGCTCAGAGCGCACGGAATTGGATGGAGTTGGCCAAAGCGAAACTCAACCGCGTGCGCATCGCCGACGAAGCATTGACGAAACTCGGTGCTGGTCAGCCGGACGCTCCGCAGTTGTTGGTTCGCGCACGC
Source organism: Planctomyces sp. SH-PL62 (assembly GCA_945893045.1). Lineage (GTDB taxonomy): Bacteria > Planctomycetota > Planctomycetia > Planctomycetales > Planctomycetaceae > SXKJ01. The sequence goes on from CAMDEA010000009.1 coordinate 77,187, forward strand.
CGGCTGATTCAAGAAGCCGAGTCGATCTTTCCCGGCGAAGCGCTCGACCGCGCGATCGTGCAAGTTCGTGAAGGTGGGCAACGCAAATCGCCGAACTCGGCGGACGTTGTCCAACTGCGGATGAAATTTGATACGGCCACGGATCGCAGCCAGGCCGCGTTGCAAGCCCTGCGCATTTTGCAGAAGGCGCATTGGGAGACGGCGACGCATCGACTGGCCTCGCCGGTTGGCAGTCCGCACACGCTCTGCTTTCAAACGCTGCCGGACCATTGGCGGTTGATCGAGAAGCTCGGCAAGTCGCCGACTCGCGATACCGAAAACCTGTATGCGAAGGGGGACTTCGATGTGCTCGACTTCCCGGCGTTGTCACGACTCGGCTGGCAACAGACGACTCCTCCCTCTGGAGTACGTGCCGCCGTGCAAGTGCTCGCCGCGACCGGACGCAAAGGCCGCTGCTTACGACTCGTCGCCACACCGGAAACCAACAGCGATCCCCCCAGCGTCATCGACACACCGCCCATCACAGTCACCGCGCCGCCGGTGGCGATCCGAGCCGGACAAGTCCTACATATCAGCGGCTGGGTGCGGCTCGCTTCGCCGATCACAGGCAGCCTCGATGGCGTGACGCTCAGCGATAATCTGACCGGCAGCACTGGGTCATGGCACTGGCGCGAGAAACGAGAGTGGCAACGCTTTGAAATGCTTCGCGAAGCCTATGTCGATGGCCCCTACGTGCTGACGATGACGCTGCATGGCCTCGGAGACGTGCAGTTCGCCGATCTGCGACTGATCGCTCACGACCCGCCTGGCGAATCAAAACTCGCCATCCACACCGAATCTGCCACCGACTCGGAACCGAAACCCGGTCGATTCGATTTCTTGCGACGCCGGCCGAAGTTTTCGCAGCGTCCCAACAAGCCAACTGAGAATAGCCCCATCGCGCCGTAGTAAGACCTGACCCCGGCTCGCGTGCAAAGTGCGTCGTGCGCCCCCTCCGCGGCGGGCATCCTCAACGTCTTGATGCTGGCCCCCAATCACCAGTACGCTGAGCCGAACGATTCACGGGGTGCAGACTTTGACGGTCGAGCATCGTGTCGTGTCCTCCAAACTTGAGTCTTCGATGACCGCGCTGGTCTCTCCAAAGCTGCTGCGACAGATTGCCGAACTGCGGTTCTGCCTCAGCGAACTGCAGCGGCGTCAGCAGACCGATCGGGGGCGTGCGTGGCTGTGGCAATTAAAAGAACATGCCGCTCGGCAAGCGTTGGCGATGTTGCGGTCGCAGATGGACGAAAAGGTCGTCGAACTGCCGTCGGCCGAGCAGCGGCAGCTCATCGCCAACCATTGGCTGCTGCAAGACCCGCGTGCGGCCACGCGAACCGCGACCGTTCCCAAGTGGCGGCGCGAACTGCAAACTCGTGCGCGACAGGCGCTCGAACAATCCCTCCATGAACTTCAACAACGACGCCAACAAATCTAATTCACGGCGCAGGAGTCCTCTCGATGCCCAACGTGCTGATCAATCTCTACAGCGATACGGTCACGAAACCGACAGCGGCGATGCGCGAGGCGATCGCCCGCGCGGAAGTCGGCGACGACATGTCCGGCGAAGATCCAACGGTGAATCGACTGGAAGCACTGATGGCCGAACGGTTGGGGCACGAAGCCGCCGTCTTCGCTTGTTCTGGAACGCAGTCGAATCAGATGGGAGTCCGCACGCATTGTGTTCCGGGAGATGAACTCCTGATCGAATCCGCCGGCCACATCGCCTGCTTCGAGGGAGGCGCTCCGGCCGCTTTGTCCGGCGTGACCTGCCGGCAGATCCCCGGTCGGTTGGGGATGCTGGAGATCGCGGACCTCGAAGGCAAAATCAAAGCGGACAACCAGCACCTTTGCACGACTCGGCTGCTGTGCTTGGAGAACACGACGAATGTCGGCGGCGGCCGGGCTTGGCCACTGGAGCAACTCACCCGCGTCTGCGGTTGGGCTCATGACAACGGCTTGAAGACGCACCTCGACGGCGCGCGGCTGTTTAATGCTTGCGTGGCCGCAGGCTATTCCGCCGCCGATGTCGGGCGGAACTTCGACACGATCTCGATTTGCTTCTCGAAGGGACTCGGCTGCCCGATGGGTTCGGTCCTGGTCGGCAACCGCGAGGACATCCGCAAGGCACGCCGCATCCGCAAGCTCTTCGGCGGCGCATTACGTCAAGCCGGCATCGTCGCGGCCGCGGCTGTGTACGCGATGGAAAACAACGTCGAACGGCTCGCCGTCGATCACGAAAACGCGAAGACGCTCGCGCGCGAGATCGCCCAGATCGACGGCCTGTCGATCACGGTCGCTGACGTCGAAACCAACCTCGTCTTCTTCGAGGTCGATGCGAAACTCGGCAACGCCGCGCAGCTCGCCGCAGCGTTGTTGGAACGAGGCGTGAAGGTCGGAGCTTCCGGACCACAACGGCTGCGCGCCTGCACGCACCTCGACATCAGCCGCGAGGATGTTCTGAAAGCCGCCGACGTTCTGCGGCAGACGGTTCAAGCCGGCTTCCGCAATTACAAAGGCTCGACCACCGGCCCGTACGCGCGGGCCTGAGTTCACTGGAGTTCGAAGACCTGCAAACCACAAAGGACCGCTAATTGGCGCTAATCAGAAGCTCCTCCTGATTAGCGCCAATTAGCGAGGATTAGCGGTCCTGTTTTGCAGATGCCCTCAACCCGCTGCGGCGTGATCTGTCCGTTGGCGGTTTCCTTTACCAAACGGCCAGCGACTCCTCGAAGAGCTTCGCGAGTTCTTCGGCTCCCGTCGCACGTGGCGAGAGTTTCAGCAAGCGTTGTTGAGGCAACGTCCCTTCCACCAGTGCGGGGATGTCGGATGAATTGAAGCCGACGTCGATCAATCCGCGCGGCATCTTCAATGTCTGCATGAAGTGAATGACGCGATCGGCCAGGACGCGGCCGGCGTCGGCCAGCGATGCCTTCGAGATATCCGCTCCCAGCGCCTTCGCTGCCAGTAAGTGCCGCTGCGGTGACGTCGCAGCCGTGAACCTCGCAACGGCGGGAGTGTGCAGGATCACCGACATGCCATGTGGCACCATCGCGTGCTGCGTCGGATAACCGGCCGGATGGAAGTCGCGCACCATGCCGGCGACGGGATACGCCATCGCATGCGGCAGATGCACTCCCGCGTTGCCGAAGCCGATGCCGGCCATCGACGACGCCAGGATCATCTGCATCCGCGCTTCGTCGTCACTGATGTCGGCAACGGCGCGCGGCAAGAACTCGGCAACGATCTCCAACGCTCGCAACGCCCACACGTCGCTCATCGGATTCGAGCCTTGATAAGCCGACCGCTCGGACGGCCGCGCCGGTCGTAGTCGCTGGTCGTAAGGCAGAGCCGTGAAACTTTCGAGCGCATGGCTCAAGACGTCCAAACCAGCACTCGCCGCGACCGCCGCTGGCTGCGTGCGCGTGTTGTCCCAATCGACGATCCCCAGCGTGGGCCGCACATACTTCGACGCGATGCCGGTTTTCACTCGCCGCGAAACCAGATCGAAGATCGCGACGCCCGTCGTTTCGCTGCCGGTGCCGGCGGTGGTGGGAATTGCAATCAACGGCTTGAGCGGTCCCGGCACCGGCTTCCCTTTGCCGATCGGTGCGTTGACGTAATCGAGGAAGTCAGCCGGATGCGTGGCGAAGACGTTCGCCGCCTTCGCCGTGTCGATCGTGCTGCCGCCGCCGACCGCGACGATCGCGTCGAAGCGACCATCGGTCGCGAACTTCGCCGCCGCCAGAAAGCTGCCGTCGGTCGGCTCGATTTCAATCTGATCGAAAACCGCGAAGTCGAGTTGAGCATCCTCCAGGGATTGCTGCACGGTCGAACCGGTCGCGAGCGGCCGAATCGCCGGGTCGATGACCAGCAGCACGCGCTTCGCGCCGAGATCGACTAAGTCCAAGCCGACCTCATGCGTGATGCCCTGCCCGAAGCGGCAGTTCGACGCCAGAATTTGAAACGCGGTGTCCGTGGCTTGAGGCATGTCTGAGTCCTGTGCTTTGCGATGTTAAGTCTGCCGACGTCAAAGTAGACGAGTCACTCCGTGACTCGAATCGAGTCACGGAGTGACTCGTCTACTTTGCGGCTTCGCCGCCCTATGATTCTGCCGCGTCAGTCTCCAGATATCGCGCTGGAAGGTCTACCATCCACCCGCTCCGAGCGAACAGCGTCGTCCAAGAAATCCCGCGTGCCGAAAACTATGACCGAGAACGTGCGACCTGGCGAGACCTTTGAAATTGAACCGACCTCGAGCGGTCGGCAATGGCACATTCCGTGGTGGTTGCTGTTGGCGGTGGCGATTGCCGTGACGGAGTTGACGGCTCACCCGGCGATTGGCGTGGCCGTATTCTGTTTGAAGTTCGGGTTGAACGACTGGCGCACGGCCGCGTGGCTGTGCCGCACCGATCCGTATCCGAAACGATCACACACCATCTGGTGGTTTCTGGTTGGCAGCGGGTTCTTGAAAATCTTTCTGATGTCGTCGATCGCGTTTCCGGTACTTGCCGGCTGGTGGCATGTGATGACCAAGCAGGTCGTGAAGCACGAGGTCCGCGTGGCCATGACCATCGGACTGGGGGGCATGTTCTTGTCGTTTGTGATCAATCACATCGGCTTGGTTTTAGCTTCGCGGAGGCACGTGCGCGTCTGGCTGAATGGGAAACTGCATCGCTTTCGAGAAGGCAATGTTTGGCCCGTGCTGCTCTCTCGGCCGAATCGCCTGCGAGACATCCTCAATGGCAGCGCGCTGCCCGCGATTCTCGCCTTCACGATGGGAACCATTTTTCTGCTGGTCTTCGCCATGCAGAAAATGATTCGCCCAGCGATGTTCAGCGCCGTCGTGGTCGTGGCGGCCAGCCTGATACTGCTGGGGCACGCGATCTCCGTGAAACGCATCATGGCTCGCACGTCCGAAGAGTGCTGGGGCGACTTGCCGGAACTGGAACTGGAAGCGGAAGACTCACTCGCGTAGGTTCGCTTCTGGCAGCTTGAGTTCAATCCTCCTACCGATATCATGCGGCTCGACTTCTTCCGCTCTGAGGCCCACATGCCACCCGCTTCTTCGCGTCCTGAACTTTCCGGTCCACGAGCCATTCCGTTTCAGCCGCCGCAGGGGGATTTGGCGTTGCTCGCGGGTTCGGCCAATCCCGTGCTGGCGCAGTCGATCGCGAACCATTTGGGCGTGCCACTGGTCCCCGGCCGAGCTCACATCTTCAGCGAGGGGAACGTCTTCGTCCGTGTTCGCGAAAACGTCCGCGGCCGAGATGTCTACGTCATCCAGGGAGTTCATCAGCCGGTCAACGACAACTTCATGGAGTTGCTGTTCTGGATCGACGCGCTCAAACGAGCCAGCGTCGCGCAAGTCACCGCCGTGATTCCGTTCTTCAGCTACGCCAAGGCCGACAAGAAGGACGAGCCACGAGTCAGCATTCGCGCCCGCGTCTGCGCTGACTGCCTGGAAGCGGCCGGTTGCGATCGCGTGCTGACGATGGACTTGCACAGCCCGCAGATTCAAGGTTTCTTCAGCATTCCGGTCGATCATCTTTACGGCCGACATGTGCTGTGCGATGCCATCAGCAAACTCAAGATCCCCGATTTGGTCGTGTGCAGCCCGGACGTCGGCTTCGCCAAGAGTGCGTCACAGTACGCGAAAATCCTCGGCGTGCCGGTCGTCATCGGCAACAAGCACCGCGCTGATCACGACGAGAACGCCGAGATTCTGGAAGTCATCGGTGATGTCGCCGGCAAGAATGTCGTCCTGGTGGATGACTTCACGATCACCGGCCGCACGCTGATCAGCATGGCGGACGCTCTGAAGCAGCGCGGCGCGAAAGACATCTACGCGGCGGTCACTCACGCCGTGCTCTCAAAGGGAGCCGCTCCACGCATCGGCGAAAGCTCGATCAAACAAATGCTGATCACCAACACGGTCGAGGCCGCGACCGATCCGCTGCCGCCGAATATGACGGTCATCTCTGTCGCTCCGTTCTTCGCCGAAGCCATTCGCTCGATTCATGACCGCACGAGCGTCAGCATGTTGTTCCCCGAACCGTAAAATCTGAGGAGACCTGCGATGCGAGACTTACCCAAGTGGATGTTTCTCGCCGTGGTTTTGTGGTCGGCAAGCGACGCGCTACCGGCCGCCGATCGCGACCCTTTGCCCGACGTCGTGGAATTCAATCGCGACATCCGTCCGATCCTGTCGGACAACTGTTACTTCTGTCATGGACCAGACAAGAACAAACGGAAGGCTGATTTGCGGCTCGATACGGCCGAAGGATTGGTCGGCCAGCCGGGCGAACCGGGCACGGCGATCCCAGGCAAACCGAGCGAGAGCGAACTCTTCCGCCGCATCACGTCGTCCGACCCCGAACAAAAAATGCCGCCAGCCGAGAGCACTAAGTCGCTCACGGCCCGTGACATCGCGGTCATCAAAAAGTGGATCGAACAGGGCGCGAAGTACGAAGGCCATTGGGCATTCCTGCCCATCAAACGAACGGCCGTGGTCGATTCCAAATCTCAAATTTCAAATCTCAAATCAGAATCCGTCATCGACGGACACATCCGCGAATCGCTCGCCCAGCAGAATCTCAAGCCATCCCCCGAAGCCGACCGCGTCACGCTGATCCGGAGATTGAGTTTTGATTTGATTGGCCTGCCTCCGACGCCGGAAGAGGTCACGGCGTTCGTGAACGACTCGACTCCGGACGCTTACGAAAAAATCGTCGATCGACTGCTCAAGTCGCCGCACTTCGGCGAGCGGCAGGCGATGTGGTGGCTGGATCTCGTGCGGTACGCCGACACGGTGGGCTATCACGGCGATCAAAACATGAGCGTCTCACCGTTTCGTCAGTACGTCATCGACTCGTTCAACGCCAACAAACGCTTCGATCAATTCACGATCGAACAACTCGCCGGAGATTTGCTCCCGAATCCGGCTCGCGAGCAATTGATCGCATCCGGCTACAACCGACTCGGCATGATGTCCGCCGAAGGGGGCGTGCAAGACAAGGAATACCTCGCCAAATACATCGCCGAACGAGTTCGCAACGCGAGCGGGACATGGCTGGGCATCACGCTCGGCTGTGCCGAGTGTCACGACCACAAGTTCGATCCGCTGACCACCAAAGACTTCTATCGCTTTGAAGCGTTCTTCGCGGACATCAAAGAGCGTGGCCTGTATTCCGGCGCGCACGCCGACGGCAATTGGGGGCCATTCGTCAAAGTTCCGAACGCTGAGCAGGAGGCGGTGTTGACGAAGCTCGATCAGGAGATCTCCGAATTCAAAAAGCTCTTGGAGACATCGACGCCGGAACTTGTCGCTGCTCAGGCCGCATGGGAAAAGACTCAGGTTGCGTGGACCGTGCTCAAGCCGAACAGCATGACTTCGGCCGAAGGAGTCACACTCACCGCCAAGGACGACGGTTCGGTTTTGGCAAGCGGCAAGAACCCGGCGACCGACACGTACACGCTCGTCGTGAAGAATCCACCCAAAGGCATCACGGCCTTCCGGATCGAAGTTCTGCCTGACGATTCGTTGCCGAAGAAGGGACCGGGCCGCGCGGGGAACGGCAACTTCGTGCTCAGCGAATTCGCCGTGAAGCACGTTGTCGGTGAAACGATCGAAGAAACAGTTGCGTTGCAAAACGCGACCGCGACCTACGAACAAACGGGAGGCGCTGAAAACAATCCGTACAAGAAATGGGCAGCCGCGGCGGCGATCGACGGCGATGCGAAAGGCAAAACCTGGGGCTGGGCGATTATGGAAAAGGTCGGACAGCCGCAGATTGCCGTGTTTGAAACCGTCAACGACATCGCCGGCGGTGAGAGTTCGACACTGACGATCTCGCTACTGCAAGACCTCGACAATCCGCAACACACCATCGGTCGCTTCCGGCTCTCCGTGGCGACCTCGCCACGCCCCATCCGAGCCGATCAATCTCCGCCGCCAAACATCGCCGCGCTGCTGGCCATCGCCGCCGATCAACGCACCGACGCGCAGAAGAACGAACTCGCCGCGTACTACCAATCGTTCGCGCCCGCTCTCGACGCGGCGCGCAAGCAACTCGCCGAGCGAGAAAACGCTCGCAAGGAATTGGATTCCCGAATTCCGAGTACGCTCATCACGGCCTCCGTTCAGCCGCGCATGGTCCGCATTCTGAAACGGGGCAACTGGATGGACGACAGCGGCGAAGAAGTCACCCCCGCGTTCCCGGCCGTCTTGTCACAACCGCTCGAAAGCCCAACACGCCTCACGCGGCACGAACTCGCGAAGTGGATCGTCTCGAAAGACAATCCGCTCACCGCGCGAGTTTTCGTCAACCGCATTTGGAAACAACTCTTCGGAGCTGGCCTGTCACGCAAACTCGACGACCTTGGAGCACAAGGCGAATGGCCAAGTCATCCGCTGTTGCTGGATCACCTCGCCGCTGCGTTCGCCGACAACGGCTGGGATGTGAAGCAACTCCTCAAGTCGATCGTGATGTCGAACACGTATCGGCAATCGTCGGTCGCCACTCGCGAACTGCGCGAAGTCGATTCCTACAACCGTTGGCTGGCGCGGCAAGGCCGCTTTCGCATTGATGCCGAACTGGTTCGCGACAACGCGCTGGCGATCAGCGGCTTGCTCGTGACAAAGCTCGGCGGAGCGAGCGTCAAGCCGTACCAACCCCCTGGCTATTTCGCGTACCTCAACTTCCCAGCTCGCGAGTGGCAGAACGATGCCGGCGAGAACTTGTATCGCCGCGGTCTCTACACGCACTGGCAACGGCAATACCTGCATCCAAGTTTGCTCGCCTTCGACGCCCCCAACCGCGAGGAATGCACCGCCGACCGAGCACGTTCGAATACGCCACTGCAATCGCTTGTGCTGCTCAACGATCCGTCGTATGTCGAAGCCGCGCGAGCCTTCGCCGAAAACATTCTTCGCTCAGGTGGTTCAACGACGCGAGACAAATTCGACTGGGCCTTCCGTCGCGCCGCCTCGCGGCCGATCAAGCCTGCCGAAGCCGAAGTCCTCGAACGTCTGTTGCAGTCGCATCTCGACGAATACAAGTCCGATGCAACCGCCGCCAATGAACTGGTGGCTGTCGGAGCGAAGCCGGCCCCGGCCGACCTCAACAAGCTGGAACTTGCCGCTTGGACCAGCGTTGCTCGCACGATCTTGAATTTGCACGAGACCATCACACGGAATTGATCGCAGTCGAGGAAGTAGCGATGGACGACATTAAGGCTCTCTGCGACGACATCTATCGTGAACGAGTTTTGCGTTCTCGTCGCATGAAGTTCGAGGACAAGTTTCGGGCTGGGCAGGAACTGTTTGAGTTTGCATGCAGTCTCAGCAAGGCCGGCATCCGCGGGCAGTTCCCGGAACTTGATGACGCCGGCGTCCATTGTGAGTTGTTACGAAGACTGCGGATCGGTGAAGAACTGGAGAAGCAAACTTGGACTCCCCGCAAATCGCTCTCGAAGTAGCCGCCGCTATGGACGAACAGCAGATTTCCTACATGCTCGTCGGTTCGTTTTCGAGCAACGTCTACGGAGTTCCGCGTTCGACCCGTGATGCGGACTTTGTGATCCAGCATCCAGGGCTCTCGTTCAAACGACTCAAGATCGCTGCGGCTGCTCTCGCCATGATTGCAAGATTGATGCTCGCGTTACCAAGGACAGCCAATCCAATCCGAGCCATTGCCAGTCGCATGGACTAATCTCGCGAAAGTCAGAGAGAACAATTGACACATTGATGTCCCGGACTATATTACCCGCGTCGCTTGAGCATGAGACGCCCGCTTCTTCCTGGGGTCTCGATCAGCTAGCTCTCCGAAATTGCTCGTGGTTTCCGCTGCGTTTGGCCTCGCGAATTGAGGCGGACGATCATGCCACTCCGGTGGCTGCGAGCCAAAGTCCTGCTGGCTGCTCCGCGAAAAAAAGTCGCGGAGCAATACAGACACGGGAAGAGATGACTCGGTGCCGTGACTCCCTAATCCACCGGGAGTTTGTGAAGTCTGAGTCCTGGGTGACATCGTTTGGTGAGTTTGTTCTCCCCGCAAACTCAGGTGACTTCCTGGTTCTCGGCCACAGTGCTACTTAGCACGTCGCCGACCCAAGATCGGTTCCGCGAGGTCATGTGGCCTCCAACCGCGGTTCCTCAAACCGTCAATGAGGGTTTCTGTGCGTTTTCAGCGTCTCGGATGCTTTGCCGCATCCGCAGTTCAACGCGAAAAGCTCGCCGAACGTGTTCGGCTGGGCGATAGGTCGCGTCGGAAGTTTGGCCCGGTTCGGGTGACTCCCCTTCCTTTGAAGAGGTTGTTGCACGATGCGAGTGGTGAGCTTGTCCGATGCGACGCCGGTGCGAGGAAACTCTCGGCCGGTGAAGTTTGTTTCTCTTGATAGGTCACTGTTGTATGCCGGCACCGAAGAAAAGACCGACTCGTACTGCGAGTCGCTCAACCGCGAAGCCAACCGTTCGGCGACGCGCCCCTCGCAAAACCAAAGACGCGGACGCCGCTGAAGGCACCGCTTTGGAAAATCGCTCCGACGACTCCAACGTCGATTCCATCGAAGTGATTTCGCCTCCCGCTTTTCTCGATCCGCCGCCGGAACGCCGTGGACGCTCACGACACGACGACGGCCGCTCTGGAGCCAACGTGGACGACGACATCGTTTTTCCCGAAGACAACAACGCTCCCGCACCTCGCCCCCCGCAGGCTCAGCAAAATGACGCCGGCCCGGTGCGCTACGACGACCGCCAGCAGGGCTACTACCAGCAGGACGCCGGTGGCTATCCCAATCAAAACCAAGACGGTGGTCCGCCTCTCGAAGGTGGAGGCCAACCAGGTCAACAAGACGACGGCCAGCTTCGTCGCCGTCGCCGTCGCCGTCGTGGACGCGGCAACGGTGAAGTGAACAACAACATGCCTCAAGGCGGTCAACGCGACTACGGTGGTCCACCGCCACGCGG
>CAMDEA010000010.1 GCA_945893045.1 Planctomyces sp. SH-PL62
GACTCGAATCGATTCGCGTCACGGAGTGACTCGTCTACTTTGATTGCCTGTCCGCAGGATGGCACAACATTCCATGACGACTCCGACGCTGTACTTAATCGACGATGACGTGGCCGTCAGCCGAGCGCTGGAAGCGGTCGGTCAATTGCTGCGCTTGCCGGTGTTGTCGTTTTCGTCGGCCGAGCAATTCTTAAAATTCGACTGGGCGAACGCGGTTGGCTGCTTGATCGTGGACATCAAACTGCCGGGGATGAACGGCCTCGAACTGCAATCCGCACTGCGCGAACGAGCGTGTGAGTTGCCGGTCATCGTCATCAGCGGTCATGCCGACGTGCCGCTGGCGGTCGAAGCGATGCGTCTCGGCGCACTGACCGTTTTGGAAAAGCCATTTCCGCTCCAGCAACTCACGCCGCACATCCGGCACGCCATTGAATTGGATCAGTCGCGTCGCGAGCGGTCCCAACAGCGCGAACTCGCGCGCGGACGCATGGCCGCGCTGACTCCGCGCGAACGCGAAGTGCTGGACCTCGTCATCAAGGGCATGACCAACAAACAGATCGCGGCGCAGTTGCATCTGACCCTGCGAGCCATCGAAGACCGCCGCGCGCGATTGATGCGCCGCGTGGGAGTCAGCTCGGTGGCGGAACTGATGTCGCTCGTGCAGCAGGCGCACCTCGGAGAGAAGACGACCAGCGAATAAGGATTGCCGAATAAGGATTGAAGAAGGACAAAGTGCCGCGGCTCATCTCCTTCGCCAATCAGCAATCCTTATTCCTGCATCGCCTCACTCCGGCAACTCAGTCCCCTTGGTCTCTGGTGCCCACTTCAACAACGCGATGCCAACCAGAAACAGCAGGCTCAGCAACGAAGCCGCGTTCTCGAACGACAGGCCCGCCTTCTGCAACGCACCGTTCACCAGCAGCATCACCGCCGTCGCGGACCGAGCGAAGTTGAAACAAAAGCCCGCACCGGTACTGCGCAGCCGAGTCGGGTACAGCTCCGGAAAATAGATGGCATACCCCGCGTGCATCCCCAACGTCAGGAATCCAAACAGCGGCAATAGCCATGTCAGCAACGTGTCGCTGGACGACGCGAATCCTTGAAACAATGTAAGCGCCGCGATCAGCCCGCCGAGATGAAACAGCAAAAACGCGCGCCGCCGGCCGAGCCGCTCGCAGATCGGACCGAAGGCGAGCAGCCCCAATCCGCCGCCGGTTGTCACCAGAAACATGCCCCACATCTCCGCCCGCTTGAGCTCCACGGAATGCTTCTTGAAGACCGCTTTCTTCGCGGCGGCGTCCACCGTCGCGGGAACTCCTTCTTCGAGAAGCACACGCTCACGAGCACGGTGCAGCAACAGATCTTTGCCGTAGATGTGGACTCCCCAAAACGTCGCCAGCCCGACGAATGCCAGCGACACCGCCACCAGCGTTCGACGGCGCAGTTTGGGACCGAACAGTTCGCGCAGCTCGGCGAACGGCGATCGCGCGGCCGACTGCTTCTGTCGCGATGCGGTCCACGCTTCCGGTTCCTTCAACCGCCAGCGAATCCACAACGTCAACAATGCCGGCAGCGCACCGATGCCGAAGCCCCATCGCCAACCGTAGCTCGGGTTGTTGACGATGAACGCTCCCGCCGCGATCGCCAGATAAGTGCCGAGCACACTGCTGCCGTGAAACACCGCGCCCGACCAGGCTCGCGCGTGCTTCGGAAAGACTTCGGAGACGAACGCGCTCGCCACGGCCCACTCGCCGCCGACACCCAAGGCCACAAAGAAACGCAGAATCGCGATCTGCCACCACGTCTGAGCGAACGCTGTCACGCACGTAAACAGCGAATACAACAAGATCGTCAGAATCATCGTCTTCGAGCGGCCGACGCGATCCGCCACGATACCAAACAACACACCGCCCAGCGCCCCACCAACGAGGAACGAACTCAGCGCGACGTTGTTGTAAAACGCGAGATCGCCAGCCGACGTGTCTTTCGGCAGCAACGACGGCATCGCCTCGTTCATGCTGCTGACGAAGATCTGCCCCTCGAACACGTCAAACACCCAGCCGAGCGACGCGATCGTCAGCACCAGCCACTGATACCGCGTGACGCCGTCTCGCCAGCTTGTTGGGGGTGTGGTCATCGGGGCTTTACTCCGAAGGAGTTTCGTCACATAGCCCAGGGTTGCCGCGCTTCGCGGCTACCCTGGGTTCAAGTTGCATCAGGTGATCTACCCTGAAAGGGTTGCGTCCTTTGTGAACGACGGATGACGGAACCCCGATGGGGTACAGATCGGTTTCGCATCCGTGACCCAGGGTAGCCGCGAAGCGCGGCAACCCTGGGCTATGAGACACAACTCCTTCGGAGTATTGAAAAAGTGAGATGCTACTTTCGCGTGGCCATCGTCAGTGGTGTCACCGGATCGGAAACGATGCGGCTTTGAGCGTCCGCCAACTTACAGGTTTTCAACTTGGGCAGCACGTATCGCGCGAATAACTCGCATTCCTCGCGGTGTGGGTAGCCCGACAGGATGAAGGCACGCATTCCCATGTCCGTGTACCGCCGCAACTGCGCGACAACTTGATCGGGATCACCGACGATCGCGCTGCCGCAGCCGGAACGAGCGCGGCCGATGCCGGTCCAGATGTGCGGTTCGATGTAGCCTTCATCGTCCGCTTGCTGCCGCAGCGCGTCTTGTCGCACAACGCCAAGCGATCGCGAATCCTGCGAGCGATGCTTGATCTGCTGCCCGACGGAATCATCCAGCTTCGAGACCAATCGCCGCGCCGCCTCTCGCGCGGCCGCTTCGGTCTCGCGCACGACGACATGAATCCGCAGGCCGAAGTCGATTGTTCTCCCGAATCGCGCCGCACGCTGCGACAGGTCGAGCATCGTCTCGGCCAGCATCGCTTCGGTCTCCGGCCACATCAGGAAGACGTCGCAATGTTCGGCGCACAGCTCGCGCGCCGGTTCCGACGTGCCGCCGAAATACAGCAGCGGGCCACCGTTTTGCTGATACGGCTTCACGGGATCGCTCGGCAAGTCGAAGCGGTAGAACTCGCCTTGAAACTGGATGCGGTCGCGCGTCCAGCCTTGCCGGAGGATCTCGATGACCTCGCGAGAGCGGCGATAGCGCGTCTCCGAGTCTTCCTTCAGCCCCGGCATGTCGGACGAGATGATGTTCAGCGTCAGTCGCCCGCGCAGCATGTGATCGAGACTCGCGACTGCTCGACCAAGCATCGGCGGGTGATACTCACCGCAGCGAATCGCGACCAGCAACGAAATCTTCTCGGTCAACGCCGCCATGCCGCCGGCAAACGTCAGCGTGTCTTGCCCTGGCACGTAGCCGTTCGGCAACAGCACGTTGTTGAATCCGCATCGTTCGGCAGTCAGCACGAGATCGCGGCAATGCTCCCAACTGCTGCGCAACCGACCTTCCGGCACGCCGAGGAATTCGTAATCGTCCGCGCAGAGCGCGCTGAACCACGAGACTTCAACGGCATCAAGTTGTGGCGAACGAATCACGAGGGTTGAGTTCATCGAACAAACTCCGGCGGTGACGACTCAGCGATCCGCGTCCTCCGTGAAATCCGTGTTCCCGCTCACTTCCGAAACGGAACACGGATGACGCGGATTTCACGGATTGGCGAAAACGAGTTGGTGCTTGCTGCGATTGATCCCCACCAGCCCGCCGGTTTTCGGATCGTGAGCGAAGCCCTGTCCGGTGAACGGCACCGCTTGTTGATCGACGAATTCCAGCACGCGGCCGGTCTTCGGAAGTCGCAGGCGAAAGAAGACGGGATCGTCGTGGCCGGTCACCAGCAGCGAACCATCGCGCCACAAGCCGCCGGACAAACTCATGCGATGCAACTCGCGAATGACTTCGGCCGGATAAGTCCACCGGCCTTGTTCATGCCAGTCACGATCGAACTTCACGAGAAACGTTTGCCCGTTGTCGTCGCCGTACCGAGCGAAATTGCACCACCAATGCTCGTCGTGCCGCACGACCCAGGTCAGGCTGCCGCCGATACTGCCGAAGTTTTTGAACGTCGTCAGTCGCAGCGATTCCAGATCGAGCACCTTGATCTCGCTCTGCTCCGGAGTCTGCGGGTAGTTTGAGTGCGCACAATACAGCCGCCGCTCCCACAGGAATCCGCTGTTGAGATGTTTCGCCTCGCCAGTGCTGGTTGCGAGCCTTTCGCCCGTCTGCCGGTCGTATTTCGCGACCAGCGTGTTTGTGATCGCGTACACGAATTGGTCATCGGCCGCCGCCGCTTGATGAGCTTCGGAGGCCGACAGCATGCCGGTCTGCTTCCAAACGCTCGCTGATTTCTCCTGCGACCAGCCGACGGCCACCATCGTCAGCACAAGCCAGACACTTCGGCAGTTCGTCAACATCAAAGTGCTCCCGTTGTCGCGATCTGTCCGGCTGATGGCTGAAAGCTGAAAGCCGTGATCACAAATTCCGCCGTTATCACAAAGTCCTCAGACGACTTGGTTGGGATCACAGCCATCAGCCGGGCATGACAGGCAACTTTGGTCCGGCCTGCTTCGTCCGCACGCTCAGCAACCGATCACCGCAGGTGATGAACAGCGTCTTGCGATCGTCACCGCCGAACGTGCAATTCGTCAGCGTGTCGATCGGCGTCGCGACGTATGCCAACAGTTTTCCGTTTGGCGCGAGAACATGAATGCCCGGCTTCGTGTCGAGCGTCTCGTGCGTGCCGCGCGTCTTGTGCAAGCCAGCGGCGACGTACAAGTTTCCTTCCGCATCCACGCACAAGCCGTCGCCGCCTCGGCCGGGGGAGAAGTCGATGATCCTCCGAGTGTTCGTGACCGTGCCGTCGTCCTTCAAGTCGTACGCGAAGAGGCAGCGATTGCGGTTCTCACGGCCATCCGATTCGATCAGGTACAGCGTGCGGCCATCGGGCGAGACTTCGACTCCGTTGGGCATGTGAATGTCCGGCTCATGCAGAACTCGCACAACCTTGCCGTCGGGGTCGATGCGATAGACCGAGTTCACGTTCATCTTCTTCTCGTCCGTGTTCGGCAATCGCGACGTGAAATAGATTCGCCCCTTCGCGTCGATCGTCAGATCGTTCGGAGCGCCGAGCGGATGACCACCGAACTGATCGACCAAGACAGTGATCTCGCCCGTCTTCAGGTTGGTGCGAGTCACTCGGCCGGACTTCCCTTCGCACGCCAGCAAACGGCCGGAGTGATCGAACAGCAGTCCATTCGCCTCGCCGCTGTTCTCACGGTACGTCGAGAGTTCGCGCGACTTCGGATTCCAAATCAGAATCTTCGCGCCATAAGCGTTCGTGAAGAAGACTCGTCCATCGGGTGCGACGGCCGGGCCTTCGGTGAAGACCTTTTGATCGACGACCTTGGCTTCTTCTTTCAGCGGACCTGCGAAGAAGTCTTCCGACTTCAAGCCGGCGTAAAGTTCCGAGATGCCGGCCGCTCGCGCGGATGTGGCGAGCAGCGTCAGGCCGGCAGCGGCATTCGCTGCGAGAAATTCGCGTCGCGTAATCACAGAATGTTTCATCATGACACCCTTTGTGAGCGGCACGGCGCTAGCCGCCGGTAAATCGTCGAGCCTCCTGTCGCGCGATCACCGGCGGCTAGCGCCGTGCCGCTCAGAAAATCAGATCACCACCGGCTTGCCGAGCACTCGGCGCGCGGCGGCGATTTGGCCGGAGTGCATCGTCACATGGCCGGCCAGCAGGTTGAACACCAGGCCGACAGTCGGACACATCTTGAAGCTCGGCGGGCCGGGCTTGTCGAGGTCGGCGTCCGGCAGCGCATCAAGCGCGGCCTTTGATGCCGCACGCTGCAGGTCGAACAGTTCGAGATACTTCGCCTTCGTCAGAAACTTGGCGGGATCATCGCTGCCGGTCGATTCCTTGCCGTGCTGCTCCGCGAAGCCGGCTGGCAAAGCGGCTCCCGCGCCGGGGCAGACCATCTCCAATAATTGCTTCTCCGAGTTAATCAGGTGCCCGATCTGCCAGGCCAGATGATTGCTCCCCACGGTTGGCCGAGTCATCAAATCCGCATCGGACAAATCGCCGAGGTACGTCTTCAGGATGTAGTCCCCCAAGTCCATCTGAGCTTTCAAAACGTCTTTCGCATTCATGGCGTGGTCCTTTGGGTGTGCCTGTGGCGCACGCGGTTCGCGTGCAACCGATGGCGATTTGTGGTCCGCTGGACTCGCGAATTCAAGCGACCGCTCATTGCTTCGGCGGATTGGCCTCCTTCACGATCGCACCGTGCTCGTCGCTCATCACGAGGACGGAGAACTTCGTCACCGCGTCGAGGTCATTCGTGTTGAGGCTCGAATAGTCGAAGCGGCCGCGAAGGTCAGTGTAGCCGTCTTTGTAGAACCGCGACGAGCCGTCTGGGCGTTGGGCGTAGACCTTCACGTAAGCCTTCGAGATTGGCTTGTTGTTGGTCGCGTGTGTGACTTTCAGTTGGCCGTAGTTCTCGATGAGCTGCACGGCCAGCGAGTTCGAGTAATACGCCTGCGTCTTCGTCTGGCCGCCGCCGGTGATCTCGACGAGGACGTTTTTGTTGTGCAGGTCCTTCGGAAGCTCGACCTTCATTTGTCCGGCCTGGCGAATGGCGGGCGTCAGCCCGCTGGTGGCATTCGCGTCTTCGTCAGAGCCAGAGCCGTTTCCGACCAGAGGGCTAACGCCCTCCGTTCGTCGAGTGGCGACAGGGCGTTTCAGATCGACCGTGTCCACGTGGTTGGGTTGGATCAGGCTGAACTGGCCGCGGAATTGTTGGACGAAGGGGTTACGGCTGAAGAGCAATTCGACGTCCATCAGGTAGTAGCTGACTTTGACCTCGTCGAGGTTTTGATGGTTGATCGTGAGCTGTTTCGCCTCGACGTTGAAATCGAAGTTCGGGTCGGTTGCGGCGAGTTGCGTTTGATCCTGATTGCGGTCGTCGGTGTCGATCTTCTTCGGGCCGGCTCCTTCGATCTCGTCGAGCTGGGCCTTGATCGAGGCGAACGCTTGTCGCCAGCGGTCCACCGGGTAGTCGGTGTATTTGGCGGCGATGGCTCGCGCGAGCTTCGGGTTGTCGGTGAAGAAGTCGAGGTACGCCTGGAAGTAGTCGTATTGCAGCCGAGTCGGCAGCCGCTCCGGGTTCACGCGAGCGAACGTCGTCAGCGATTCCTCGATGCGGTCCTGCAACAGCAGGTCGTAGGTGACGACCATCAGGTCATCGTCGGTCAGGCTGCGTTGATAGGAAAATTCTCGCAGCGAGCGGTGATATTGCTCGTTGAACTTCGCGTTGACGATCTGGCGTTGCTGGCCGAGCCGATGGGCTCGCGCGTTGACCAGCGGCTTGTAGTCGAGGTGCTCGTAAGTGCGACGCGCGACCGGGTTGATCGTCAGCAGCGTGCTGACCAGCCGGCCGCCGCACTCGTTGACGAGGCCGTCGCTGTGTTGCAGGAACTCGCGGGTCGCCGCGACGTGGTTGTGCAACAGGCCGTAAGACCACAGCGTCATGTGGAAAGCGTGTCGCGTCGAAAGCAGCGAGATCGCCGCATCAAAAAACTTCGCGTCGTGCATCCGCCACGCCATGCGGTCGAGGTTCAGGCCGTGGACATTGTGGTTGTTCAAGAACTTCAGGCAGTCGTCGGCCGAGGCGTATTGCGAGACGTAATCCCAACTCTCGGTGTCGATCTTGGTCGGCTTGTCCACGACGTTGAAGGTGCTCGGTGTCGCGAACGCGATCAGCTCGCCGTTCTTCGCGACGTGAATCGGGAAGTGCGGGAACTGCCCGGCGGCCGGGAAATAGAAGAAGTAGTCCAGCGTCTGCGTGTGATACGGCTGCAAGTCCACATGCACGCTC
Source organism: Planctomyces sp. SH-PL62 (assembly GCA_945893045.1). GTDB lineage: Bacteria > Planctomycetota > Planctomycetia > Planctomycetales > Planctomycetaceae > SXKJ01. Next base: position 7,855 of record CAMDEA010000010.1, read on the forward strand.
TTGGTCGGCTGCCCGTTGGCGACGGGGATCGCTCCTTGCGGCACTTGCAGCAGCACGGTCAGCTTCAGCCGAGCGGACGTCGGGTTCGTGACGACCACCTGGCAGCCATAGACGGTGTGAATGACGAACTCGTCGGCGACGTACTTGTCGATCTGCTCGCCGTTTTCCTGGCGATGCCGGTCGCCGTGCCGGAAGAAATTCTGGCTGACGAGGATCGGCACTTTATCGGCGGCGGGCTGAGCGGCTTTGATCTCTTCATGGAAGACGATCATCGGGCTGCCAGCCGCGAGCGTCATCTGCGGGCCATCGAATTTCGATTCATGCTTCGCCGGCTCGAACGGCAGATCGAGCACCGCCAGAGCGAGCATCATCTCCGTGAAGTTGCGGCTCGCGTCCGCGATGTTCGTCGAGAGGAACGGTTTCGTCGGATCGTGCTGAGCGTAGTCGCGCCAGAACGAGTTGACCGTGATGAGACCGGGATTCTGCTCGGCGATGGCGAGGTGGTAGTAGTTGTTCTCGGCCCATTCCTTGGTCGGGTCCATCTTGCGGTAAAGCTGACGGACTTCGGCGAGGCGGCGCTTCGCGAAGTATTGCACGTCGTCGTCAAGCTTCGCGCCATCCGAGTCGAAATCGACAACACCATTCTTGTTCGAGTCCTTCTTGTCTGCCAATTCCTTTCGCGACGCATCCTGTGGCTTGCCATCGCGTGCGAGTCCACGCCGCAAACGATCGACGCCGGCTTCTTCCTTGGCCTTCTCGCGAAGTCCGAGCTGCTGCTTGCCCGCCTTCTTGGCTTCGGCTTGATCGCCCGCCATCGCCCCAAATCCGCCGAGTGCTCGATTCGGCGGAGGTGCCGCAGGAGCCCCGCCGCCCGCAGCGGCCGGAGCCGGAATGCCAGCCGCGAGCGTCTCGAACATCACTTCCGATTCCTTCAGCCGCCGATCGAGATTCAACTTCAAGCCGAGCGCGTCATTGGTCTCCAGCGCACTCCCCTTTGCCGCCGTGTCGAACAAGTGCAAGAACCGGTCGATGTTCGGCGGCTGCAACTTGAACAGCTCGTCGATGTGCCGCGAGGTCTTTGGGGCTTCGCCGTTGATGTGCTGGGCGAGGAACACTCGCTCGGCCACGTTGAGCTGCCCGTGAGACCACGGTTGCAGGAACGGAGCGACCACGTCGCCCAGCAGCCAACGGTCGAGGAACGTCTTGTCCTTCTTGTTCGCGAGGTACGGCTTCACCACCGCGAGGAAAAACTTCGGATCCTTCCTCGCGAGGAACACATTCAACTCGTGGCAGGCGAACTTCGAGTATTTTTCCTTCTGCTCTTCCGGCTTGAGCTTCGGCCAGTTGAGCAGGAACGAGAACTCGGCCAACTTCGGATCGTGCGTCAGCGTCGTGAACAGCAGATAAACCCGCGCGAGGCTGTCATACGCCTCGAACTTCGACGTGGCGATGTCCGCCAACGTAAACGGCTGCCCGGCCCCAACCAGACTGATTCGCTTCTGCTGCGTGAAATGCTTCTTCGGATCAAGCCCGTTCGCCAACCGCAAATCAACGAACGTCGAGCGCGGCTCGTCGAGCGCGACGCTCCGCCACGTCGTGCTCAGCGGATCGCAGGCGACAACATGCAGATGCTGATGCGCTCCGAGCAAATCGCGCTTCAACACGATCTTGCCATCCTTGTCCGGCACGATGTTCACGAACACTGCTGACGCTTCGGCCAGGAAGTCGAGATTCGCGAAGTCTCCGCCGCGAGCGACCGCTGCGGCTTGCGCCTCGCCGCGTGCCATCGCGCTGGCTGGCGGCGAACCTTTCGCTCCGAAATCGTCGCCGACGGCCGCGATCTGCTCGCCAGTCTCGGTCGAACGCAGCACCCACGGATTCAGCAGCAGCGACGGCCGCTCCAGCGTGTTGCCCGGAAACTTCCGCGCGTACTTGCGGTCGATGATGTACCGATACTCGTCGCCGATGTTGCGGCCCGCCAGATACACGGACTCAGCCGGCGACGTGCGAATCGAGTATGGCTCGGCTTGAGTGATCTTCGCGAGATGATTCCCCGCCGCGAATACCGGAGCGAACCGCGTCGCGAACAAATGCACGCGAGCAAACTTGTTCGCGTTGCTGAGCTGGATCACCAGTTCCTTGTCATCCGCTTTGACGCTCTCAATCTGCAACGCCTTGAGCGGTTTCGTTTCGAGTTGCCGCACATTACCGAGCACATAACCATGCTTCGTCTCGCCCGAAGCGATGCGAATGCGAACGTGCCGATTCAACGACTTGAGCCACAGGTCGTAGTCTCCTTCCTTCAAGCCGCTGATCGTGATGAGGCTGTTCTTGATCGAGAGATTGTCAAAGCGATCGGTGAGGAACGAATCGGCTCGCAGTTCGAGGAGGGAGAGTGCAGTTCGTAGGTCAGCCTTTCCAGGCTGACCCGGCGCGCGATCGACGTCCTTCGGAGCCTTCGGGTCAGCCTGGAAAGGCTGACCTACGAACGGCAGCGTCAGCACTTCGCCGACTCGGCCGTGCAGCGATTGCGAATAGACGTGCTCGTCTGGCCGAATCGGCCAGGCGTGTTGAGTTCCCTCCGGTCCCGTCGCCGTGATCGCCGTGATGTCCACAAGCGGGCCGAGCGATACTCGGCCAGCCTTGTCGGACTTAAACGTCAAATGCTTCGGGTCGCGGAAGTCGCGGTGCTTGACCACGATTTGTATCGGCCGCGACGTTTTCGGCTCGCCCGTCTTGCCGAGCAGTTCCAAAAAATATCCGGCACTCGTGCGCAGCAAGTGCAAATCTTCAATCTTGTCCGTCCGGTCAATCTCGTTGAGCGCGAACGATTCATTCGCGGCCAGCGAGATCGTCGCGTTCGTGCTGAGCACTTTGACTTGCCCGATCAACTGAAAGCTCAACGCCTGCACGCGCGGCGGGACTTGAAACTCGTGCGTCGATTCGCGGTCCTCGAATAATTTGAAATTCGGGATCTCAGTCGAGGACGCGACACCGTCATGATCGGTCGAAATGATTTGCAGTTTGACTTGCTCCAATAGCTTCGTGCTGACCGGCGTCCCGTTCAGCGTGAGCTGCGGTCGAATGACGACTATCGCTTTCTTGCGACTCAGCAACGATTCGCGATCCACAAAGATGCCGGCCGACAACGCGAACGCTTCGCCCTCGTGCTGGAAGTAATCGAGACACGCGAACTCACTCCGGACGAGGACCATTGGTTGCCGGCTCGGCTGATGCGTGAACGGGACCGTGATCTCGCCCGACTTGTCGGCGACGTATTCATGCCCACTCAGCAGGATGCGAGCGTCATCGACTTTCTGATTCTTCTCGTCGAGTACCGTGAAGACCTGCCCGGCCGTGCCCGTCTTCGCCAAGAACTTCAGCTTGCCTTTGCGAATCAACGCCCGGCTGCTGCGGCCGTTGCCGATGAAATCGACGACGTACACGCCCGGCTTCTTGAGTTCGGGAAGCTCGAAGCGGCGGCGAACTCGGCGGAACGACGTGTCGTTGTAGGTGTGCGTCGTCTCGCGATTGGCGACCAGACCGTCGAGATTCACGTCAGTGTCTACTTCGCGAAGCTGCTCGCGGTAGAAATTCTTCGTGTTGATCTCGAAGACCTTCACAATCAACGTGCCGACGTTCTTGACGTGCAGATCCAGCGCGACCGGCTCATCAGCGGAGTACGTCGTGCGATTCGTCGGATCGAATTCGATCTCAACCCGCTGCTTGAGCTGCTGGAAGAGTTCGGCCGGCAGCATCGCCGCCCATTGCTCTGGCTCGCCGAGTCCGTTGAGGATCTTCGTTTCGGCAAAAAGATGTTTGAGGTAGATGTCGTTGATGAACGGCTCGAACTCCTTCGCGTTCGCGGCGTCGAGCAGGAAATGTTGCAGGTAACTGCGGACGAGCGGCTCGTCATTCGCCACCGGCGGCAACAGCGTTCCCGGACGCAGGTCGTGATTCAGATGCGCCGGATGCTGCTTGATCGCCTCGCCCTCGCGCATCGACTTCGACAAATAGCCGACCGGCCGAGGCAGCTTGAGGTAAGCCAGAAACCGATCCTTGTCCAACTTGCCGAGCGACCGATCCAACCAGAGCCGGTGATACAGCGTTTGTGCTCGAAGCGGATTCTGGATCGGCGGCAGCTTGCTGGTGAACGCGATGATCCGGTCGAGGTACGCCGTCATCGCTTTCGTGTCGTGCTGCCAATCCTCATCTGGCCCCGGCTGCAATCGACTGAGCGACGCGACCACCCAATGATGATTCTGAACCAAATCCGGCTTGAGCTTGAGCATGTCGTCGAGCTGCGCCTGCGTCAGCAACTTGTGAATCGCGAACTGTCCGAAGCCGCCGGAATTCGGATGATTCATGTCGTCGGCAATAAGCTGTGTCAGTCCGGCGCAATCCGGCCGAGCCAACCGCGAAATCAAATGCCGCCGCCGATCGCCATCCAACTTTTCGTTGACCAGCCAATCGAAGGACGCATCCGTGAAGCCTTCCGTATTCGGCTGCTGCAAGGCTTGCTGCATCCACGTCGCCCGCGAGATCCACTGAGGGTCGAGCTTCGTCGGCAAGTTCGGCTCGACGCCGAGTTCTTCTTTCTGATGCCCGAAGTTCACTCCCAGCTTGTTGCGCAGGAACTCCAGCGTCTTCTGCGGATTCTTGTCGTAGGTCAGCAACGCCTGCCGCGCGAGGATTTCATTGACCCGCTGCGTGTGCCCAATCTTCTGAATCCATTGCGTGACGAGCGGCTCAACCTTGTCGAACTGCTCGGCCTGCTGCGCGTGCAGGCAGTGGAAGTAATAAAAGTCTTCCGTCCCCGGCACGAGCTGCTTGAGCGGCACCGCTCGATCCGGCGCGAGGGCAAAGTCCTCGATGAAGTTGATCTCACCGCCGCGAGTTTGTTCGATCCCCATCGTTCCGATACCAATTGCCAAAGTCACGCTGAACGCTCGAAGCCAATGAGACCATCGCATGGGAACCTCGCTGAAATGTTGGTGACGGATGAATTCAGAGACCATCCGCGCAGAATGTGGGCCGCCTCAGGACAGGGACGTGCCAAGAGGCGGTCGTCTTAGAGAAAGTTCCCGCGGATTCTACAAATGCCACGAGCCAAGTCGCTGCGGATTTGACGCTGTCCCATTGGGGCGCGAATATCCGCCGGTCGTTTTGTTGTACGCCACCCCGCTTGTCGGGGTGGTTCCCGCGCTCTGCAGCTAGGGAATTCTTCTGTGGCATCCGTAGCCGCAGAGCGCGGGAACCACCGGGACAAGCCCGGTGGCGGAGTTTCATGGAATCTGTCGAGGTTGTTCATGTCCGATACCGATCCGCTGTCATCATCACAAGAACCGCATCGTTTGGAGGCGGCTCGGCTGGAAAAACTGCACAAGCTCGAAGCGCTGGGAATCGACCCGTGGGGACAACGGTTTGATGGGCACATCGGGATCGGAACCGCTCGCGACAAATGCCCCGCCGAGTACGGCACGGACGGTGAGACAGTGCGCGTCGCCGGGCGGATCATGTTGCAGAACGATCGCGGCAAGCTGAAGTTCTTTCACATTCAAGACGCCACCGGCCGCATCCAGTTGATGATCTCGAAGAAGGACGTGCCGGAGACGACGTGGCAGGCGATTGAACAACTCGATCTCGGCGACCTCGTCGGCATCGACGGCCGGCTGCGAGTCACCAAGACCGGTGAGAAGACGATCTTCGTCGAACAGCTCACGCCACTGTGCAAATCGCTGGCGACGCCGCCAGAGAAATTTCACGGAGCACACGACATCGAGATGCTCTTGCGGCACCGCTACATCGACATGATCTACAACGAGGGGGTACTCGACCGGCTGCTGAAGCGGACGCGGATCATCAGCTCGATCCGAGCCACGCTCGCCGGGCACGGCTACGTCGAGGCGGAGACGCCGGTGCTGCACGCGATCGCGGGGGGGGCAGCGGCCCGGCCATTCGTCACGCATCACAACGCGCTCGATATCAATCTGTATCTGCGGATCGCGCTGGAGCTGCATCTCAAGCGGCTGATGGTCGGCGGCATCGAGCGGGTTTATGAGATCGGCCGAGTCTTCCGCAACGAGGGGATCGACGCCACGCACAATCCCGAATTCACGATGATCGAGCTGTATCAAGCCTATGCGAACTACGAAGTCATGATGGACCTGTGCGAGCAGATCACCCTCGACGCCTCGAAGGCCGCCGGCAACGAGTCGCTCGTGGTGCCGTGGGGAGACAAAACGGTCGATCTGACTCCGCCGTGGCAGCGGTGCAAGTATGCGGACCTGTTTCGCGAGCACGCCGGCTGTGACATGCACGACACCGATGCCGTGCTGGCGAAAGCGAAGTCATTGCACATCGAAACCGCCGGCAAGCACCCGGACGTGCTCGTCAACGAAGTCTTCGAGGCGACGGTCGAAGACGCACTCGTCGGCCCGGTCTTCGTCATCGACTACCCGGCCTCAATGTGCCCGCTGACCAAACGGAAAACATCCGATCCGAGCATCGCCGAGCGATTTGAACTCTTCATCCACGGCCGCGAGATCGCGAACGCCTACACCGAACTCAACGACCCCCGTCTGCAAGAGGAAACCTTCCGCACGCAATTGGCCGGCCAGGCGGAAGAGGACTCGATGGCCAAGATGGACCATGAGTTCGTCTACGCCCTGAAAGTCGGAATGCCTCCGGCCGGCGGCATGGGCATCGGCATCGACCGGCTGGTGATGTTGCTGACAAACACGAATACAATCCGCGATGTCATCGCCTTCCCGTTGCTGAAGCCGGAGTGATGGACGCGGTACGACCATCTTTTTGAGGAGACAATCATGTTCGTCATTCGGAATCGTTCGCTGGTTGCGGTGTTGTCGATCTTGGTCTTGAGCGGCTTCGTCGCCTTGCGTGCGGAAGACAAGAAGGCTGAAAAGAAAGCTGATCCGAAGCCGAAGCGCGAGATCAAACTCTTTAACGGCAAGGATCTCGACGGCTGGAAGAACTCGATGTTCGGCGGCGACGGCGAGATCGCGGTTGAAGACGGTCAACTGATCCTTGACCGAGGCAACGAACTGACCGGTGTCACATGGAAAGACGAGAAGAGTCTGCCGAAGTTCAACTACGAGATTTCGCTGGAGGCTCAGCGCGTTGAAGGGAGCGACTTCTTTTGTGGGCTGACGTTTCCGATCAAGGACGACCCGTGCAGTCTGATCCTCGGCGGCTGGGGCGGGACGGTGTGCGGGATCTCCAGTCTCGACTTCAAAGACGCCTCGGAAAACGAGACGACATTGTTCCGCGAATTCAAAAACGGCCAGTGGTACAAGATCCGCCTGCGGGTCTTGGAGAAGCGGCTGACCGCCTGGATCGACGGCAAGGAAATCATCGACGTCGATCTGACAGGTAAGAAAATCGGCATCCGCAGCGAGGTCGATCCGAGCAAGCCGCTGGGGTTTTGCTCGTATTCCACGAAGGCCGCGCTGCGGAACATCGTGCTGAAGGAAGTTGAACCCCCGAAGGAGAAACCGGCTGCGGGCGATTCTTCCAAGTGAGGGGCTGCCGGATTGAGGCTTTGGCGAATCCTGTAGCCCAGGCCCTTGTGGCCTGGAGGATTTGGTCAAAGATCAAGGGATCGACCGACCCACGAGGGGTCGGGCTACAGTAGCCACGTGTGAAAAATCCTGGACTCGACAGTCGCTTTCTCCTGAGGGGTTCGGGTACTCTGGTTCTCAATGTTCCTGAGGCGGCTCGGCGGATCCGAGTTGGCTTTCCGGAACTCCCGCCCCCTAGTCCCGCCAAATTATTTCCGGTTGAGCGTTCCGCGTCGGATGCGGAGTTCAACGACGGCCCTTTAAGAATGAGGTGTCGCGATGCGTGCGCTTAGGCATCGTTCCGTGGTTGTGTGCTTGGGTTTGATCGGTTTGTCGTCGTCTTCGACGCTGCTGGCGGCCGAGACTCCGGCCGCTGATGCGGTGAGCTTCGACAAGCAAGTTCGCCTAATCTTTCAGGCGAATTGCCTGGGCTGCCATCAGCCCGCCAAAGCCGGCGGTCAGTATGTGATGACGGCGTTCGATAAGCTCGCCAAAGGGGGCGAAAGCGGTTCGGCCGCTGTCGTGCCGGGCAAGCCGGAAGGGAGCTACCTTCTGCAACTCATCACGCCCAAGGACGGCAAAGCCGAGATGCCGAAAGGCAAAGCTCCGCTGACAGCCGCCGAGATCGAGATCATTAAGAAGTGGATCGCTCAAGGAGCGAAGGACGACACCGCTGCCGGAGCCAAGCAGCGCTACGATCAAGATCATCCGCCCGAATACACCCGACCGCCGGTCATCACGTCGCTCGATTTTTCTCCCGACGGTCAAACGCTGGCGATCTCTGGCTTCCATGAAGTGCTCTTGGCCAAAGCCGACACCGGCGAATTGGTCGGCCGGCTCGTCGGCTTGTCCGAACGAATTGAATCGGTGCGGTTCTCGCCAGATGGGGCACGACTGGCGGTGACGGGCGGTCTTCCCGGCCGCATGGGTGAGATTCAGATTTGGGATCTCGCCACGAAAAAACTGACGCTGTCCGTGACGGCGACATTCGACACGGTCTACGGCGGCAGTTGGTCGTCCGACGGCAAGTTGATTGCCTTCGGCGGTGCCGACAACCTCGTGCGAGCGATCGACACGACGACCGGTCAGCAGGTTCTCCAGAACGGAGCACACTCCGATTGGGTGCTCGATACGGGTTTCTCGCCGGACAACAGCCACCTGGTCTCCGTCAGCCGCGACATGACGGCGAAGCTGACTGAAGTCGGCACGCAACGGTTCGTCGACAACATTACGTCGATCACGCCGGGTGCTTTGAAAGGTGGAATTCAAGCTGTCGCTTCTCTGCCGAATCGAGACGAGATGCTGGCCGGCGGATCGGATGGCGTGCCGAAGATTTACCGGCTGTATCGCAAGACGGCGCGGCAAATCGGCGATGACGCCAACATGTTGCGGTCGTTGTCCGCGATGCGCGGCCGTATCTTTGGAGTCGCGACCAGCCGCGACGGATTCCGATTCGTCGCGTCGAGCGCGCTCGACGGCACCGGTCAGGTGTTTGTCTTCCGCTTCGATCCGGCGCAAGTCCCCGCCAACGTGCAGGCGATGCTCGCCAAGAAGTTTGCCGAACGTGCTCCGGCCGAAAAGGACGCGATCGAGAATCACTTCAAAGCGGCGGCGCTGACCGAAGCGAAAGTCGAAGTCAAAGCGAACGTGTATGCTGTCGCGTTCCGTCCCGACGGAAACATCGTCGCGGCGGCCGGCTCGGACGGGATCGTCCGATTGATCGACGCGAACAGCGGACAGGTCACCAAAGAATTCTCGGTCGCACCAATCAAGCCAACGACCGGTACGCCGCCCAGCCAACTTGCGGCGAACTTCAAACCGCCTGTGGAAAAACTCGAAACCGAATCGCTGCCGAATGGGGCGAAGGTTGTCGGACTCGAAGTCATCCCGAACGCGATCAAGCTGACCAGTCCGTTCGATTACGTCCAACTGCTCATCACAGCGAAGCTCGACAACGGCGACCGCGTCGATGCGACACGGCTCGCGCAGTCGCAAGCCGCCGCAGCGAATGTGACGGTCTCACCGGTCGGCATCGTCCGGGCAGCCTCTGACGGCGCAACCGCGATCGTCGTGAAGCTCGGCGATCAGGCGGCGACGATTCCCGTCGAAGTCACCGGCGTCGCGGCGGAGTTTCATCCCGACTTCATCCGCGACGTGAACCCGGTCCTCTCGCGCGTCGGCTGCAATGCCGGCACCTGTCACGGAGCCGTCAAAGGCAAGAACGGCTTCAAGCTTTCACTGCGTGGCTACGACCCGATCTACGACGTGCGAGCGTTGACCGATGACCTGTCGTCTCGCCGAGTGAACCTCGCGTCGCCGGATGACAGCTTGATGCTGCTCAAGACGACCGCCGCTGTGCCGCACATGGGCGGACAAGTCATCCAACCGGGCGAGCCGTATTACGAGATCGTTCGCCGCTGGGTTGCCGACGGCGTGAAGCTGGACCTCAACACGCCGCGCGTCACGAAGATCGAAGTGCTGCCGCAGAATCCGGTCGTGCAATTGATTGGAGCCAAACAGCAACTGCGAGTGCTCGCGACCTACGCCGACGGCCGAGTCCGTGACGTCACACGCGAAGCGTTCGTCGAAAGCGGCAACACCGAAGTTGCCGCCGCCGAACGAGGCGGGTTGCTGAAGTCTCTGCGGCGCGGCGAAGCGCCGATGCTTGTCCGCTACGAAGGCTCGTATGCCGCGACCACCTTGACCGTGATGGGCGACCGCACTGGATTCGTCTGGGCCGAACCGCCCGCCAACAACAAGATCGATACGCTCGCCGCCGCCAAATGGCAGCGGATGAAGATTCAGCCATCGGGGCTAGCGTCGGACGCGGACTTTATCCGTCGTGTCTATCTCGACTTGACCGGTCTGCCGGCCAGCGTCGATCAGGTCAAAGCGTTCCTCGCCGACACGCGCGACACGAAGGTCAAGCGGGACGAACTGGTTGACAAACTCGTCGGCTCGGACGACTACGTCGAGTACTGGTCCAACAAGTGGGCCGACTTGTTGCAGGTCAACGGCAAGTTCCTGGCTCGCGAAGGAGCGACCTCGTTCCGCAAATGGATTCGGGACGAGATCACCGCGAATACGCCCTACGACCAGTTCGCCAAGAAGATCATCACGGCAACCGGCTCGAACAAAGACGTGCCGCAGGCGTCGTACTTCAAGATCCTGCGCGACCCGGCTGCGACGATGGAAAACACAACGCACCTATTCCTAGCCGTCCGCTTCAACTGCAACAAATGCCATGATCACCCGTTTGAGCGTTGGACTCAGGATCAGTACTACCAGACCGCCGCGTACTTCGCTCAGTATGGTCTCGACAAAGACCCTGCCAGCGGCGACCGCAACATTGGCGGTACCGCCGTTGAAGGCGCGAAGCCGTTGTACGAAGCGGTCGTGGATCGGGCTGCTGGTGAAGTCTTGCACGAACGCACGTCGCAACCGACGCCGCCGAAGTTCCCGTACGCTCTCGTCAACCAAGTGACGCCGGCCGCACCCGCCGCCGGGCAACCTCCAAAACCGCGACGCATGGAATTCGCCGACTGGCTGACGTCGAAGGACAACCCGTACTTCGCCAAGAGCTACGTCAATCGCCTGTGGGGCTATATGTTCGGCGTCGGCATTATGGAACCGATCGACGATATCCGTGCCGGAAACCCGCCGACGAATCCCGAACTGCTCGACTATCTGACACAGGAATTCCTCGCCAGCAACTTCGACGTGCGGCATGTGATGAAGCTGATCTGCAAGTCGCGGACGTATCAGTTGTCGGTCGAATCGAACTCGTTCAATGTCGATGACAAGATCAACTACTCGCACGCTCAGCCACGCCGTCTGCTGGCCGAGGTTTTGTTCGACACCGTGCATCGCGCGACCGGCACGGTCACGAAAATTCCCGGAGTGCCCGCTGGTTCTCGCGCCGCGGCGCTGCCCGATTCCGGCATCGATTTGCCGAGCGGATTCTTTGCAACGTTCGGTCGCCCCGTCCGCGAGAGTGCCTGTGAATGCGAACGCAGCGGCGGCTTGCAGCTTGGTCCAGTCATGGCGCTCATCAGCGGAGCGACGATCGCCGACGCGATCGCCGATCCGACCAACGAACTGACGAAGCTCGTAGCCACTCAGCCAGATGATGCGCAGCTCGTCAATGAACTCGCATTGCGAGTGCTCAACCGTCCGGCCATGGACTCGGAACACAAGGCGTTCGCCGATGTGCTGCGTGAACTCGACGGTGATCACCAGAAGTTGGTCGCTGCGCTGAAGCAACGCGATACCGACGTCGCCGCGCGGATGCCAGACCTGGTGAAGAAACGGGACGAGTCCATCGCTCGCACGAAAGAAGAACTCGCCGCCTACGATAAGGAAATCGCTCCGGCCCGCGCCGAAATGGAGAAGCAACGGCAGGCGAACATCGCCGCTCGGCAAGCGGAAATCAAAGCCTATGACGATCGCCTGGTCGCGAAGATCGGCGAATGGGAGAAGCAGCAGACCGGCAACGTCGAATGGATTCCGCTGTTGCCCGCGTCGGCGACTGGCTCGAAGGAGACGACGCTGACCGTCGAATCCGACCGCTCGGTGGTGGTTGAAGCGAAGGCCGCTCGCAACGCCGTGCTGACCGTGATGTTGCCGACCAATCTTCGGAACATCACCGCGTTCCGTCTGGAAGCGATCGCCGACGCGAAAGCTCCTGGCGGTGGACCCGGCCGAGCGGGTGACGGCAACTTCGTTCTCAGCGAATTCGAGGTCTTCGCCTCTCCAACCGCGAAGCCGGCCGAAGCCAAGAAGGTTGACCTGCACAAGCCGCTCGCCGACTTCAGCCAAGCGAACTTCGAGATCGCGAAAGCCGTCAACGGCAACCCCAACGACGGCAACAAAGGCTGGGCCATCTCGCCGGCTTACGGTGTGACGCACTGGGCCACGTTCGAGTGCAAACAGGCCATCAACATCGAAGGCGGCACGCAGTTGAAGATCGTCATGCACCACAAGTTCAATCAGCCGGACTATGTCCTCGGCCGCTTCCGCATCTCAGTCGCGATCGACAAGGCAGACGTCGGCCTGACGCTCGCCGACGAATACAAAGCGGTCGTCGCGACTCCGGTTGCCCAACGCAGTGCCGCTCAATCGGCTCTGTTATCGAAGCACTTCAAGGCGGTCGATCAGGAGTTCCGCAACCTGCAAGCCGCCCTCGGAGTCGCCAATCAACCGCTGCCGGTGGATCCGAAACTGGTCGAACTGCAAGGCAAACTGGAACTCGTCAGCCAGCCGATCCCCCCGGATGGCCGATTACTCCAACTGCAAGCCGACGCGAAAAACAGCGAAAGCCAACTCGGCAACAAACGCCTGACCGCCGCTCAAGACGTCGTTTGGGCCTTGATCAACACGCCGTCGTTCTTGTTCAATCGTTAAATGAAGACTGAAGGGGTTTGCTGACTGCCGATGGAACTTGAAGGATCCTCCCATGACGACAACTGAAGGTATCGAACTGAAGACACCGGTCGCGGCGGCGATGGAGGTACTCGCCGCGATTCCTCAAGATTCCACTTGGGATGCGGTGATGTACCATCTCGATGTGCGTCAAAAACTGGAGCGAGCCTTGGTCGAAGCCGACGAGGGAAAATTCATCGACCACGATGAATTATTCGAGGAGTTGCTGAGGGATGAAGACGAATGAAACGCATCATTTGGCTGGAGTCAGCGAAGCATGACCTGAAGCAAATCCGGTCGTACATTGCTCGCGACTCTCGCGAAAATGCGACTCGGTTTATCAAAAGGATCCGAACGTCCGTTGCCGGGATGCGGCGATTTCCAGAAGCCGACAGCCGAGTACCTGAGTTGAGTTCCGTAGAACTTCGAGAGATTTTTGTGGGAGACTTATCGAGTGATTTACCGGATCGTGGACCAAACGATCGAAATCCTGAAAGTCATCCACGGTGCCCGAATACTCCCCGACTCGTTAGGGCGAGCCGACTAATCGAAACTTGAAAACTCTTTTTCACAGGAACACGAACATGCTTTCTCTGCTTGGTCAACGTGCGAAAGATTTGTGTGATCGCCGACAAGGATTGTCTCGTCGCGATGTGCTGCGAGTTGGCGGCAGCGGGATGTTCGGGCTGACGCTCGGTTCGATGTTGCAAATGCAGGCGCAGGCCGAAGAGTCCAAGATCAGCGGCGGGCCGGGTTGGGGCAAAGCCAAAAGCGTTGTGCTCATTTATTTGCAAGGTGGACCTTCACATTTGGACCTCTGGGATCCAAAACCGGATGCTCCGGACAACGTGAAGAGCATCTTCCAGCCCATCGCCACGAAGCTGCCCGGCGTGAACTTCACCGAGATTCTGCCGAAGCTCGCGCAGATCAATGACAAGTTCACGATGATCCGCTCGCTGGGTTACACGCCGAACGGTTTGTTCAACCACACGGCCGCGATCTACCAGATGATGACCGGCTACACGACCGACAAGGTCAGCGCGTCGGGCCAATTGGAGCCTCCGAGTCCGAAGGACTTTCCGAACTTCGGCTCGAACATCATCCGTCTCAAGCCGCCGACCGAACCAATGCTGCCGTTCGTGATGCTGCCTCGGCCGCTGCAAGAGAGCAACGTGGTCGGCAAGGGAGGCACCGCCGGGTTCCTCGGCAAAGCGTTCGACCCGTACACGCTCTATCCGGACGGCGATGATCTCGACATGAACAAGATGGACAAGATCAAGGTCGATGACTTGCAGCTTCGCCCCGAGGTCTTCTCCGTCCGGCTCGAACGCCGAGCCAAACTGCGCGACACGATCAACGCTGCGATGCCGACGATCGACGCCGCTGTGAAGGACTACAACCTTGGCACGTACTACGACCAAGCGCTGCGATTGATCGTCTCCGGCCGTGCTCGCGAGGCGTTCAATCTCTCGTCCGAAGCTCCGGAGATGCGAGCACGCTACGGCCGCACGACGTTCGGGCAGAGTTTGCTGCTGGCTCGCCGACTCGTCGAAGCCGGCACGCGAGTCGTCGAAGTCGTGTGGCCAAAGGTCGCCAACAGCGATAATCACTCGTGGGACCATCATGCCGGCTTGCCCGACCGCATGAAGAAGCAATCCGGCCCGATGCTCGACAGCGGCTTGTCCGCGTTCCTTAGCGATCTTGATGAACGTGGCATGTTGAACGACACGCTCGTGCTGTGTGTCGGTGAATTCGGCCGCAGTCCGAACCGTGGCGTCAGCACGTCCGGCAACAGCAACACGGCCGACGGCCGCGATCACTGGCCGTACTGCTACACCTGCGTCATGGCCGGTGCCGGCGTCAAACGCGGAGTCGTTTACGGCAAGAGCGACAAGACTGCCTCCAGCCAACTTGAAAACCCGGTCCATCCGATCGAGTTGCTGGCGTCGATCTATCACTCGTTCGGCATTCATCCAGAGACGATCGTCTACAACCACCTCAACCAACCGCGCGAGTTGGTAAAGGCTCAAGCCGTCACAAGCTTGTTTGCCTAGAATCATGAATCCATGCAAACACGTCGTTCGCCGTCATCACGGCGAACGACGTTTTGCATTTCAGGCGGCCGCGGATTGCGAACACATCCGCGAGAAGTGACGGAATTTGTCGGTTGAAGGTGTTTCGTCTTCCCCACGGACAAGCGGCAAAGCGGGGCACTTCATGTCCGGGCAATTGGCAGCGATCGCGGTCAAAGTTAGAACGCTGCACCGCACATGCACTCGCTCGGAAAGTCCACGGTATGAACTCAGCCACGGTCGATGATGTCCTGCGCATCTACGGTTTGGAAAACTGGGGTGCGGGTTACTTCTCGATCAATCGCAACGGGCATCTGGCAGTCCATCCGGAGAAGGAGGACGCTCGCACTGCGGACGTTTATGAACTGGTGCGCGAACTGATCGACCAGCGGAAGCTCGCGCCGCCGTTCCTGCTGCGGTTCCCGCAGATTCTGGGGGCTCAGTTGCGGCGATTGTGCTTGGCTTACGAGTCGGCGGCGAAGCAGTTCGAGTACACCGGCGGGCACTTCCCGGTCTTTCCGATGAAGGTCAACCCGCGCCGCGAAGTGGTCGAGGAATTCCTGCGCGAAGGCAAGCGGCAGGCCGTCGGCGTCGAGTGTGGCTCGAAGGCGGAATTGTATGCCGCGCTGTCGCTCGAACAGCCGCCCGACAGTTTGCTGGTGTGCAATGGCTTCAAAGATGAGACGTTTTTGCGGCTGGCGTTGTTGGGCGTGCAGTCGGGCAAGCGCGTTGTCATCGTCATCGAGAAGCTCAATGAATTGAAGCTGGCGTTGAAGCTGGCTGAAGAAACCGGCGCGCTGCCGTGGATCGGGTTGCGAGCCAAGCTGTACTCGAAGGGTTCCGGCAAATGGGCGTCGTCCGGTGGTGAGTCGGCAAAGTTCGGACTGACGACTTCGGAAATCCTCGAATGCGTGCGGCTGCTGCGAGCAGCCAACAAGCTCGGCTCCCTCAAGCTGCTGCACTTTCACATTGGGTCGCAAATCACCGACGTGAAGCGCGTGAAGAACGCGATGAAAGAGGCGGCTCGCGTGTACGCCAAGATTCGGCAGATGCAGATTGAGGTCGAATACCTCGACATCGGCGGCGGGTTGGGGGTCGATTACGACGGCTCGAAGACGACGTTTGAAGGTTCGGTGAATTACTCGATCGAGGAATTCGCCAACAACGTCGTCTATACGATCAAGTCGGTCTGCGACGATGAGCAAGTGCCGCACCCGCACCTCGTCACCGAAAGCGGCCGAGTGATGACGGCGTATCACACGCTGTTCGTCACGGAGATTCGCGACGAGATCGAAACCTTCGCCGACGACATTCCGATGGCCGCCGTCGATGACGACGATCCGCAGGTCATCTACGAACTCAAGTCGCTGCTCGACGGCGTCAACAGCAAGAACTATCGCGAGTACTACCACGACGCGCTCGACCAGAAGGATGAACTGCACACGCAATTCAATCTCGGCCTCGTCAGCCTGGAAGACCGCGCGAAAGGGGAAGTGCTGTTCTGGGAGATCTGTGCCAAGGCGTCGCAACTGGCTCATCAGGCGGACGCCGATGAGCCGGAGTTCGACGAACTCAAACGCATTCTCGCCGCTAAGTACCTCTGCAACTTCTCCGTCTTTCGTTCGGCTCCCGATTCCTTTGCGATCAACCAGCTCTTCCCGATCATGCCGATTCACCGGCTGAACGAGCTTCCGACTGACTTCGCCACATTGGCCGATGTGACCTGCGATTCCGATGGCTGCATTGATCACTTCGTCGATCTCAAGGATGTGAAGCAGGTGCTGGAGCTGCACAAGTTCAACGACCAGCAGCCGTACTTCGTCGCGCTGTTTCTGACCGGTGCCTATCAAGAGGTCATGGGGAGCTTTCACAACTTGTTTGGCCAACCGACGGAAGCTCAAGTCGTGATCGATGCGGGCGGTCGCTATCACCTGACAAAGCTCATCACCGGAAGTCGAATTGGCGACATGCTCAACTTCGCCAAGTACGACAAGCAGCAGTGCCTCGAAAACTTTCAGCGACAGATCGCCGCACAAGTCGTTGGGGGCCGGCTCGACCAAGCCCACGCTGAGTCCGCCATGAAGCAATACGAGCAATCGGTCAACGGTTCGACGTACTTGGAGTGACTTCTTCTCATTCAACCCCACCGAGCTTGCCTCGGTGGCTCGCGGGCTTTTGCACTACGGATCTTGTCTAAGGCGTAGTGCAAAAGCCCGCGAGCCACTGGCACAAGGCCAGTGGGGTTTGTGGAAACACACGATGGCCACAACTGGCTCGCCATTTCTTGCTCAGCCCTATCAGGGGATTGCCACGTTCGGCCGACAGCCGCATACGCGCGTGCTGGCCGGCGTGGATGTCACGATCCTCGGAGTGCCTTACGACAGTTCGACGTCGTATCGCAGCGGGGCACGCTTCGGGCCGCGCGCGATTCGTGAGCAATCGCTGCTGCTGTGGGGCTACAACAACGCGCAGCAGGTCGCTCCGTTCGAGGTGCTTAATGTCGTCGATTACGGCGATGTCGATGTAATTCCCGTCGATGTCGGAGCGACGCATCGCGCAATTGAACAGACTGCCGCGACGATTCTGCACGCGGGATCAAAACTCATTACGTTGGGTGGCGACCATTCCATCAGCTTGCCTCTGCTGCGAGCACACCACAAGCAGCATGGCCCGTTGGCGGTCGTGCATTTCGACGCGCACCCCGACACTTGGGACGAGGAATACCCGAACTACAAATACAGCCACGGGACACCATTTCGCCGCGCGATCGAGGAGCAACTGATCGACACGGAGGCTTACTTGCAGATCGGTATTCGCGGGCCGACAGGTGGGCCTCAGGACTATGCCGATGCGCGTCAGCTTGGTGCTCGCTTAATGACCTTTGAGGAAGTCGCTGACCTGGGAGTGCCGGCGGTCCTCAGTGAAGTGCGACAGCGTGTTGGTTCCCGTCCGCTCTATGTCACACTCGACATTGATGCCGTCGATCCGGCGTTCGCGCCTGGCACGGGGACTCCCGAAGTTGGAGGGTTCACGAGCCATCAGATGCTGCGACTGCTGCGCGGCCTGTCGGGACTGAACCTTATGGGAGCCGATCTCGTCGAAGTTGCTCCGCCGTATGATCCTCAACACATCACCGCGATCCTGGCCGCGAACCTCGCCTTCGAACTACTGTCGCTAATGGCGACAAAGTAGACCGGTCACTCCGTGACCGGAAAGTTCGAGTCACGGAGTGACTCGTCTACAACGTTCTGCGACCCTGCTGAGAACTTGGAATCGTTATGGAACTCAAAACGTTTGACATCCACGGACATCACGCGGGACCAAAGTTGCTGATCACGGCTGGCGTGCATGGCGATGAGTTCGAGCCAATGGCGACGGTGCGCCGGTTGATGACCGAGATTGATCCGAAACAACTGCGTGGCAAGCTGACACTGGTGCCCTGCGTCAATGAGTCGGCGTTTCGGTTGGGACGTCGCGCGGGCGAAGACGGCAAAGACTTGGCTCGGACATGCCCCGGCCGCGAAGACGGCAGCCTCACCGAGAAAATGGCGTTCGCACTCTCACGACTGATTCGGTCGGCGGACTTCTACATCGACTTGCACACGGGCGGGACCAGCTACACGGTCTTGCCGCTCAGTGGCTACACGCTGCACACTGATCCAAACGTGTTGGCGGTGCAGAGGCGGATGGCTCAGATCTTCGGATTGGACGTCGTGTGGGGCACCGATCCAAATTTGGACGGCCGCTCGCTGTCGGTCGCTCGCGATGCCAACGTGCCGGCGATCTATTGCGAGTACCTCGGCGGAGGACGTTGCGATCCCGCCGGCATCGAAGCCTATGTGCGCGGCTGCCTCAACGTGATGATTGAACTCGGTCTGCTTGAGGGCTCACCGGACATTCCGCGTCCGCCGCTGGTGGTCGAAGACCATCGACCCGGCGCGGGACACATGCAGATCAATCACCCGTCGCCGTGTGAGGGCTTCTTCGATCCGGTCGTGACGCTCGGCCAACGTGTTCGCGTCGGGGATCTCATCGGAACTGTGTGCGACGTCCTCGGTCAACGTGTTGAACGAATTGAGTCCCGCTACACTGGCATCGTCATCGTTTTACACACGTTTCCGACCGTCAGCATCGGCGCGAGTGTCGCCGTTGTGATGGAGACGACTTCGTAATCATTCTCACCAAGAATCACTCCACCATGCGAACCAGCCGAATCAAAGCCAAGCTCAGCAAGAACCAACCCGTCCTGCTCACGACTCTGCATTACTCCGATCCGTCAATCTTCGAGATGGCCAGCCTGATGGGCTTTGATGGCATCTGGCTCGATCTGGAGCATCATCATCACAGCGTCGAGACGGCGAACACGCTCCTGCGAGCGGTTCGCGTCGGCACATCGGACGTCATGGTGCGGCCGGCCAAAGGGGAGTTCATGCGGATGGGCCGCATCCTCGAAGCGGGCGCGACTGGCATCATGTATCCGCGCTGCGACAACGCGGCCGAGGCTCGCGAGGTGATCCGCTGGTCGAAGTTCGCTCCGCTCGGTCAGCGGGGCATCGACGCGGCCAATCCCGATAACCCGTACTGCATGATGCCGCTGGTCGATTACCTCAAGGCGGCCAACGAGCAGACTTTTATCGTTATTCAAATCGAAGACCCCAGCGCGCTGGCTCAGGTGGACGAGATCGCGGCCGTGGATGGCGTGGACATCGTCTTCTTCGGCCCCGGCGACTTCAGCATCTTGAGCGGTATCCCCGGCCAGATGAATCACGAGTTGATCAAGGACGCGATGCGAAAGGTTTCGGCCGCGTGTCAGAAGGCGGGCAAAAACTGGGGCATGCCGATCTTCAACGTCGAGCACGCTCAAGAGGTGCTGAGCCTCGGCGGGCGATTCCTTTGCCACAGCGCGGACATCTTGATCGTGAAGAACGGGCTGGAAGACATCCAGAAGCGCTTTGCTCCGCTGGGTGTGACGTGTGAGCGACCAAGCCTGTAGCCACGCTCGCCAGAGCGTGGGCCTTCGATTCAATACACCCACGCTCTGGCGAGCGTGGCCACCGGTCATTCAACTCCACCGTGCTGCCTCATGCCCCAACCGATTCACAAACTGCTCGTCGTTGGTGTCGGTTCGATCGGCGAGCGGCACTTGCGATGCTTTCTGGCAACCGGCCGCGCCGAGGCGGTCTTCGTCGAGGTGAATCCGTCGCTGCGTCAAACCATCGCCGAGCGATATGGCGTGCGAGGCTTTGCCAGTCTCGAAGAGGCGCTCATGACGCAACCCACGTTGGCCGTCGTTGCGGTGCCGGCTCATTTGCATATCGAGATTGCCACGCAACTCGCCGAGCGTGGGTTGCATTTGCTCATCGAAAAGCCGTTGAGCACTTCGACGGCTGGCATCGACCGACTGCAACAGATTGTGCGCGATCGCGGGCTCATCGCCGGAGTCGCGTACGTCTATCGCAGTCATCCGCTGCTGACAGCGATGCGGGTGGCGATTCAAGACGGACGCTGCGGCCGGCCGGTTGAGTTGATCGCCGTCTCCGGGCAACACTTCCCGACGTATCGCCCCGCGTATCGCGACATCTACTACAAAGACCGCACGACCGGTGGCGGAGCGATTCAAGATGCGCTCACGCACGTCATCAACGCCGGCGAGTGGCTGCTTGGCCCTGTCCAGCGTTTGGTCGCCGATGCCGCGCATCAAGTGCTGGAAGGAGTCTCCGTCGAGGACACCGTGCATTTGCTGGCTCGGCACGGCGAAGTCATGGCCAGCTACAGCCTCAATCAGCATCAAGCCCCGAATGAATTCACGCTGACGGTTGTCTGTGAACGGGGCGCGATCCGCTGGGAATCACATCTCAATCGTATGAGTTGGATGACTGTTCCTGGCGGCGAATGGCACGAAGATCGGATTGCCCCGCTCGAACGCGACACGCTCTTTGTTCGCCAAGCTAATCAGTTTCTAACGGCCATCGAAGAGAGCACGCTGCCTGCGTGTTCGTTGGAAGACGCCCTGCAAACATTGCGAGTCAACCTCGCCGCCCTGGCCAGCGCTGATGGTGCCGGCTGGCAGACGATTCGCCCAACGTAGCCCTCTCGCTCTGCGAGACGATTGCTGAGCGCGCATCAAAGTTGGTTCCTCGCTCGCTCGAACGTCGTCACGCATCAACCGCCGTTCGGCATTCGTCTCGCGGAGCGAGACGGCTACGTAGGCGGCGAGATTCCGAAGTCGGTGATCGACAGCAGCGAGCGGAACGGCAAGTGGCGTTCGGCGAAGTTCTTTGCTCCACCTTCCATACGATCGACAATGCCGACGACTTGAATGACCTCGCAGCCGAACTCGACGATGCGATCGACTGATTGCAGCGCGCTGCCGCCGGTCGTGACGACGTCGTCGATGATGACCACCTTCATGCCGGGGACGACCGGGCCTTCGACGTACTTGTTCGTGCCGTGACCTTTCGGCTCTTTGCGGACCAGGAAGCCGCACAGCTCTCGCCCACGAGCCGCCGCCGCGACGAGCACTCCGCCGACGATCGGGTCGGCTCCGATCGACATGCCGCCGATCGCGTCGAACGACACATCGGCCAGCAGGTCGAGCAATCCTTCGCTGACTAGTCGCAATCCGGCCGAGTGCAGCGTGATCTGCTTGCCGTCGAGGTAGTAGCTCGACTTCTTACCGCTGGCGAGCGTGAAGTCGCCGAACTTGAGGGCGCGTTTGTGGAACAACTCAATCAATTGCGGGCGGTCGTACATGGCATCCTTTGGGCTAATCGAGGTACACAAACTCGTTGAGATTGAACAGCGCGAGGCAGAGATCGGCCAGCGCGGAGTCTGAGGTTAAAAACTGTTCGGCGTCGCGAACATCGTCAGCCGTCGGCTGGCGATTGAGAATGTGCCGATAGGCCGACTCGATCGCGGCGTGACGGTCAGTCCCTGTTTGTTTTTCGATGTTCTCAGCCAGTCGCCGTGCGGCGACGACCGAGTCGTCTGCGTTGAGCAGCAACAACGCCTGCGGGGCGATCGTCGAGGTATTGCGGCGCGGACAACTCGCATTGCTGTCCGGCTTGTCGAACGCCTCGAAGAGCGGGTATCGCAGATTGCGGCGGGCGAACAAGTACACGCTGCGACGTCGATGCTGTTCAACCTCTGGCGTGACCGGCCATTGGCTCTTGAGCAAAGTGCGGACGAGTTCGTCGGGTAGCGGCGGCCGGAAGCCTGGCCCACCCGGTTGACGATTGAGTTCTCCGCTCGCGGCGAGCAGTGCGTCGCGAATCGCTTCACCATCGAGCCTGCGTCGAGGGAAGTGAGCGAGCAGCGATTCCGTAGCCCGGACGCCTACGTCCGGGCGATCGGACGTAGGCGTCCGATCTACGAAGGCAGACGCCTGCCGATAGACGCTCGATGTCACAATCAGTCGATGCAGCCGCTTGCGGCTCCAGTCGAGCCGCGGCAACTCGGTCGCCAGCCAGTCGAGCAATTCGGGATTGGTCGGCGAGGTGCCCATGACGCCGAAGTCACTCGACGATGCGACCAAGCCAGTCCCGAAGTGTCCTTGCCAGATGCGATTGATGAGGACGCGCGTTGCCAGCGGGTTGTCCGCGCGAGTCAACCAGTTCGCGAGCGACGTGCGCCGGCCGCTGCTCTTCGCGTCATCGGCCGGAGAAGTCATTGCATCATTCGACACGTTCGCGATGCGCGGAAACGCGGCTTGCAAGATGGGACCGGGGCGGCGGAAGTCGCCTCGCTCGAACAAGCGGCTGGTCGGTGCCTTGGAAGATTTCTCGCGCATCACTTGGCCGAGTTGCGGATGTGTCTCGAACAGCCCTTCGACATCGAAGCAGGCTCGCAGACGATAAAAATCGGCTTGGCTGATCGGGTCGTACTTGTGGTCATGGCACGCCGCGCAGCCCATCTGCAAGCCGAGGAACACCGAGCCGACCGTCGCGGTCATGTCGTTGAGGAACGTGTGCCGCCGTTCTTCTTGCAGATTGATGTCGGGCATGTCCGGCCCGCAGAAGAGGAAGCCGGTCGCGATCAGCGCGGACTCGTCGCCGGGCCGCAGTTCGTCGCCGGCAAGCTGCATGCCGATGAACTCGTTGAGCGGCACGTCGCGGTTGTGAGCGTCGATCACCCAATCGCGAAACCGCCAGGCGTTCGGCCGCACATGATCGTGCTCGAACCCGTCGGTCTCCGAAAAGCGAGCGACGTCCAGCCAGTGCTGCGCCCACCGCTCTCCGTAACTCGGCGACGCGAGCAGCCGATCCACCAACCGCTCGTACCAATCGGGCGATTCGTCCGCGAAGACTTCGTCCTGAAGCTCCAAACTCGGCGGCAGCCCCGTCAGATCAAAGCTGAGCCGCCGCAGCAGAGTCGCTCGGTCGGCCTCGCCCGCCGGAGACAGTTTTTCTTTTTCGAGCCGGGCGAGAATGAACCGATCAATCGCCGTGCGACTCCAGTTCGCGTTTTGTGTTACTGGCGGATTCGGTCGGCTGAGAGGTTGAAATGACCAATGGCTGCGATCCGAATCGGTGATCGGCGGCTCGGTGACTGATTGAAGATCGTCAGCCCATGAGCTTCCGAAAAGCAATGTCGCGAGTCCTGCGGCAAGACTAACACGCGGGAATCGTTGGATCATTTGGTACATTTGTGGCACCGTTGGGAAGATGTCCATCTTTGTGCAAACGCTCGATAACTTGCAGTAACCGTAAGTCTGAATCGAATTTGAGAAAGATGCTCAAAATCGCGAGGGGCAGAAATATCGCCGAGGTTGAACCCTTCTCGCCCCAACTCATACCAACAGCAGCAACCAAAATGATGATCCAGCACGCAAAAATGGCAGTGCGACGTTGGGCAAGATCCTTGATCGCAGCACGACGGCGCACTGGGTCGACTGCTGTTTCAGCGAACTGTTCATCGCTCTTGGCAAACATCTGAGGCTCCGTGACTATTCGTGGGTGGCATGGCTTGCTCGGCACAGGTTCGCGGGATCGTGATCAACTCGGGCGAATTTACATGGAAGCGGGCTGAATGAAACTTGTCTGAGTCGGCTTGTGTCCTGTCTTAAGACCTTGCCCAAGCCGGCTGAAGGCGGCTACGCAGTGTTGTAATCCCCGCTCACCACCAGCTAAAGCTGGTCGCAAATGGGGAGTCGGCTGAAGCCGTCTGATCAACTCGGGCTTCATCAGGATTGTGCGACCGCAGTCTTCTTTCGCCTACGACCGCGCCGCGCCAGCAACATCGCGGCAGTCTCTTCCGCAGTGATCACATCCTTCTGAAGCAAAATCTTGGTCAGCGCGTCGATCCGATCACGAAGATCGGCGGTTTGTTCTGCCAACGGTTTTAACCGCGAGACTTCACCTTCCAGATGGTCAATTCGGTGTTTGAGTTCAAGGGTCATCGCATTCATAAAGCCTCCACAAAGTCCGAGACTACTTGCTGAAGCCGAGAGAAGTATTTTCGATCAGAAAAAGCTGACAGAACAATGGGGACAGAAAAACTGAGCAACTAACTTTCGTCTGCGTCCGGTCGCCAAAGGAATCACTTGGACTTTTTTCTGTCCCGATTTTTCTGTCAGTCATTTGAGTCCAGTCGCTCACACGGTTGGCATGAGCGAGAAGGTTCCAATTTCCGAATGCTTTGAAACTCTTGAATCACTCAACTCCGAACTCATGCACTGTCACCTGCCGATAGGTTTCGCCGGGCTTGAGGATGCAGGACGGGAACGAAGGTTGGTTGGGTGAGTCCGGGAACTTTTGGGTTTCCAGGCAGAAGCCGCCGTGCTTGGCGAAGCCGTTCACGTCGGGTGTGCCGGGCAGATAGTTGCCGGTGTAGAACTGCACGCCGGGTTCGGTCGTGAGGACTCGCATCACGCGGCCGGTCGAGGGTTCGCGGACCTTGGCGGCCAACACCGGAGCTTTGGTCGAGTCGCCGCCACCGTTGATGACCCAGCAGTGGTCGTAGCCTTGTGGGTCGTTCGTCAGCTTGCCGAGGTCTTGGCCGATCGGCTTGGCCTTCGTGAAGTCCATCGGGGCGTCGTCTTTGACGGCGGTAAGCTTGCCGGTCGGGATCGATTCGTCATCGACGGCGATGTAACTGTCGCAGTTCAATTGGATGATGTGATCGAGCACTGAGCCGCTCTCGGCTCGCGCGCCTTTCAGGTTCCAGTAGGCGTGATTCGTGAGGTTCAGCGGCGTGGCCTTGTCGGTCGTCGCGGAGTACTCGATGCGGAGTTCGTTCTTGTCGGTCAGCTTGTACGTCACGACCGAGGTCAATGTACCGGGATAGCCTTCGACGCCATCGGGGCTGATGAGCGTCAACTTCACGCCGGCGAAATCGACGCCTTGAATCGGAACGGCGTCCCAGATGTATTTGTCGAAGCCCTTCACACCGCCGTGCAGATGATTCGCGTTGTTGTTGTTCTTGGCGAGCGTGTACTCGATCCCGTCGAGCGTGAATTTGCCTTTGCCGATCCGATTGCTGTAGCGGCCGCAGATGGCACCGAAATACGGCGGGTTCTTCAGGAACTTTTCGTTGTCGGACGAGAAGCCGCAGACGATGTTGTCGAGCTTGCCGTTGCGATCTGGCGTCTCGACGGACGCGAGTATTCCGCCCAAGTTGAGCACGACGGCTCGCAAGCCGTTCTTATTCGTGAGCTCGAATTGCTCGAGCTGTTTGCCATCGGCTTCGTCATTGAGTCGTTCACGGAAAACGCGGGCGGAGGAGTTCATGTCGGCTTCTTTGCTGGAGGAATTGGTTTCGGATTTGAGTTCGGCTGTCAGAGTCGGCCCTGGGTCCGGCGGCGACGACGACTTCGGTTCGCAGCCTGTTCCAAGCAGGGCCAGCAGGCTGAGCAATCCACAGGGCCAGAGGGATCGAATCATGGCGAACTCCGCGAGTGAGTATTTTGGCGCAGGCGACGATTCATCTTGGGAGCGAATCGTGCGGCGGGTCAAGCGTCACCCGTTGTGGCCACCTATCAGTAAGACAGGCGAGCGAGGTGGCGTCAGCCCAATGCCGCTGACTTTTGAAAGTAGCAGGCACATTCCATGTGCCGTTTCCCTGCAATTTGCGGACGGCACATGGAATGTGCCTGCTACGAATCGAGTAAAGTCGGTGCCTTTGGGCAGACGCCGCCCCGCTCACCAGAACGCGCAAGCTGCGTTCATTTCCCGTCGGAGCGTTGCAGGAATTGCAGCCAGCGGCGGCCTTGTGCGGCCCCTGAGCCTTCGCGAGTGCCACCCGCATTGGAGCCGGGTTCATCGGGCGCGAGGCCGAGTTTCTTCAACTGCATCGCGAGTTGATTCGCTTTGATCGTCAGGCGGGCATCCTCGCGCGCCAGCTTCGCGCGTTGCAGTGACAGATCGACTTCGGCCACGCGCAGCTTGTCTTGCAGGCGGTCGCGCAGGTTCAGCAATTCGTGCTGCAAGTCTTCGGGGACGCGGTTGAGTTGCTCCCAATCGGGGAACTCGGTGTTCGCGTCGGGTGAACTGAGCCGGCGCAGCAACAGCGAGATGAATTCATCGCGGTCGCGGATCGCGGCGCAGAGTTGATGATGATCGGCGCTGTCGAAATCGACGGGAAGTGGCGGTTCGGACAACGTCGGCGAATCCGATCGTTCGAGAGCAACCGACTCGCTGAAAACACTCTCGTGGGCCGCTTCGTGTCGTGGCGGAGAAGGAGCGACCGTCTCCAGGTTGACGCTTTCGCCCGCCATGACCGCGGCTTTGATCGCCTCCCAGCCCATCGTCGCCGGTTTAGCGGGGGCAACGTCCGTAAGAATCGAAACATTGGACGAACTCTCGGAGGAAGAATTCGCACTGTCTTTCTCGTTCGGAGTGGGAGTCGAACCGATTGCATTGGCTCGCGAGGAAACGCCGGAGCCTGTCGAGACGAGGTCGTGCAGGTCGTTGAGCCGCGATTCGATGCGGCTCAGCATCTCGGCCGCTTGCAGCTCTTCCCATTGGCTGAGCAGTTGCGTCATCTGCCCGGCCAGAGTTTGCTGATTCTCGATCAACTCCGGTGGGACGCCGGCGGCGGTTGCTCCGCCTCGTCCGCCTCCAGTGCGCTGCATGCGGTCCAATTGATCGGCCGCTTGTTCGAGTCGCTGCGTCAGCATCTGCACGATTTGCTCGCGCTCTTTGAGCGAATCTTGCAGTGTCTGAATGCGCTTCTCGTAGGCGGTGGCGAGCGGTTCGTCGGCGACGACACTTTTCGAGCCGCGGCCGCTCTTCGCAACCACAGGCTGCGAAGCTTCCGAAGCTGAGCGGGCTTCGCCAGCCGTGAAACGTGAAGCGGTGTCGGCGGGAAGCGACATGAAATCCGTCTCTAACCACAATCGGGGAACACTCGGAAACTCATCCGCAGCGCGAGTGGTGGAACGCCAAAGGTTAGGTCAGAGACTGGCGGTTCGAGGTAGCGGACGACCGCGACGCTCGGCAAAGGCGGTCAGGTCGTGACGGTCCTAGCGATTCTCATCAACCTGCCGATTGACCGCGTTCACAGGAATGTTCCCAACATTTCGAGGAGAGTCTCTGTCGGCTACTCTTCGAGGTGTTGATGGCGAAGGGGTCGGGAGTCTGTTTCAGGCCGCAGGCCAGGGACTTCCGGTTGTTTGACTCGTGTTTTGCGGCCTGAAACAGACTCCCGACCCCGTTCCCGTGCTGAGTCAAGGAGACGACCCATGCTTATCGGTGTGCCTCGTGAGATCAAACCGGATGAGTATCGCGTGGCGATGTTGCCGTCGGGGGTCGAGGAGCTGGTGCAACGCGGGCACCGTGTGCTGATTGAGCGCGGAGCCGGCATGGGGAGCGGCATCACTGACGGCCAGTACGCCGCGAATGGGGCCGAGATCGTGGATGGTCCGGCCGCGATCTTCGGTCAGGCGGAGTTGGTCGTGAAGGTGAAGGAACCGCTCGCCGCCGAGTGGCCGTTGCTGCGGCGCGGGCAAACGCTCTTCACGTACTTTCATTTCGCGGCCGACAAAGAGTTGACTCGCAACGTGCTGGCGACCGGTGTCACGGCGGTTGCGTATGAAACGCTGCGCGGACCGAAGGGCGATCTCCCCTGTCTGACTCCAATGAGTGAAGTCGCCGGCCGCATGAGCATTCAAGAAGGGGCGAAGTATCTCGAACGCCCGCAGGAAGGTCGCGGCATTCTGCTGGCGGGAGTTCCCGGTGTGGCCCCCGCGCACATTTTGATTTTGGGCGGCGGAGTCGTCGGCAAGAACGCGGCGCAGATTGCGGCCGGCTTTCAGGCGGACGTGGTCATCATCGACATCAACATCGACCGGCTGCGGTATCTGGAAGACATCATGCCGCCGAACGTCAATACGCTCTTCAGCGACCGGCACAACATCCGCGAAGAGCTGCGGCTGGCGGACCTCGTGATCGGGGCGGTGCTGATTGAGGGTGCTCGCGCGCCGCTGCTGGTCAGCCGCGAAGACCTCCAACTGATGAAACCCGGAGCGGTCATCATCGACGTGGCGGTTGATCAGGGAGGCTGCATCGAGACGACCAAGCCGACAACACACTCCAAGCCGACATACCTCGTGGATGGCATCGTGCATTACTGCGTCACGAACATGCCGGGAGCCGTCGGCCGGACCAGTTCGTATGCGTTGTGCAACGTCACGTTTCCGTACGTGCTGAAGATCGCGAAGCTCGGCCTGGCTGCCGCGTGCGCCGCCGACACGGGATTCGCGCACGCGGTCAACATGTACGGCGGAGCGATCACGAATCGCGCGGTGGCCGAAACGTTCGGGCTGCCGTTTACGCCGTATCAATCTTGAGCGGCAAGGCGCTAGCCGCCGGTCAGTGCGAGGGAAACACCACGATTCACCGGCGGCTAGCGCCGTGCCGCTCACCAAACCAGCGAAGATGATCCAACATGCAAGCACGGCGTAGATGGCTCGGCTGGCTGGCGACAGGCGGACTCGCCGTGGGGCTGACGCTCGTGTTCTGGCTGCCAATCTGGTGCGGAGCAGGCTTTGTCGGTGGTGACATCTACTCGTATTTCTTTCCGCAAAAGGTGATCTATTCCGAGTCGCTGCATGCGGGCGAACTGCCGCTGTGGAATGCTCACGCGGGGTTCGGGTATCCGTTGCTGGCCGAGAGCCAAACGGGAATCTTCTATCCGCCGAACCTGCTGCTGTATTCGTGGCTCGATGCGCACTCGGCGTTTCATGTCAGCTTTCTCCTGCACTACATCGCGGCCTTCGTCTTCTCAACGATGGCCGCGCGACGGTTGGGCTTGAGCCTGCTGCCGTCCTGGCTGACAGCTCTCGTCTACGTCTATGGTTGGTTCCCGCCTCGAACGTGTGTCGAGTGGGCGATCATCGGCGGCACCTGGTTGCCGGCGGCGTTGTGGTGCGCGGAATCATTTCTCGCATCTCGCCGGTGGCGATACGCGATCGGCTTGAGCGGTGTGCTGGGCGTGCAATTGCTCGCCGGACACTTTCAGATCGCGTGGTTCACGCTGTTATTGCTGGTGGTTTATGTGCCGGCACGAGCGTGGTGTTTTTGTGATAACGGCTTTCGGCTTTCGGCTCTCGGCGATCGGCCGGGCACCGACAGCCGCGAGCCGATCGCCGAAAGCCGATCGCCGTTATCTCAACCTCGACGAGTCACGACTGTCGCTTTCGCCGCGATGCTGTGCGGACTCGGACTCGCGGCCGTGCAACTCGCGCCGACCTACGAACTCAAACAACGCAGTCAGCGCGCGACGGTTGGCAAGGAACATGAACTCGAATTCGGAGCGATCCCGCCAACGTACCTTTTCACTCAAATCTTCTCGCCATCTCATTGGTATTCACCGCTGACAAATCGCGAAGACTATTTCCGTCAAGATCCGCCACTGGGGCATGCTCGAACGAATTCGACCGAGGCGCACCTGTTTTTCGGCCTTGTTACCTACACCCTGTTCGCGGTGTGGGGATGTTGGTTTTCCATTCGGTTCTTTCGGGCTTGTACGAGCCACGAAACCATCCGAGAGAGTCTTCGGCAAGTCGGCAGCCAAGCCATGTTCTGGCTGTTGTTGGAGGGATTGAGCTTCTGGTACACGATGGGCGGGTTGCTCCCAATCACCCGATACTTGCCCGGTTTCAGCTACTTTCAGGGACCGGGCCGCTATGGGCTGCTGACTTCCTGGTCGATGGCGATGTTGGTCGGGTTGATCGTCAGCGGTCGTGCGTTTTCCGTTCGCATCCCTTCGGCACCGAAAACGATTGAACGAGTTGATCCGCCGCGCTGGCTGGCGATGGCGATGTTCGTCGGCACGATGTGGGCATTGGTCTCGACTTGGTTTCTTACTGACGACGCTGATCTCGTCGCATCGGAGGCTGGAATTCCTCATCCACTCGTTTTCATTGGTTCCATTGTATTGACGGCGAACGCGGTGTTCGGATTGTTGATCGTGGGGTTGATCACGGCTGGTGCCAGCGCTTGGGCGATCTGGCGCAGCGAGACCGCCAAGACTGCCTGGCGTGTTTTGTTCACATTGGCGTTCGTGGTGACGACGCTGGAGTTTTGGTTGATCAGCCGGCTGGTGACATTCACGCAGATGGTGGAAACCCCACCGTTGAAATCTCTGGAGCAAAGTCCGGTGCGACAACAGTTGCTGGAGGCGGCAAAGACTCGGCCGACGCTGCGGCTGTTCGCGCCGGGAGCCAACTTGCCGAGCACATTGGGCGTGTCGAGCGTTCCGATCTATCTCACGTTCGGCCCGGCTGAGTACGTGGACGATTCGTTGCGGCTGCCGGACGACTGGATGCGTCGCGGTGGCGTCACGCATTTATTGAGCTTCGATCCCCAGCCGCTTGCGGAGTCGATGCAACTCGTGTGGCAGGGAGACGACCCGTTCCTCAATCGAGCCTGGGGCCGATCGGGGCAACCGTTGTATTTGTACGAGTTCAAACAATCGCTCGGCCGAGCGCAGCTTCGTGCGTTGGACGGCCAGAGTTTGGAAATGACTGCGGGAAAGTTGACCGGGTTCCATTCGCAAGCCAACGCCGTCGAATGCTTGGTGGATCTGAACGAGGCGAGTGTTTTGGTTCTCGCGGACCTCGACTATCCGGGCTGGTCGGTAACCGTCGATGGCCACGCGGCCGAGTCGCTGCGGATCGACAATCTCTTCCGAGGCGTACGTCTCGAACCCGGCTCGCATCGCGTGGCTTGGAGCTATCAGCCACGCTCGGTGTTCGTCGGAGCGATGATCAGCACAGTCACGCTCTTGATGTTGGCCACAGCGGCTCATGTCCGCTTCTGGCATCCACAGCGATTGGCTTGGCTGGACGATGCGGATTCGTATTCCCAGGAGCGTTGTGGAATCGGTGAGGGGCGCAACATTTGACGTGGGCTTTCAACGCGGGCTATCGTGGCAGCGTCAAGTTTGGAAGTGTTTAGGAGATTGCTCATGCTCACCGTGAAGTCCGCCGTGCAAGAGTTGGCCGAGGGATTGCCCGAGGATGCCACTTGGAGTGAAGTGCTTTATCGCATCGTTGTCCGCCAGAAGATCGAAGAAGGTCTCGACGACATTCGCGCTGGCCGGGTCGTCCCTCACGACGAAGTCTTTCGTGAACTGGAAGAGGATGACGAAGAATGACTCGACTCGTTTGGGCTGTTACCGCGCAGCGCGACCTCAAGACGATTCGGGACTACATCGCCAAGGATTCCAAGGTCAACGCTCGACGGTTTGTGAAGCGAATCAAGAAGTCGGCCACGGCTTTGATTCGCTGGCCCGAATCGGGAAGTTTGCTCCCCGAAGAAGGAGTTCCGTCTCTCCGAGAAATCTTCGTGGGCAACTATCGGGTGATTTACGAATTCGATGGCCATGAAACCGTCAGCATCGTGCGAGTCATCCATGGCGCACGGCTCTTGCCAGAGACGATGCCGTATCTCGACAAGAATTAGATTTGTTGAATCCGTCACTCACCCCGGCAGAATCCGTCTCATGCCCTCGGTCAGCACATCGTCGATTTCCGGTTCGCAAAACGCGACGCTGACTTCGTAGCCGCCGTTGGGGTATTCCTCTTTGACCGGGATGTACCACGGGGCGCCGTCGCCGTAGGCCGAGGTGCAGACGAAGCTGTCTTTCGCGGTGCTCTGGGCGCGGAGTTGGTATTCGATGAACGACTCGGCGGGGAGATGCAGCAGCTTCACGCCGCCCAAGTGCAGCGAGCTGAGTACGATCGGAGTGCGCTTCTCGACGCGACGCAGCCATGACAGCATGAATGACGGACGGTTGCGGTTCACGACGGCGTTGGTCTTCGTCGAGATTTGTTGAGCGATCATCTCGGCGTGCAACGATGAGCGGGGCGGCGGCAGAATTTCGGCGGTCTTCCAAGCAAGTTTGTCAGACTTCAATTCGGCTCGTTCGAGCTTCGCTTCCGACGCGACGATGCCGTCGTACACGCGCTTCGTCAGGATCGGCCGCACGGGTTTCGAGCCGTCGTTGTATTTGCCGGCCGAGATGTTTCCCGCGCAGCCGGTGAAGTAGACGTGCAGGCAATCGGGTTCGTCCTGCTGCCGCTGCTTGCGAGCCAGCCCGGCGAAGTCGCTGGTGGCTCGGCCGTCGGCGTAGTAGCTCATTGGGTGCGTCGCGTAGTAATGCAGTGACGCGAGCTTCTTGTCGCCGTCGAAGAACGCGACCGTCTTCAAGAACGGGTCGATCAGTCCGTCCGGCAACGCGATCAGTTTGGGATCGGTGCAGGAGCTGCCGCGCATCGCGAGCACCTTGCCGGTCTCGTCGCGATGGACTCGGCGGTTCGAGGCGACCCCTTCGATCTTGCCCTGTCCCCAGCCGATGTGCGTCACCGGGCGCGCTTGCTTAATTGCCGTCTCGATGGCCGCTCGGCCCGCATCGAGACAGCGTTTGAAGAAGTCGAGGTCGATGATGTGCGGCAAGTCGCCCTCGGCCCCGACGATGCGTTCGGCTTCGAGACACGCGAACGGCGCGTTGTGTTGATGCACGCAATGCACGGCGACTCGATCGGCCGTCGTCCCCGCTGCTTGAGCCAACGCCGTCCGCCATTCGACGTGAGCCTCATTCAGCAGTCCTGTCCAATCGACGGCGCACAACACAATCGGCTTGCCGGCTCCGAGCAACACGACTCCGATCGCTTCCAGCGCATCATCCACGACCTCGATCGGTTTGATCCAACCGCCGCAGCACGAATGGCCGAGCGGCGGCGTGACGTCGAACTTGAACGGAGCGATGTGCAAGCCGCCGGCGTTGGTCTCAGCGGCGTTGAGTGCTTGGCTGACCGACAGTGACCAACCGGCGGCGGTGGTGAGGACAGTCTCTTTGAGGAAGTCGCGGCGCGAAAAGTTCGTCATGGCGGATCGGTCCTGTGAAAGAGTTTCGTAGCCCGGACGCCTACGTCCGGGCGATCGGACGTAGGCGTCCGATCTACTCAGTCTCGTTGTAATCCAGTTCCCAGCCGTACCGCGACCGTCAGCGATTTGTTTATGCTGCCGACAACGCGGAACCACATCCTCTCTGCTCGCGAGGTCACATCATGGGTCGTCGCTCATTCTGGAGTGCCATCGTCAGCGCGGTGGTACTGGGTTCGTTCCTGCTCGCCTTCGAAACCGCTTTCGGCGAGGAACCGAAGTCAGCGGCGTTGATTCAGACGCTGCCGACCGATGGCGTCTGGGCCGAATTCAACGTCATTGTGAAAATCGAGGGACGCGAGATCGTTCCGAAATGGGCGGTGCGATCGGTGGGGCAAGCGTTTCAGAGCGGGAAGCAATGCCGCTTCATTGAAATGGAGCAGTCCAGCGATCAAGACGACTTCCCCAAAACGACCTGGCGGCTGCTGGTGCCGGAAGACGAATTTGGCGAGGGGAAAGATCCACTCAGCAAAGCCGTCCGCCGCTGGGTCAAACAACGAGACAACGATCCCGAGTCGTTGGACTCGGTGGAACTCAAAGACCCGATCTTCGCGATGCTGCTCGCCGGGCCGAAGCAAAACCTCAAAACCGAAACCGCCAAGGAAAAGGTCTCGTGGCAACAAGGCGATCTGGAATGCTCGGTCATCAGCGGTGGCAACGAGATTGATTTCGTGGGCAACAAGCTCAGCATGGCGCACCGGGTTTTCCGACACAAAGACGTTCCGTTCGGTCTGGCGGGAATGCACCAAGAGTTGAAGCTCGACATTGGCGGCCGAAAGGAAGCCGTCAGCATCAAGATGTCGCTTCGCGATCACGGCAAAGACGCGAAGCCGAAGCTGCCGGATTTGGTGCCATGAAGTCGGTGCCGCTTGCGAATCGTGCGAGATCAGACATAAGCTGACCTGCAATCAATGACTGGTTTCCAATGGATTGTTAGGACTTCCATGCCAACCACCGAACTCCAACGACTTGCCGATGCAGGACAGCGGATTTACGAGGCTCGGTTGCGGGCGCAACTGGAACAGACTCATCCGCAGGCGTTTGTCGCGATTGAACCGGAGTCGGGCGATTACTTCCTGGGCAAGACGCTCACCGATGCGATGTCCGCTGCTCGAAAGGCGCATCCGCAGCACAAAGCCTATGCGGTTCGCGTCGGACACCAGTGTGCCATTGAAATCGGGGGCTTGAGCCGATGAATGGGAATGTGGACGAAAACGGTCGAGCGCTCATTCCCGTTCCGATCGCTGCGGCAAACGATCCTGTGCTGCAATCGTTTCTGGTTTGGATCGACACCGGTTGCACGGGCGAGTCGGTTTTGCCGCGTGCATTGATCGAGAGCCTGCGGTTGCCCAGTCACGGTGCCGTGCAGGTCATGCTCGCTGACGGAACCAAACATCTTTCGGAAACATTCGTCGGCGACATCGAATGGTTTGGCGAGCGGCGGACAGTTGAGATCGTTGCCAACAACAGCTTCCCGTTGCTGGGAGTCGGATTGCTTCTCGGACGAACGCTCACCGTCAATTATTCGTCACTGACTGTGTCGGTGACGTCCCCCTAAGACATTCTTTCTTGTGAGGTCACAATGGATCGTCGTCAGTTCTTGGCCGCCAGTGCCGGCAGCGTTGCGTTGAGTTCTTTCCTGCCGGTGCTTCCGGCTGCGTTTGCCGCCGAGCCGAAGCCGAAGCGGGTCGGACTGATCGGCACCGGCTGGTACGGCAAATCGGACTTGTTGCGATTGATTCAGATTTCACCGGTCGAGGTCGTGTCGCTGTGCGATGTCGACAAGAAGATGCTTGCTGAAGCGGGCGAGATCGTGGCCTCGCGGCAGGTGTCGAGGAAGACGCCGAGGTTGTATGGTGACTATCGGAAGATGCTCGCGGAAAAAGATCTCGACATTGTCGAGATCGCGACGCCGGATCATTGGCACGCGCTGCCGATGATCGACGCGGTCAAGGCCGGAGCCGACATCTACGTGCAGAAGCCGACCAGCGTGGATGTCGTCGAAAGTCAGGCGATGCTGGCGGCGGCGCGGAAGCATGGCCGAGTCGTGCAGGTGGGGACTCAGCGACGCAGCACGCCGCATCTGGCGGAAGCGCGCGAGCTGATTCAAGAAGGGAAACTCGGCAAGATCGGGCTGATTGAGATTTACTGCTACTACCACATGCGTGCTCGCGAGAATCCGCCTGATGCGGCCCCACCCGATTACCTCGACTACGAGATGTGGACCGGGCCGGCTCCTATGCGACCGTACAATCCGCTGGTGCATCCGCGCCGCTGGCGAGCGTTCATGGAGTACGGCAACGGGATCGTCGGCGACATGTGCATTCACATGCTCGACATGGTCCGATGGATGGCGGGACTCGGCTGGCCGAAGACGGTCAGCTCGACCGGCGGCATCCTCATGGACAAGGCCAGCAAGGCGAACATCTCCGACACGCAGACGGCGACGTTCGAGTACGACAACGTGAATGTCGTCTGGCAGCATCGCACCTGGGGTTCGTCTCCCGATCCGAAGTACCCGTGGGGCGCGACGTTCTACGGCGAGAAGGGGACGCTCAAGGCCAGCGTCAACAGTTACGACTTCATCCCAAACAGTGGCGAGGCGATTCACAAGGACGTGACGATGGAGTTGGAGCAATACCCGGAAGACAAGACCGAGAAGGATCTCGAAAAACACGTCGCCCCGGCGATCCGCCGGCACATGCAGAATCTGCTCGATTGCATCGCCACGCGCGGCAAGCCGGTGGCCGACATCGAAGAGGGACACACCTCAACGGTGAGCTGCATTCTCGCCAACTTGTCGATGCAGCTTGGCCGGTCACTGACGTGGGACGCGGCCAAGGGCGTGATCGCCAACGATCCCGCTGCGAACAAATTGCTGCGTCGGCCGTATCGAGGACCGTGGGTGCATCCGGAAGTGTGAGGCTGCCGTCATTGTGCGGTGTTACTCACTGAACGATTTTGTTCTTGTCCCGTCAGGGACACCCGAAAATAGCCCAGCACTCCAGTGCTGGGATGACGGTTCAGCGTGCCTCTTGAGTCCCGTCAGGGACGACAGAGCAGGATCGTTTTCTGTCGTCCCTATCGGGACTTTGTGAGGATTTTCGCCACGAACCCCCAGCACTGACGTGCTGGGCTATTCTCGATACGTCCCTAGCGGGACTCAAAAGCCGCCCAGTTTGAGTGAGTTAGACATCTGAAGCGCCGGTCCATCGGGATGCTTCTCTTGAAACTTTTTCCAGCGGCCGATCCATTCGGCGGACGTCAGTCTGGTTGCAGCGCCTCCTTCGTGGACGCGCTGCGACGAAAGAATCTCGCCGAGCAACCGCACGTCTTCGCGGCTGAGTTGCGTATCTGGATCGGGAATCCATTGGGTCCAGTCGAAGCTGCGCATGGGTTTGATGCCGCCTGACGCAATCACTCGTGGCGAAGTGCTGGAATGGGACAGTTGGTAAACCATGCCCGGCATCTGCCGCGCGGGAGCGATCATTTTTCCGAGGCTCGCATCCCATGCCGTGATTTGTCCGTCGCGAGTGGACGCCAGGAACAGCTCTTCGCCGGGCAGGAAGGTGACGCTGAAGACTTGGTCACCGTGCTCGCGAGTCGCCAGGATCGCGGTCCTCGTGGCGAGATCCCAAATCCGCGCCTGCTTGTCGGACGAAGCGGTCAGTAACCGACGGCCATCTTGGCTGAACTGAGCGTTGAAGACCCAGCCGGAATGCGCCAGCGGCGACCCGGCGCTCGAACCGGTCGCCGTGTCCCACAAACGCAGCGAGTGGTCCGACGAGCAAGTCGCGACGAGTTTGCCATCGGGTGAGAACAGGGCATCGTGGACGAATCCGGATTCGTGTTGAATCACGGCCACTCGTTCTCCGGTGTCGGTCCTTCGCAACTCCGCCAGCGAATTGCAGCCCCAGAGAAGGAATTGATCGCCGCGAGGAGAAAATCGAATGCGCTCGCGAATGAGAAATCCATGCACCGCCGACTGGCCGCTAAACGCCTGATGCTCCGCGCGCGGCTTGCCAGTGACCGGGTCCAGTAACAGCAGGTGGCCTTGGTGGCAGAGGACCACCACCGTCTGCCCGTCGGGACTGGTTCGCACCGCGATGGGCTGCGAGGGAGACTGCACGTCCTCGAATGTTGGCTCTCCCGTTTCTGAATTCACGAAGCGGATGAATCCAGGGCCGTCCAACTTTTGATCGGGTAGGCCGTGCCAAACGTCTTCGCGCGAACTGCCTCCCACGACGACCACCAGCGGCGACTTGGGAATAAAGTCCGCATCACTGATCAATCCCGGCCCTGAGAGTTTGGGGCCGAGGAGCTTCCCCGATTTGAGATCGAGGATTTCCAATTCAGTACGATCGCGCCAGTTATCAAAGCCGCTGGGCATCCAACGGTCTCCTTGAGCGTTGATTCGCACAAACGGATTGTGGTGTGCCGACACAGCCACGAGCGTTTCTTCCTGCCGATGATCCCTCGGTTTCCACACGCGAATCAAATCGCCGGTCCACTGCACCGTGGCGAACGAGGTACCGTCCGGCGACCACGCGCAGCGATGCACGGCTTCGCAGTGCGGAATCTCTGGACCAACCGGCTTTCCGGACGAGATTTCAAAGACACGAGCGGTGTGATCGATACACGCTGTCAGCAGCCGCGAGCTTGTCGGATGAAAGCTGAGATCATCGACGAGGTTCGAGTGCTTGAGCGGTTGCTCGGTCGGTTCGCCGGTCGCCGCATCCAGCAAGACGACCGTCGCATCCTCAGCGATCGCGATCCACTTGCCATCCGGCGAAATCGCCGACGCGAGCACTCGCCCCGGCTTGTATTTCCAATCGGTCTCTTGGCGGTCGATGTTCCAGCAACTCACCGATTGGTAGTCCTCGCTGACGACGAGCCGATCGTTGCCGACAAACAGCGGCCGCAGGTTCGATGCGGAAGCGGATGACTGCGCGGGCAGCAGCGCCTCGGAATGGGATTGATGGGGCGCGCAAGAGAAGACGCGCACCTTCTGATCGAAGCAGCGCACCGCGAACCGGCGGCCATCGGGAGTCATCGCGGCCGACAGCACCTGGCTGCCAACCTCAAACGGTTCCGTCCGAAACGACTTCATCGGGATATCGCGCACCTGCACCGTTTGGTCGCCGCCGACGACCAGCAATTGGCTATCGGCACCGAACAGCAACTCGTTCACCGCGTCCGGGTGCGTCCAGCGATCCCGTTCACTTGTCTGGACGATTTCGTGATGACGATGGGACGGGTTCGACTCATGGAACACATCAGTCTTATGTGTCCCATCGTTTTGGAATTCAAACACGACGACTTCTTGGCCCAGCGCCATGACCAGCAGCTTGCCGTCAGGGCTGAACGCGGCGGCGCTCACCGGCCCATCCATCGGCAGCGCGTGACGCTGGCCATTCGACACTTGCAACAGCTCGCATTCGCCGGTTTGCGTGAGGCTCAACAACCAACGTCCGGACGCGTGATAGCTCAGCAGCTTCTTCCAGCCCGGAGCCGGTTCAAAGGCTTGCACGGGAGTCGCGACTTGCGACAGCCACGATTGCATCCGGATGCGGTTTTGCTTCTCGCGCGACGGATCATTCTCGGAGGCCGCGACGGCATTGGCGAACCACAAGATCGCCTCGCGCGGGTCGTTGTTGCGGTGAGCAGTCAGGCCCGTCTCGGTGTAGGAATCAATGACCGATCGCTCGGTCGCCCGATGGGCTTTCTGTTCCAGTTCGCGAGCAGCGTTGGCGTCTTTCGCTTGGCGAGTCGCGATGTCGGCCAAGTCCTGATATCGCACGGCCAACAATGGGCCGACGATCGCCGCAGTGATGAAGATCACCGCCAGCGTTCCGCTCATCGACGCGATCATGCGGTTCTGACGACACCACCGCAGCAGTTGCTCCGGCGGACCAATCGGCCGAGCGAACAGCGGCAACCCCTTCAGCCAGTGATCCAAGTCGTCCGCCAAAGCGAGCAAGCTGGGATAGCGTGCCTTCGGATTCTTCTCGAGCGCCTTGAGGCAACATGCCTCCAAGTCTCGCGGAATGTCCGGCCGCACCGAACGTGGCGGAGGGGGATTCTCACGCTCACTGGCCACGCGCGAGATGATCGTCCAAGGATCTCCCGTAAACGGCGGACGACCACACAGCATCTCGTAGAGCACCACGCCGACGCTGTATTGATCGCTGTGAGGCCCAACTTCTCCAATCGCTCCGCGGGCTTGTTCGGGAGACATGTAAGTGGGCGTGCCGACGATCTGCCCTTCGACGGTCATTGCCGAGTCGATGTCCGCAGACCGCTTCGCCAAACCGAAATCCATGACCTGCGGCCGGCCGGCGAGATTCATCATGATGTTGCCCGGCTTCACGTCGCGATGAACGATCCCCTCGGTGTGAGCGTAGTGCAGTCCTTCCGCGATCTGCCTCGTCCAATCCACCGCCTTGCGCAAGTCAGGAAGGTGCTCGCGCAGCATTTGGGATAAGGGGACGCCGTTGACAAACTCGGCGACCAGATACGGGCCTTCGTCGGTCAGTCCATGCTCGTACAGCGTCACGATGTTGGGATGGTGCAACCGCGCCGCCGCTTTGGCTTCGCGATGAAACCGTTCGGTCATTTCGCGGTCATCGGGCGCGAACCGAGGCACCTTCAGCGCCACTTCCCGATCGAGCAGCGGATCGTAGGCGCGATAGACCGTGCCGAAGGTTCCGCGCCCCAAGATGCTGATGACTCGGAAGCGGCCGACCTGCTCCTTCTTCGCGACGCGCTCATCCGAGGCAGCCGCCGTCGGTTCGGTCGGGTCCGCCGAAGGGACGAAATCCAGCGTCATCGCGAGATGCAGCGGATTCTGCTCGGTGTCGCTGCCTGGGCCGAGGATCACGGTCCTCGTCGATTCCGCAAACGGCTTGGTCGGACCACTTTGCTCGGCGGGTGCCTGGGGCGCGGACGACGAACCGTCGGAAGATTTCGCCCGACAGGACTCACATCGCGGCGGCACGGCGGCACTGGATTCGGAAAGAACCGCGCCGCAGACGGAGCACGTTTTCCGATGGATTGCTGCCATGCGATTTCCAGAACATCGACTCACCGCAAAACCCGATTCGGCTCGGAGCGTAAACGTCCGCTGAAGCCGAATCCAGGATCGCGCCGATTCGTCGTGTGGGTCGAGTCATCGAGACCCACCACAAGCCGTCGATGTCCGCGGATCAGTCGATCGTCTTAATGATCCCAACAATTCCGATCACAAGACCCAACGCATGACCGATCGGGGGATTGCCAAACATGGCGTCGCAGAGCATGCCCAACAGCCACGCCGAAGCCACACCCGCCGCGATCCAACTGCCGACGATGGTCGATGTTTTGGCAACCGACTCGTTCCACACGATGCTCAACAGACCGGCGACTCCCAAGCCGACTCCCGCCCAGATCCAGCCGCTGTGAATCGCGCCGCCACAAGCGAGCAACAGGATCAACGCAATGATCCAATTCCCGTTGCTGATGTTCTCTCCCAGAAACGATCGCCGCCACCAGAAGGAACGATCATCAATTTTGATTCTGACGCGCACGGCGGTCTCCAATTCCATGAGGCCCAAGAGGGGCGATGAACCCGTTCTCAGAGGTTCTGCGACCGACTGAGGAGTGCGGATTGATTGTCTGGATCGTGTCGAAACTACTCATCGCTGCCGAATTCGCGTTTCAGTCCCGCACCATTTGCTGACGTGTCATGCACGAGCAATTGGAACTCGACTTCGACGGTCTTTCCGGCGAGTGGGTGGTTGCCATCCACGACGACGGTGGTCGAAGTGAGCTCCACAATTTTGACCTTGCGCCGGCGACCCGACTTCACACCAATCGTGGTGAGTCGTTTCCCGACCTTCAGAACGACGTCCGAGGGCAAGCGGCTTCTGGGGATTTCTTGAATCAATTGGGGACGAAATTCTCCGTAAGCATCCTGAGGTCGCAGAGTCATTTGCTTTCGCTCCCCCTCGACCATCCCGACCACGCCTTTGTTGATGCCGGGCATCACCTCATTGCTCCCGATGGTGAACTCAAACACTTCCCGACCCAGTCGCTGCAGGCCGGCTTTTTCATCCTTGAACTGCCCTGAGTATTCAATCCGCACATGGTCTCCGAGCTTGGCTTTGGTCACTTTGGACTGATTCATGATTCGCTTTTCCTTTCCTCTCGTGACGCTGTTCACGTTCACGTTCGACTGACCTCAAAGCCTCTGCGGTCGTTGGACGGTGATGGAGTTCGCCTACACTAGTCCATTCATGAATTCGTTGAGCGCCTTCTCCGCCGGCCCCTTTTGGTAGCCGCATTTCTCCTGGAGCAGGTTCACCAACCGCTCGCGTTGGCCGCGGATGGTGGCAAGATCGTCATCGGTCAGTGCGTCCCACTGCTGTTTGACTTTGCCGCGCCATTCCTTCCAGTTTTCGATTTGATCCCAATTCATCGCGCTGCCCCTTCCACAAAAGCACTCAGATTTGACGGCGGAGATTCCTCACCGCTCGGACGACTCAAAGGCGATCCGGATCGATGGAACTCTGGGCTGTTCGGAAAATAAAAAAAACCGACGTGGCAAAACACTTGGAGGTGTTCCGCCACGTCGGCTTACTCGGTAATGCGCCCACCGGATCGGACCGGATTGCGATTTATTAAGTCTTCCGAAATCGTTGGGAAGCGTTCTCGAACCTCATCACTATCCCAACGCGGTTGACTATACCGCTCGTGCCTCAGAAAGACAGACGATTCGGGGACTTCTTCCGCGAATGATCGATTGCGGCCGCCTCGCTTTTTCAAAGAACCGGGCTGCTGACTCGGACAACTCGTGGGAGATCTCCCTGAAGACGCAAGGAGAAATTGAATTCGCCACCTGCAAAGGGATGACCAGCTTTGAGCAAGAATGCAGCTTCGAGCAAGAATTCATGGATCGCGGGCTGAAAATCCTCCAGGCCCATTTGATCAAGGATCGGCTCGCGAGAACGACAGGGTGATGGACTTTGAAATGCGGCCATCGCCGGTCAAGTTCATCGGGACCGTCGAGGATTTCTTGGGCTTCGCTCGGCCCCCTTGTTCTTCGGTCAGGAAGTCGATTTGTACTTCCGTGCCGCGGCCGTCGCCGTTGTCGTCGAGCAATGGGTGCTCGGTCGCCAGAAACTCTCGTTCCAGGTAAGACTGCGCGAGATTGCGGGCGACGGTGACGTACAAATCAAACAGCGAGATCGTGCCGTCCTGGTCGATGTCGAACTCCTTCGCTTCGGGGGGCGAGGAGAGCACACGAGCGAGTTCGTGAGGGAATTCGGTCTCGTTGGTTTCCCAGTCGGTTTCGGTGGCGCTGATGACGACTCGGCCTTTGGCGGACAGAGGTTTGACGTAGTAACCGCTCGTCGGCGTGGTGATGCAGAAGACTTGTTCGCGCGCCGTCAGATCGGCAAACAGCTTGGCGAATTCTGTTTGTTGAATGTCCGGCCCCGGCAGGTTCAGCCACGAGTGCTTGCCGTCGTAATGACTGTGACCCACGACGATCACCCACAGCGTATCGTTCGGCTGCAGCTTCGCGCCCAGAGCCGTGACGCTCTTTTCGAGTTCCTCGCGCGTCGCTCGGCCGGCAGACTTGATGATGTCCGTGTCCGAGTCGATCGGCTCATCACCGAAGAGCACCTGCACGTCGGCGAATCCGAGCCGCTTGGAAAGTCCCTCGTGCAGCTTGGTCATGGTGTCGGAATACAGCTTGTGATGGGCCGCATCGCCGCTGAGTCCACAAACGAGGAGCGCGCGCTTCGTGCCGGCGGTGCGTTCGGAACCGTTCGGTGGTTCGGTCGCGAAAGCCAATCCCGTCAGCGTGAACAACCACGAAACTGCAACGACACTCACCCGATGCGCAAGTGAGGGATCAAAAACAATCACCAACCTAAACAACCCCTCGCTTACGCATCGGGTTAGTTTTGAAACTGCCACTCGTACTACGCGATGCATTGTCATTCGCCTTTCTTGGGCACATCGTCGAGAACGCTCAGATCCAACGGGCGGCCCAGAGAGCGGTGGGTGGATCGCGGATCGTTGTTGGCCGGGAAGCGGTCGGCGTGCCAGACGACGGTGTCTTTGTG
The DNA here is from genome assembly GCA_945893045.1 of Planctomyces sp. SH-PL62. Taxonomy (GTDB): domain Bacteria; phylum Planctomycetota; class Planctomycetia; order Planctomycetales; family Planctomycetaceae; genus SXKJ01. Next base: position 51,423 of record CAMDEA010000010.1, read on the forward strand.
GCGTGCCTCAAGCTCTCCGGAGGTTCGGCGAACGAACGCGAATTGCCATTCGAAGCCGGCTCCCTTTTTGAACGCTTCGAGGAGCAGCAACGATTCCGGATCGGTCCCTTGCACGAACGCGAACACGGCACCGTCGAGCACATCGCTCCGTTTGCTGTCGTAGCGATAGAGCGGTTGCGGCAACAACCGCAGCTCTTCGCGGTCGCTCTTGTTGGCTTTCCAACCGAGCATCGTCGAAGAGAATTGGCTCGCCAGCGTCTTCATCTGCCGCAACCGCGCGACGGGCATCTCGGCCGGAGCGTCGGCGGCGAGGATCGACTGAAACTGCACGCCGATCTTTTCAGGACTCCAGACGACCACGCCGTCCCGCTTTGCCAGCAATGTGCCTCGCGACAACGAATCGAATTCGTGAATGAGCGACTTCTCCCACGGATAAACACAGCAGACCGCTTCCGGACGGCCATCCGCGAGATACAGCACCGTCATTCCGTCTTCGGACCCGCGTGTGTTGTTCGTCCAACGCAGAACCACCTTCGCGGTCATCGGTGTCGCCGACCGCTCGTTCGCGAACAGTTCATCCCACGCGAGCGACTCGTCCATCAGCTTCCGCAACGGCGATGCGGTTTTCTTCGCAGCGGTGTCTGCAGACGTCTTGGCCGCCTCTTGTGCGAGACCACTGGCCGCGCCGATCAGCGTGAGCATCACCAGAGCGATGAACTTCATGGCGTCGGTTCCTTGGATTTCGGGAGTCGTTCTTGCGTGACCGATTCCGCCCAATACGAACTGTTCTGGCTCGCCGACAATTCTTTGGCGGTCCAAACCTCTTTGTCATCGAGCCGCAGCTTGAGCGCGTAGTCGGTGAAGTTGGCCGCCGCGTAGTGCCAAACGAATTCGTCGTTCAACTTCTGAGCTTCCACCGCGAGGATCAATTCGGGGTCCGTCCCCTGACAAAAGACGCTGAGACTGCCGCCGATCACCGTCGTGGGTGGCTCGATGTCGAACTGATAGATCGGTTTGGCGAGCAGCCGCAGCTCCCAGCGACCGCCTTTGTGGTCGATGCTCTCGGCCTGAAAGCGGCGCATGATCTCGCGAGCCTGACGCTGCCGGCCCGTCGCGGTCTTGTCCGCGCGCGGTGCGTTGGGGACCGCCTGCCACTTCAATCCAGCGATGGGCGAGCGCCAATGCAACTTGCTTCGCCAATGAGCCTCGATCGGCTGGTTCGCGAGCGAATGAAACTCATGCACGACGGATCGCAAATCGTCTTGAACCGTGAAGGCGAACGTCGTCCCCAGCACCGCTGGCCGCTTGTCACGATCCACCCACAAATAGACCGCGCCGATGTCATCGCCGCGCACCGGCTGACTGTGACGAAACACCGCCTGCGGCAGCATCGTGAACTTGTCATCCGCCCCGTTCTCCGGGTGAATGACGTAATCCTGAGCATGTTGCAGGCTGACCTTGAGCCACGCCTCAACCAGCTCCTTGTCGCGTGGGATCGGATCGGCTCCGGGAATCAACAGGATCGTAAGCAAGAAGGCGTTCATGGGATTGATTCTGTCGTTGCGGGAGTCATCTCGTTCCGTGAATCCAACCGTCCTCACGGATTGTCGAACTTGAAGCTGGTGTACGGCAACTTGTGAGTCGTCGCCACATCTCGGAACGGCAGGATGTCACAGTGCCATGCTTGCCGGCCGTTGTGTTCGACGTTGATCTCGATGCTGTTCATGCGAGCGACCGCGAATTGCCATTGCGCCGCAGCCAGATCGGCTGGCTTGTAAGTCTCCAGCAACAGCCAGGCATCCGGATCGGTCCCTTGCACGAAGACGAACAGCGCGCCGTCGAGCAGTTCGGCCGAGGTTTGGTCTTTGTCCAACTCGTAGCGATACACCGGTTGCGTGAGTTGTCGGAGTTCCGCCTTCAAGCCTTCGCGATCGACGCTGCGCGCGGTGAACTGCCGCGCGAGTTGCCGCATCTGCGTCAGCCGTCCCGCCGGAGTCGCGGCGACGGCGGGAGCATCCGGCACCGCAGCGAAGACGACTCCCGGCTGCGTCGATCGCCAAACTTCGCGCAATTCGTGCTTGGCCGCGATCTCGCCCACCGACAGTGAATGAAACTCGTGCGACATGTGTTTGAACGGCGAGAACCACTTGAACAACGACCCGACGACCACCGGCCGGCCGCGATCGGTCCACAGAAAAACATTGCCGTAGACCTGACCTCGTTCGGGGTTCGACCAACGCAAGATCGGCTGCTCGCGCAACACGGCTGGCTGATCGACGCCGCGAATCTCGAACTCGTACTTCTTGGCTGCCTCGCGAGTCATCGTGAACGCCGCTTCGATGTTTTGTTTTTCGGCGCTGTCGGAAGTCACGGGCTTCGGAACGGCAGGGTCTTCGGCAAGCAGCACGGTCATCAACCACAGAGTGACGAATCCGCCGCTGAGCAATCCCGCCGCCACCCATCGCAGAATGCATCGCATGGCATTACTTCACGGGAGGAATGGGGTTCGCGAACAAGTCGCGGAGCGCGGCCAACGGCGACGGCTCTTCGCTGGTCGTCGGTTCTTCCGCGACGAAGATCGCTTCGCGCAGTGCCGGGTTGTCCGGCGAAAACGCCGCCGCCGAGACGATGTTCTTATCCGCCTGTGCCGAGCCGACCACTTGCCGATTCACCAAATTCCACAACTGCGTCTGGCCATCCCAAAGTCCGACAATCAATTCGTCGTTGCTCGCGAAAGCCAACGCGCCGGGCGAAGTCGCGCAGGTCAGAGTCGTTTCCGTTTGACCGTTGATCGCATTCAGCAGCGCGACTTCGCCGCGAGCGTTCGACATCCAATCGCCGACAGCCACCGCGAGTTGCCGACCATCCGACGAAAAGCGGACGCAATTCACGGCGGACGGAAATGTCGGCCAGTTGGCGAGCGATGCAGCCGTCGCGAGATCAACCATCAACACGCTGCCGTCTCGACTGCCCGCCGCAATCGTGTTGCCTCGCGGCGAGACCGCGACGGAACGCAGCGCGTCGGTGTGAGTCAGCACCGTTCGCAACAATTCTCCTCGCGCCGAATCCCAAATCGTCATGCGACCGTCCTGGCCGACGGCCGCGAACCATTCCCCATCGAGCGAAAACGCGACCGCCGTGATCCGCTGATCGGAAAGATCAACCTCTGAGTTCGTCCTCAAGTCGGTCAACACGACGCGCCGAGCAGTCGTTGCTCGTACCACAAAACGACCATCGGGCGACGCCGCTGTGGACCAAACTCGCTCACCGCTTTTCATCCGACGTGCTGGCGGAACGGAAGGGTTGTCATTGGCCAAAATGCTGGGCAACGCAGGGTCAAGCAGCCGCGTTTCGCCAGAACGCGGGTTCGTTTCCGCTGGCCCAAGTTCTGGCGAATCGTGGCGACTCAACAATGGCGACGGATCAACTTTGATCCGCAAAGGAACCGCGCTTGCCGAGCCAAACACAAACGGCTGCAACGGCAACAGCAGCGCGGCAACGAGAGAGATGACGAAGCGAGCTCGTTGCGACAGCGCTTTCGGTGCGGCTCCGCGCATGATCTTGGTCAGGCGATGCCGCAAGAAATGAGCTTGCCCCAAGCCGCAGGCGACCGGCGGCAACGCCTGACGCGATTCGCACAGGAAGTCGATCGTGTCCAGCAACGCTTCGGCATACTGACGCGGAGCGTGCGGGAACTGACTGACGACCCAGGCATCGCAGCATTCCTCTTCCGACGCTTCGATCTGCTGCTTGGCCCACCACACGATCGGATGCCACCAGAACAACGCCGTCGCGATGAGTTCCAACACCCGCACCCAATGATCGCCTCGCGCGAAGTGAGCCAACTCGTGCGTCAACAACGTCGCGCGGGCGTCGTCGTTCAACCGCGCTTCCAGGTCTGTCGGGAACAGCAACTTCGCTCGCGAGCCGCAGCCCCACAACATCGGCGACACGGCGGCATCCACGATCAGCACGCGCGGGACGCGGCGCAACCCCAACTCCGCGCCGAGTTGTTGAGTCTGCCTCTGTAACTCCACATTCGGAGTCGCACTGCGCAGGACTCGCCGTTGGAACCGAACCGCGCGAACGATCTGCAATGTCATCCACAAGACCGCACCGGCCAACCAGCCGCCGAGCAGCATCGGCCGCAATCCAGGACGCCCCGCCCAGAACGTGGAGCACGTTTTCAACGTGCTCGTCAAGAACGACGGGGACTCTCGATCAACGCGACGAGGTTCGGTCTTCACGACGGGCGTCACATCCGACACGGAACGCTTCACGGGCAGCGCGGTATCGCCGACTGCGACTCTGTGTTCGAGAGGACCAGGATCGGATCCCGGCACGGGCACGTTGGAAACGTGCCCCACGTCAACGCTCCGTGATTCGGAGGCGATTGGCGTTTCAATCGTCACCGGCAGATGGAACAGCGGCGGCGTGACAATTTTCAGCAGCACCAGCACCCACACGGCATGAGTCAACGCGGGCCGCCGAGCCAAACGACTCACCAGCAATGCCAACAACGCCAGCGGCAACACGGTCACGGCGTTGATCAAGGCGATGTTGAGCAGCGTGGTCATGACGAACCTTATGTCGCACTACTTTTTCTGGTGATCCAACTCGTCCAACAATCCACGCAGCGACTTTCGATCCGCTGGCGTCAATCCGCGAGCCTTCACCAAGCTGGTCAGCAGCGGATGAATCTCTCCCTGACACAGCTTGTTGGCCGTGGTCTGCAACTGCCGAGCGATTAACACTTCGCGCGCGACGGAGGCCGAGAACTGATGCGGCCACGTCTTGCGATTTCGCTTCACGCATTTCTTGGCTTCGAGCCGCTCCAGCAACTTTTGCACGGTCGCATTCAGCGCGGTCGTCCCTTCGGGATACAGCCGCTCGGTCAATTCGCGCACCGTCGCCGTCTGCGATTCCCAGAGAACTTGCAGAACGGATAACTCGGCATCCGTGACATCTTGAGGCGTGCGAGACATCGTGCAGGCCACCATTTCTCAAAAAGGAAGAGTGCTCACTAACGGGGCGACAATCTACAGACACAATGTCTTAAACTCAACCACCAATTTCGGAACTTAGGGGGAGACGGTTGGAGTCTGTGGCGTCCAAAACAGCCAATAGGGATCGACGGGCTGACCGACGATGCCGGGCGTGCGGGGCTCGGTCCAGACTTCCTTACTGTCGATCGAAACGTGCAACTCGGCACTCCCCAACCGAGCGAGACTGTAACTCCAGCGCGGTGGTTGCTGGGTGGCGTGTGCTTCGATTTGCACGAGCACTTCCGGATTCGTGCCGTGCGCCAAGACAAAGACCGTGCCATCGATCAGTTTCGCCGCATCGTCCTGGTAGCGATGGACCGGCTGAACCAGCAGCCGCATTTCAAATCGCGAGTTGTTCGGATCCCAAAATTCATGAGCTTCAAACCGGCGGCTGATCTCCTTCATCTGTCGCAGACGCACGGCCGGTTGACCGCCGACGTCGGGCGCACCAGGAACATCCCGCAACGCAAAGTGCGACTTCTTCGGCGTCCATCGCTGGCCGGTCGGTGCCTTGAGTTGAATCAGTTCCGGCGACGTCATCGTCAACGCATGGACCCACGGCTGGTCTTTGCCGACGTTGCGGTACAGCTCCACAAATGCAACAGGCCGTCCCGACTTCCCCCACGCCCAAAGCGTTCCCGCTTCGTTGTTCCGCGCCGCGTCACCATAGGTCAGCAGCGGATTTGGCAACATGTCGATCGGTGCTTCGCGGCCTTTCACCAACGAAAGCACATTGAACTCAGACATGTGCTCGCGGGCTTCCTTCACAGCCTGCGACGTCTCCGCCTTTTTCGGCGAGTCCTCGTCAGACAGCGCGGTCATCGCGAGTGTGAGCAGCGCTGCCAACGGGCCAATCATTGCAGAGCAACGCGACATGATCGTGTTTTCTACTTGGAGAATTGGAACAGCTTCTTGAGCGACAATTCGCGGCTGTGGACCAGAATGAAGAACGGCTCTTTCGGATCGTAGGGCGGCTTGCGCCACGCGACTTCCCAAACGGGCTTGCTGTCGAGCGACGCCTTCAGGGCGTAACCCGTCATCGGGGCCAGTGAGTAGTGCCAGCGATAACCGCTTTCGGACTTCAAGGCTTCGAGGACGATCATCAATTCCGGGTCCGTCCCATGAGCGTGGACGAACAGCGTCCCGTCGAGCGTGTCGCTGTTCTCGGCTCCGAACCGAACCAGCGGTTTTGTAAGCAACCGTAATTCATCGGATTGCGGACGGCCTTCGAACTCGTCCGAGGCCATGAAGCGTTTGGCGATGTCGCGCATTTGGACAAGCCGCTGCACCGCGCCGGCCGCAGGAACGGGCGCGTCAGGAACCGGCTTCACCTCGACGCCGGCGCGTTTGGGTTCCCAGATGTTCTTGTCGCCGCGAGAGACTCGGAACAGCACGGGAGCCAACGATTGAAACTCGTGAATCCACAGGTTGTCGCCGGTCAAAAAGACTTGCGCCCCGACCATCGGCCGGCCGGATTCGTTCTTCCAGAGAAAGAACCCGCCGTCTTGCAGACCACTTACCGGATTGGTGAATCGCAACCGCGGCTCTGGCTCAACGGTCAGCTTGGCTTTGAAGTCCGGCCCCAGCAGAAACTCGTAGTCCTTGACCGACTTCTTCATAAACTCCAGTCGCTGCGCCGCGAGCTTTTCGGCGTCCGACTTCTCGACCGAAGTTCTGTCCGGCTTGTCCTCGGCGGACAGCGAACTGAAAAGAGACAGACTCACGAGCAACGCCGTGACGACTCGCGTTGTGTGACAGATAGGATTCATGAGGCTCACTTCACTTTCATGATCTTCGTTGCGCGGATCGACATGTTCTTGAGGAGGAATTCCGCTCCGGCGGCTTGATCGCTCGCGTCGGCTTGAATGGCGATGTAGTGCGTGTCGCCAGTTCCGATCGGTCGGTGTGCGACAAGCCGGAAATTGTCGGAACCGGTCTCCGCCGTGAGGCAGTAGAGAGCGGCACCGCGACGCACGAGTCGCATCCGGCCCGACTCGGCGAAGTCCGTCAGCGATTCCGACGAGTAGAGGTACTCTCCCTGCGGCGATCGACTCTGCGACATCGCCGTCGTCCCCTTGGACTTCTCCCACTGTCGGGCTTCGATCCCGGATTCGCGTTTGCCATCCACATTCACTTTGAAGCTCAGGCCCGATCCCCAAGTGCCGCTGGGTGGCGCTGTCTTCAAGCCCGCGTACTCGATCGTCGCGATGAAGTCACCGGACAGACGCAGCTTCGTATGCACTCCCGCCGTCTGCGGTTTCGCTTCTCCGGCGGTGAGGAAGAATCGCAAGCCATCGGACGTCGATTGAATACGCTTCGCAGCGGCGGCGGCATCCCAGTGATAACTGAATTGAGTCGTGTCGAACTTCGAGCGTGTGAAGTCGAAGCTCGCCGTGTCTGGCAGTTCCGCATCGGGAATCTCGGTCATCTTCCGCGAACTGGCCGCAAGCTCTTGTTGTTTGATCGGCGGCAACGTCTTCGGCCAGTCGCCGCGATAACGGACGTTGCGAACTCGGACGTCGGAACCGTTGGCGTAGTGGAACAGGCCGAAGTGCCGCAGGTTGGTCGGCTCGATGTCGCGAGTGAAGACGATGTCGCCGTTGAGTTCGATCGTCAACGTGTCTCCTTTCGTGGTGAACTTGATCGCGTTCCACTCGCGCGGCTTGAGCGATGTAACCCGACGCGTCAGCGAGGGCGAGCGCTCCGCATCACTTTCATCCGTGAGTTTTCCGGAGCGCTCGCCCTCGCTGACGCGTCGGGTTACTTGGTGAGGATCGATATTGCCCGCCATCAAGCCGGTGCGATCCCAACGGCCGTCGGTCAGCCAGTGAATCTTCACGCCGTCCGGTTCGATCAAGCAGACCATGCGATCGAGTGCCGGATGCACGAGCGACTGGCCCTTCACCGTTCGTTTCGGCGCGTTCGCCCCGAGGTACGAAAATTGGCTGCTGGCCGGAGCGGCGAGTTTCACTTCGGGGTCATAGTAAAACTCGTAACGGATCTCGCCGTCTTCGAGCATCGGGCGGTGATAGCGGATGATGTTCTCGACCTTCCGCCGATCGCGGCTTGGATTCGCGTCGAGCATCTGTGGCGACGTCAGCACTCCGTCATCGAGCTGCCACTCAAACGATGATTTCCCTGCGTCGGTGGCGAAGTAATCGGTCATCCAGCTTTTGAGATCAGACTGCGCGAGCAGATCGAGCTCCTTCGGGATGAGCGGCTCACCAGTGATGACAATGTCGCGAACGGCTCGCGACGCATAGACCGGCATCCCAACGACCGCCAGCCACGGATCGGGCTGTTCGGGCAGCGCCTCTTCGTAGAGGTTTTGCCCGTTGACGAAGCTCGTGAAGCGTCCGTCTTTCACGATCACTTTGTAGTCATGCCATTGCAGCACCTTCGGCGTAATCGGCTTCGCAATCGGCAATTCGACGATGGGAGGCCGCACATGCAACACTTTCACTTCGTTGTGCGTGTACTTGAGCGCGTTCGCGATTCCCGACACCATCAGCATCGACTCGCGCCAATCAAAGTGTGACAGGCGGCAACTGACCTCGTAGTTGCCGAGCAGCGGCGATTGAAAGTACGCGCCGTCGAATTCGTGCCCGCCGCGCTGTGCGATCTCACCCGCGACGACATCGAACGACGCAATCGGATAACCCTCGCCGCGCGACTTCGCCGTCGGCTGCGAGACCGTTCGCCATTGACTGGTTTTCGGCTGCGAGCCGAACTCCTCGGGAACGCCGCCGTAAATCAGAGAAAGCGCCTGACCGTGAAGCTGTCGCACGAAGCGAGCGAACTCCGGCGTCCCCGGCTTGCTCGCTTGCAGTTGTCTTCCCTTGATGCGATCGAGCAACTCAAACGCGGCATCGCGAGTCGTTGGATGCTGAATCGCGAGACTCGCCAACGCGACGTCGCCCCAGCGAGCGTACTGCGGACCTTCTTGATTGGTGACGAGCTGATGACACTCCCAAACATTAGCCAGCGCTTCGTCAGGCTGATCTTGCAGCAGCGCGATGATGCCCAGCAGCGCCGCCCGCCCGCGAGCCATCTCCGGCGAACTGGCCGCCGGATGCTTGAGCACTTCTTCTTTGAGTTCGTCGAGCCGATCCAACTCGGCCGCCGCGAGCACCAGCAAGATCGCGGGACAAACAAAGTTTCCGCCAGTTTGCACGAGCCGCTGATCAACCGCTTGTCGGGCTTCCGCCGTCGCCACATCAATTGGATGCTCGTTGAGCACGGGCGGAGCCGGGTGCGTCGGCGTGAAGGCTCCCGACATTCGCAGCAGGTCGCTCGACTCGTTCGGCATGACCCAGCGTCGCAGGAACTGGAATCGCTCCGGCGTCTCAAGCTTCACCGCGCGGCGATAGACCGCGAAGGCATTGTCCGAGAAGTATTGCTCTCCGATCACATGCGTCAGGAAGCGCGAGTTCGGTAGCGGCTCGATCGGCGTCGGCGCTTCGATCGCGGCGCGCACTTCGTCGAACGTCTTCGGCCAATCTCCCGTCAGCACGACGTTACGAACTCGCAGTTCCGTTTGAGCGGCATCGTGGAATAATCCGATCCGCCGTGAGTTCGTCGCCACGATGTTTTCCGTGACGACCTCCTGGCCGTTGAGTTCAATCGCGAGCAACCCGCCGTTCAACGACATCGCGACGGTGTTCCAGCCGTCTTTCAATTCCCCCGCGCAAGCACGACGCGCCAGCGAGTGGTTTGTTTTCGTGTCGTTCGCGCCGACAGAGTGAACAACGTCTCGACCACTCGCTGGCGCGTCGTGCTTGTTTCCAAACTCGCCCAGTGCATACACCACATCGCCGAACGTCGGATGCGCGGTCGCCTTGTCGGCCTCATGGAAGAACTCGTAGCGCAGCGTTTCTCCGTCTCGCAGCGGTCGCTGATACGACAGCCACGACGGCGACTCGTCCGCCCAAAAACTGTTGCGTCGAGCGGACCGCAGCTCGCCATCTACGAGCCTCCAATCGGTTTGGCTTTGACCGACTTCGACGGGTTCGCCCTCCATCGTCCCGTCGTCTTCCACGATCGTCGAGTACGTCTGATTGTTCTGCGTCACCTTCACTTGGATGTATCGCCGACTTCGCAGCGCATCGGGCTTTGATTCGCCGCAGTACGACGCGACCCAACCTCGCAGCCGAGCATCGCTCAACAACGCCACTTCGCGCGGGATCGTGGGCGAGCCGGTGATTCGCAGGTTGCGATACGTCGGCGTGAAGCCCACCTTTCCACCGAGCGTGAGCCACGGTGCCGCAGTCCCGGCCTGATCTTCAAGGACCAATTGACCATTCGCAAAGTGACGCACCGTGTTGCCACCGACTTGGATCGTGTACCGGTTCCACGGCAAACGATTCAGCAGGTTCGTCATCTTGGGACTGTTCTCGTAGCCTGAACCACCTTTGCCCGTGATGTAGACCGCATCGTTGTAGGCATAGATTTGACACGACACACCGCCGTAGCCCGTCAGCCCTTCGGTCCAACCTCCTTCGCGGCCTTCGACAGTCAGTTCAAACGATCCGGTCAGCGGCACGGTGAAGCACAAATCGGATTCGGCACCGTTCGAGACGTGCGACAAATAACTTTCATGAGCAAACCACGTCGGCGGCAACGCACCCATCATGCGTTCGCTGGCCGTGGCGAAATTGATGGCGTCCCACAGCTTGGGCCGCACTTTCAACCAGTCGGTGTGAACCGGTGAGCCACGAACGTCCGCGCGTTGCTTGCTCAGTTCTTCGGTCAAACGCGGAGTCGCCGGACCACTCGTCAGTCGCAATCGCATCAGCTCGATGAGCGCCATGCGGAAGTGATCGCGGATGCGAGCCGCTTGCGTGCGCTGCCCGTGCTCGATGAGCTGCTTCATCAATAACTCTGCGACTTCACGCCATTCGGGATGCAGCGCCGCTTCGACCGCGACGACATAGGTGTCGAGCGGCGGTTGCGGCTTGTTCGCCATCTCCCACGGCGGCACTTCCTTCGTGGTGACTGCCAATAGCTCGGCCAATCGCGCCGGGACTTCGCTGGCCGCCGCCCCTTTCGTCGAGCCGTCGCGCATCACGAGTGCGAGCGTTCGCAACGATTTCACGGATGCGGATTGAACGGGGAACTCAGCCAGCTCGCGAATCAGTTCGTCCAACTGGCCGAGTTCCCGCGCGGTGGCGACCAACTCCCAGTTCGTGCTGTAAACATCCAGCAATAACCCCGATCCCAAATTGGGGAACAATTCGGGCGACACGAAATCGACCACCGAGCGCACCACCGTTTGATCGCCGCTGGGCAACGCCCACTTCCGCAAGAACTCATACCGTTCCGCCGGCGCGAGCTTCCGCAGTTCACGAGCCGTTCGAACGGCGAGGTTGAACGTGTTGAATCCGGTGCCGTACCGCGCGGCTCGCGGATCAATGGCAGCCGTGAGAAGTTCGAGACCTTCCGCGATCGCTCCGGTCTCCAGCAATGCTCCCGCAACTTGCTGATTGCGAACGTGATTCAAGTAAACCGCATAGTCGGCACCGAACCGTTGCGCATTGAGCGGCTTTGTGAGCACGGCCAGCGCACAGCGTTTCGCATCCTCAGATCGGCCCGACTTCGCGTGAAGCTCCGCGGCTCGCACCAGGAACCACGACGCGTTCACTCGGAAGTTTGACTCCGCGGGCAACGCCGACGCTCGTTCGGCGATGGCTTCGAGCAACGCGATCGCCGACTTCTCCGATTTCGGCTCATGCAACCCGGCAGAGATCGCATGACAGAGATAATCAAGCTGCTGCTCGGTCGCCGATTTGACGTCGCCAATCAGCGTCTTGAGCCACTTGTTCGCCGTGTCCGCGTCCTTTTCAGCAATCGCCAGTTGCACCGCGATGACTCGCGCGATTGCCTGATCGAACCTCGCGACCGCTGGTGCCGGCGTTGTTGCGGTTGGGGCTGTCTTATCCGTTTGAGCTGCGGGCTTCTCATCCTTCGGAGCTTCTTTGGACGGTCCACCATCCAACGCGGGCTGCAATCGCTTCTTCAATTCCTCCGTCTGCTTGGCGAGCACCGACCACCGAACCAACTCGGCTCCCACGCTTTCCGGCGCTGGCAAGCGAAACTCTCGCCGATTCATGATGTTGATGTCGTAAGTCAACTGCGACTGAATCGGAAACGCGAAGACGCGGCCCGCCGGCTTCCGAGGCACAACAACGTCTCGCAAGATCTCCACGACGTCACCAGCCGGAGCGTTCTTTTCGTTCCACAGCTTCACCAACCGCAGCAACGTCGGTCCCACAAACTGCGCATCAGCGTCGTTGAACAGCTCCTTGCCGCCACGCTCCTTGAACGCCTCACGAGCCAACTTCAGCGACTCTTCGATCTCCCCTTTCTCCGCCGCTTGAGTCGCCTGCTGCAACTGCTGATGTCCCTGAAACACAGCCTGCGCAGGTTGCTGAGACTTTCCTCCCAAGAGACCGCGCAGGAAGTCAAACTGAGCCGACGCCGACTGCGGAGAAGACAAGCAGCAAGTGGCGATCAGAAACGCCATCAAACACAACTGACTGTGTCGATTCATCGTGATTGTCTTTCCAAACTCTCAAGTGGCATTTCACCAACAATCGTCGCCAAGCTACTTCGTACCTGCTGGCGGCAACTCGTCGATCGCACGATCGCGGATCAGGCCGTAGGTGTTGTCTTTGTTTCCGAACGGGCCGGCGGGATCGTCTCGCAGAGATGTCCAGACTCGCTTGCCGAGGTAGTCCACATACAAGTCAGAGATCGAGAGCCGTACCGTGCGGTAGTACCACGTCGTGCGGTCCTGCTCCTTGCGAGCTTCCAGAATCAGAATGATTTCGGGATCGGTCCCCGCGTCACTGACGAAGGCCAGCAACGCTCCGTCGATGATGTCCCCCATCGGCTTGTCGTAGCGATACAGCGGCTTCGGAAGGAGTCGTAGTTCCCAGCGCTGCTTCTCGTTGTCAGTCGAGTTCGCGGTGAAGTCGCGTGCGATCGCTCGCAGTTGCAGTGTCCGCTTGGCGAACGTCTCTTCGGCCGGCGGTGAGTCGGGCAGCGGTTTCAACGTGACTCCCGCGCCCGGCAGCCACTTCGATTCGGAATCTCGAAAGACGGGAAACAACCGCTCGGGGCCGAGCGCATGGAACTCGTGCATGATGACGCGGCGATTCCCTTCAGGATTCGAGAACACTCCTCCGATCACGACCGGCCGGCCTCCATCAACCCAGACATACATCGCTCCGCTTTGCCCATTGGCTCGCGAGAGGTTCTGCCAGCGAAAGACCGGTTCCGCGACGATCTCGGCTTTGCGTTTCTGATCGGGGCCAATCCACATTTCCCAACGCTTGGCTTCCGCTTGATAGAGCTTTTGCAAACGCGGATCGCTCTGCGGAATCTCGCGATCCTGCGCGAGGCTCACTGACGAGGCCGCCGACATCAGACACAGCGTCATTGCGAACCGCGTTACATTCAACGTGGCGATCACGGCTTGACCTCCGTTTTTGGGGCAGCCTTCGCATCTTTGACCGCAGCGTCTTTGAAGATGTGTTCCAACGAGAACAACGCATACGGTTCCTTCGATAAATTCAGCGGGTTGTCGATTTTCGGTACCGACCAGACTTCTTTGTCTCGAAACGTGATTCGCAGTGCGTCGCCATTCATACGCACGAGACCGAATTGCCACTTCGGCTCAGCACCCGCTTTGGTCGCCTCCAACAGCAAGAATGCTTCCGGGTCGGTCCCTTCGACGAATGCGAACATCGCACCGTCCGAATAAACCGCCTTCTCGTTCGGGGCCGGATATCGAAAGATCGGTTGCGTGAGCTGTCGAAGCTGTCGCTTCACTCCCGAATCATTGCCGCGTGTGTCCGCCAGAATCGCGACGAAGTCACCGGCCAGCCGCCGCATCTGCACCAGTCTCGCCGCCGGTGTCTTCGCCGGAGCCTCGGCACCCGCAAGCAGCTTGAGTGTCAGCCCCGGCTTCTCGGTGGCCCAGAACCGGACGTCATCGACTTGCCCGGACATGCGACGGTCGGCGAGCGAACAGACTTCCAACGTGCGACCCCAATCGGGCGAGAACCAGCGATACCAACTCGCGATCACCGCCGGCCGGCCGTTGTCGGTCCAGACAAACACCTCGCCGAAGACGGTCCCGATCGTCGGATTCGACCAGCGCAGAATCGGTTCCGGATGCAACGCGAGCTTCGTGTTGCCGGCCTCTCCGACGGTGAACTCACAGCGGCCGGCAAACTCCTTCGCCGTGGCGGCGACGGACGCTCGCAGCACATCGTTCGGATCCTTTGGCTTTTCGATCGCGAGTTGGTTCGGCAGGATCGACATCAACAAAAGCAGGAACGGTTGCATGGTGGTTGCTTTCCTCGGTGTTATTCGGTGATTTCGCTGCCATCGGCAGCAATGCCGCACGGTTCGACCATCAGCAAGCTCTCAACTTAAGACATTGTGTCTGTAATCTTATCGAAGAGCCGGCCTTGCCTGTCAATGACCTGGAGACTTTTCGGCTGCGTTCATTTGTTGGCGTTGGCAGCCTTCGAGTCTGCGAACGGATTGCCGAACGGGTAGTCCTTCAGCGGGACACGGATGGGGAAGAACGGTTCGGTGTTGACCCACTCATCGAGGTGCGGAAATTCGGCGACCGTGGTGTCGTGGCGAGCAAACCGGATGCGATACGTCGTGCAGCGCGACGCGGAGTATTGCCAGACGAGACCCGTGGGAGTTTGTCGGGCCTCGACCAACAACACCGCTTCCGGGCCGGACTGGATATAGCCGAACATTGCGCCGTCCACGACCCCCTCATCGAGAGCCTGATAGCGATACAACGGTGTCGGCAGCAGTCGCATTTGCCAGTCGGCTTTCTCTTTGCCACCCCAGTTGCAGATGACTTGGAACTCCTTGGCGATGTTCCGCATCTGCACGAGCCGGGCCGACGCTTTGTCAGACGGCGGCTTCGCATCATCGAGCGGTTTGAACGCGCTGCCCGACGGACGTGGCTTCCAGAAGGGTTGATCTCCGTGCCGCATTTCGATCGGCCGATTCGTCAGCGAGACAAACACTCGCCCCCAGACTTGAGTCGGGAAATGAAAGTGGCAATTCATCAGCACGACAGGACGGCCACGATCCGTCCACAGAAACATCAAGCCGTCGGCGTTCTGGCTGATCGGGTTGTCCCACCGCGTCAACGGGTCTTCGATCAGCTCACAGGGCTTGTCAGTACGGCCATCGACAACCAGCCGATACTCGCGCAATCGATGGCGATAGAAATCGAGTTTTTCTTTGTTAGCGGGCGCGTCCACCGGTACCGACTTGGCATCCTCAGCCACCAACAGGACGGACACGCCGGCACACAGCATCGCACTCGAAAGCGTCAGCAAGAGGCCGCGAACGATCCGGCTCATGGCGCGCCTCCTTTGTCTTTCGAATCGTTGAAGACCGACTTCATCCGCCAGTACGGGTTCGTGCTGGGGAAGACTTCGGTTCGCAGCGGCGGCGCGCGGAAGACCTCTTTGTCGTCGTAGAGCACGACGATCTCGGCCAGTCCCGTTCGGCCGAGGCCGTATTGCCAATTGGGCTTCGCTTCACCGACCGGTTTGACCGCTTCCAGGAACAAAGTCACTTCGGGATTGGTGTCCTGAGCGATGATGAACAACGCCCCGTCGATCAGTTGCTGATCGCGATCTTCATAGCGATACACGGGTGCGGCCAGCAGACGCAGTTCGTGTCGCGGACGGTCGGGCTGCGTGACCCAGAACTCATGTGCCGCGAATTTCTGAGCGAACGCTTTCATCTGGCGGATGCGGCCTGCCGGTGTGTCGGCGGGCGGAGGCGCATCCGGCAGCGGCTGGAATTTCAGACTGCTCGACTTCGGCGTCCATGTCTCGCCGTTGGACGCGGTCAGCTTGAAAGGGACATCGCTCGTGGCATGAAACGCTTGGTTCCAGAGTCGGCCGTCGGGTTGTCGAAACATCTCCAACACCGCGACCGGCCGCCCGTGCTTCCCCCAAATCCAGACCGTGCCATGATGCCCGCCCCACAGCGGAGCCGTGAACCGCAACACCGGATGCTCAACTCGCTCGATCTCGGCCCCTGTCTCGGCATGCCGGATTTTCAACAGCGCGACTTGTTCGCGCGAGAGCTGCATCTGCTCGCGCGCGAGTTGCACCTCGTCTGACGCATTGGCCGGAGCGTCCTGCTTGCCTTGGGCGAACAATGACGGCCCGCTTAAGACAATGGTCACGACGGCAATCAACGTCCAACGATTCATTTCGAGGTCTCCTTCGCCGTCGTCTCCGCCTGAGGAAACGGGTATTGCGGAAACGGATTCGAGCGGCCGTAGAACGTCGCATCCAGCGGTGCGTTTTTCAGGTGTCCATATTCGGCGATCAGGTTGTCATTGAATGACGCTCGGACGCCATAGGACGTCAGCCGAGTGACCGCGATTCGCCAATGCGGCTTGGACTTCGCCTCCGTGGCCATCGCCTCGATCAAGGCAATCGCTTCGGGGTTCGTGCCCCCTTGCGTGTACGCGAAGACGGCTCCATCCACGATGCCGTCAGGTTCGCTGGCATACCGAAACAGCGGCGTGGTCAACGTTCGCAGTTGCCAATCGGTCGGCGGTTGTCCCCAGTTGCCGATGACCTGAATCTTGCGAGCCAAACCGCGCATCTGAGTCAGCCGCGCGCTCTCGTTGTCGGAGGGCTGGCCCTCGGTCTCGCCGAGATCGTGATACCGAACGCCGGGACTCGCCGGTTTCCAAACGTCTCGCCCGTCGGCTTGCATCACGAACGGAACTGACGTGACCGACTCGATCGCTTCGCTCCAACTGGAGGGCGTTTCGGCGGGACCACCGGTCTCTCTGAGAAACGCCTTGCCGATCACCACCGGCCGGCGACCGTCGGTCCAAATGAAGACACCCCCATCGACAACACCGCTGACCGGATTGCTCCACCGCAACGCGAGCTTCTCGTGCAGCGGAAACTTCGTCTGCGGCGAGTCGGCCGAACGCAGTCGGATGCGTTCCATCTTTTCGCGCAGGAAAGCAATCCGCTGATCGGCCACTGAGGTCTTGTCGTCGGCCGCTGCCGCGATGACGAACAGGCTCAGGATGCCGACCACGATTGGAATTTGAGATTTGAGATTTGAGATCTTCATCAATAGTCCCCGATGACCACGACCAATCGCGCCGATCAAGATCCAACTCACGAAACAGCGCATCAGGTTCGACTTCATTTATTCGGACTTCTCAGGAAAGGGGAAGGGATTGAGGGTGCGGGGGCGTTGAAACAGCGATGCGGTGCGGATCGCGGTTTGAATCTTGGCGGTCTCCAGCACGCGCCGGTCGTTGTGCCAGCCGCGGACTTGATAGGCGGTCAGTCGAGACGGAGCAGCTCGCCACACGCGGCCGTTGGCGGACTCGACGGCTTCGACGAGCACGAGAGCTTCGGGGTTTGTGCCTTGAGCGAACGCAAACAACGCGCCGTCGATGATTTTTTCGCTGGCCGACGTGTAGCGCAGCAGTGGAGCCGGCATTAGCCGCAATTCCCATTCGGACTCGACCCAGTTGTCAACGAATCGAAATTCGCGCGCGGCACGCCGCATCTGAGCCAACCGCAGCGATTCCGTGTCGGCCGGAACACCGAGGTCGGCGAGTGTCTCAAACTTCACGCCCGGTTCGGCCGGTTCCCACGAGACCTGTCCGGCCTCGCTCATTCGCAGCCGGTTGTCGGAGATCGAGACCAGCGTCTCGACGTGCAACGACTTGCGGCTGTTGAGATGACATTTCGCGAGCGCGATCGGCCGCCCGTCGCTGGTCCACACGAAGACGGCACCCTCCCCGCCGCTCACGGGATTCGACCACTTGATGATCGGCTCCTCGTGCAGCTTGCAGGCTTCATTGGACTCGCGAGTCGGAACGACGCTCATCGCGGCGACTCTTTCGCGCAGCCACTCCACCCGTTGCTTGGCCACCGAAGTCTTGTCGTCGGCCGAAGCCGTGATGCCGACGAATAGACCCAGCACGAGTGTCAGCGCGAGCCATCGGATGACGCCAAACATAACTTGCTCCCCTTGTTCGCGGACCTGCAACACGATTTGCTTTGCCGGCTCGGTCAATAATCACCCGTGATCACGATCAACTGCTTGCCGTCGGGAGTCCAACAGGCGCTGGTGTTCGCGGTGGCGGGGTCTTGGCCTTTCAGCAATTGAGCCGGTTCGGCGGAGTTCGGATTGAATTCGTAGAGCTGAGAGATGGTTCGTTCCGGGCAATACATGCAAAAGACAATCCGATTGCCGTTGGGATGCCACGCGAAATCAGTCGAGATACTTTTGCCGGAATGATGCACCTTGAGTTGCGGTTTGTCTGGGTCAATGCTGACGGTCGCGATCTCTTCGGTGGCGTCGGCTTTGAGTCCTTTGAAACAGATCCGTTGGCTGTCGGGCGACCAAGTCATGTTCCAGAAGATTTGGCGATAGTCCTTCGCGTTGTAGACCGGCGTCGTTTTTTCCGTCGCGACATCCAGCGTCATGATTTGCAGGCCGGAGTAGTACGCGATCTTCTTGCCGTCGGGAGACCATTGAGCGCCCCAGCCGTTGGTCAGCGGGCGCTGCTTCGTGCCATCAGCGTTGATGACCTGGATGCCGGATTTCGAGAAGCTCAATTGCATCCCGTCCTTCGACCATGTCGGCATCATGCCGACTCCCAGGTTGCGAAGATTGTTTCCCTCGAAGTCGGTGATCAGCATCGTCTGACCGCTCAAATCCCCCTTTGGCCCGTGCCCATCGAGCGCGATCCATTTCCCATCGGGCGAGACCGCTGGCGAGCCGAGCGACGGGAAGCCCTTGATCCCATACAACTTTTTCCAACCGGTGCCGTCGGCATTCAGAGCGAACACCTCGCGCGGAATCTTGCGCTTGAAACGGAACTCCTGGGGATCGAGCTGTCCGTTCTTGTTCGCGTCGAACATGTCAAAGTAGACGAACCGGATCACCGGAAACGCGCCGCCAAAGAAGAACTCTTCGCGCGCGAGGAATCCATCTTCGTCGGCATCCGCGATGAGGCCGTGCCAATTCGCGATTGGATTCGCAAAAAACGTCAGCCGAAATTCATCGAGCGACAGCTTGCCGCTGCGGTCGCGATCGAACGCTGGGAACGAGACCTGCGCCGACAGCTTGCACCAATCGGGCGTCCCGGCCAGCACCTCTGCTGGCTCAAGCTGACCATCGAGGTTGATGTCCATGCGACGGAACTCGCCGATCGGATCGGTCCGGCGGAGCTGGCTCCATTCCAACCACGACACGAAGCCGTCCTTGTCGGCATCGGTTAAGTCGAACGTCTCCGACCCCTTGCCAGGAGGCGACCAAGCCCGCGCAAGAAACTCCATTTTATCCAGCCGGTCGTCCTGATTCTGATCGGCGTTAAGGAACTGCATGTGCTGCACGATGCGACCATCCGGCATTCGCAGCAACTGCCCGTCGCTGCGCCGCACGCCCGCTTGAATCTCGACAAACCGCCGAGCCTCCGCGTGACTGACCTTGCGATCCAGATTCGGATCGGCCTCCTGCTGCATCCTTCCGGTCAACGGTTCCTTCAGAGTCTTCGTGAACGCGGTCAAGTATTCGCCCACCGGAATCGTCCGCTCCGGATTCTGATCCCAGTCATCCAGCAACCCATCCAACACAGCCACGAATTGATCGACGACTTCCGTCAACGGATCCGAAATCGGTCCGCGCTGGTTGGCCGAGACCCCCGTCGGCAACGTCCAATACTCCTCCAACGACAAAAACCCGTCGGCATCGCGATCGAAGAGATCAAAGTCCCGCAGCGCGACCGCCGCCTGAGCCAGTGCGGTCGCGCCTCGGAACTCATCCACCGAGAGCCGCTTGTCGCCATTCCGATCCAATCGGACAAAATTCGCCGCGACAGCCTCGGGCACTTTCGGAGCCGATTCCTCCGCTGGAGCAACACTGCTCAACGCCATCACTGCGGTCATTGCGACGTTCATCACGAGCATTCGCGAGCGGTGTTGTCTCATGAGGAATCCTTCTCGTGTCAGATTTGCTGATCGCACCCAATCCGATTATTTGCTGTCCTGTTCGCCGACCTTCAACACCATTCGCCAGTAGCTATTCGTTGGCGGAGGAAACGTCTCGATGCGCGGCAGGTGATGCACTTCCTGGTCGTCATAGAGCACAACGATTTCCGCCGCTCCGGATCGTCCCACCGCGAATTGCCAGCGCGGCTTGGACTCACCGACCGGCTGTGTCGCTTCCAGAAACAGCGTCGCTTCAGGATGTGTGCCCACCACGATGGCGAAGATCGCTCCGTCCAACAACTGCCGTTCCCGATCTTCGTAGCGGTGCAGCGGAGCGGGCAGCACGCGCATCTCGTGCCGCGCGTTCAGCCAGATTTCATGAGACGAAAACTTGCGCGAGAACTCCTTCATCTGCCGCATCCGACCGGCGGGGGAATCAGCCGGCGACGGAGCATCCGGCAGCGGCTTGAATTTCAGGTCGCTCGACTTCGGAGTCCAGGACTGTCCCGTCCGCGCCGTCAGCTTGATGGGCTTGTCCGTGGTGGCGTGAAAGCAGAACCAATCCTGACGCTCCGCCTCGCGAATCATCTCCAGCACCGCGACCGGCCGCCCCTTGCGCCCCCACAGCCACACCGTTCCGTGAGTCGGACCTCGAACCGGTTCCGTGTATCGCAAGACGGGATTCTCTATCCGCTCGATCTCCGCTCCGGTCTCGGCATCCTGAATACGGAAGAGCTTCAAGTTCTCGCGTGCGATCTTCAATTGCTCCGCGGCTTCGGCGGCCGAGTCTTGTTTGGACGTCGGCAAGCCCTCTTGCGCGCGGAGTCCCGATGCCATGAGGCTGGTGACACAGGCAACGATCCAGACAGTCCGGGTCACAATGGATTCTCCAATGAGTTACTCGGTGCTTTCGCTGCCGTCGGCCGCGATGCCGGGAATGACCGCGTCACCGCTGCTGAACGTGTAGGTTTGGTCGAAGGCATATTTCACGGGGCTTCCCTTCCAGGCGGGCCGCTCATCGAGCGTCATTTCCAACTGCATCGCGCCGCTCAATCGACCGGCCGCATAGCTCCACTGCTGGCCGTCGGACTCGATGAACAAGGCGATTTCGGGATTCGTTCCAAACACGAAGAAGAACAACGCTCCGTCCGCGTGCTCGGCAGACGACGGGACGTATCGGTCCACCGGCTGCGGGAGCAGTCGCAGTTCGTACTTCTCTTTTTGTTCGACTTCGCTCGCGGCGAATCGCTTTGCCAACGCTTTCACCTGCAACAAACGACGCTGTGCCGACGCATCGGGCGCGGGAGCATTCGGCAATTTTTGGAAAGCGAGGGCCGACTCGGTCGGTTGCCAGCGCATGTCGTTCGACGAGGCCGAGAAGGGCGTGGCCGTCAACGAGAGCTGTTCATAAACGATGCTCGGCTTGCCGTTGAAGTCACGCCACAGCTCGGTCGTGATGAGAGCCTTGGCGCGCCCTTCCGCACCGAGCTTCCAGACCGCCGCTCCCACGTATCCGCGAGCCGGATCGCTGTACCGCAAGATCGGTCGCTCGTTGAGCTTTTCCGGAAAGCCTTTGCTGGCCGACAGCGGCTTGACTCGAATCTCACCGACACGGGACAGCATCAAATCGAAGCGGCTGGCCGCGAGCTTGTCGGCATTCGTCTTTGGCGGCGTGTCGGGCTTTGGGGCGTCTTGCGCGATCGCTGAGTTCGACAACATGCCCAACGAAACGGCGGCCACGAACAACATCCACGATTTCATCGCAATCCTCTTTCACGGGAGTCCGGCGCATCGAGTTGGAATCGCACGGATTACTCTTTGAAATCAATCTCTCGGCGAAGGAAGAAATGAACCCAGTTCTCGTGCTTGACCTCTTTGAATTCCCAAATCGTTTTGTCGTCCAGCCGGAGCGCGCCAGGGTCAGAGGTCATGCGTGTATGAGCGTGATACCAGCCGAGCTTGCCCTCGCTGTCGCGCCGCGCTTCAATCGCCAGGAAGATCGTGGGGTTGGTTCCATTCGACGCCAGACTGAAGATCGCCCCGATGGGCAGTTTTGTTTCGGGATCGGTGTACTCGTAAAGTGGTTTTGGAAGCAGCCGCATCTCGACCTTGCTCTTTTGCGTGACCGGGGACACGTCGCCGGAGAATCGCCGCGACAGTGCTCGCATCTGCAATGAGCGAGTGGCGGCTCGATCGGCCGGCGGTTCGGCTTCCGGGATTGGCTCGAAAACCCAGCCCGGTTGTTTGGACTTGAACGTGTGGCCGCTCGACCAACTCACTTCGACATTCGTCTCCGCGAACGAGCCGAAGCAGATCGTCCACAGCGGGATGGCGACCAGATCGTTGACCTCGACCTTCTGAATCGCGACCGGCCGCGAGTTCAACGACCACACCCACAACGTCGCATCGCTGATGAAGCGCGGCTCGTCCGAGTACCTCATCACCGGCTCGGCCTTCAATTCGCCGACTTGTTCCTTGCCATTCACGAGCACCGCGACGCGCGTGTTCTCCGAAAACGTCCGCGAAAACTTCAAGAGCTTCTCCGCGCGGTCCTTGCGCTTGGCGTCTTGTGCCGCTTTTTCATCGTCGGCCGAGATCAGGCCGCCGAGCAACAGGCTCAGCACGCATATCAGCGAGAGACTTGGAATGACGTGCCGCATTACTTGTTTTCCTGTGTGTCGAGTTTCGATGTTGTCCGCCAATAGGAATTCGTGTTGCTGAAAATCTCATCGTATTTCACGGGTGGATCGTGATAGACCTCTTGGTCCTCGTAGTGGACGATGTGTTCCGCGAAGGAACTCCGGCCGATGCCGAATTGCCAAATCAGCTTACCGTCGTCTCTCGGCTGAATCGCTTCCAGGAACAACGTCGCTTCGGGATTCGTTCCCTGAGCCAGGATAAAGAGTGCCCCGTCGATGAGTTGTTGTTCGCGGTCTTCGTAGCGATGCACGGGGGTCGTCAACAGCCGCAGTTCGTGCCGTGAGCCGTCACCTTCTCGCCACGTCCACAATTGATGAGCCGCGAATTTCTGCGCCAACGCTTTCATCTGCCGCAACCGAGCGGCTGGTGTGGCGGCGGGCGCAGCAGCACCAGGTAACGGTTGGAACTTCACGTTGCTCGATTTTGGCACCCAGGACTTCCCATTGCCCAAGTCCAACTTGATGGGAACATCGGTCGTGGAGTGAAAGGACCGATACCAGAGACCCTCTTTTCCGACCAAGGACATTTCCAACACCGCCACCGGACGCCCGCGCTGGCCCCAAATCCACAGTGTCCCATGATGTCCGCCCCACAACGGAGCCGCGTAGCGCAGGACCGGATGTTCCACCCGTGCGATCATCTCGCCAGTCATCGCGTGCCGGAGTCGCATCGGTGCGACTTGCTCCAGCGAAACCCGTAACTCCTCGCGCGAGCGTTTCGCTTCGTCCGACTCAGTCGCCGGAGCCACCGGTTGATCTTCTGCGAACAACGACAGTCCGCTCATCAAGAACGTGGCGACGGCAGCGGTCAACCACAGCGTCACCCCAAACAGCCAGTCGCCACAATGGTTTTGAGGACTCATTTCGTCGGTTCCTTGAGGAAGTGATTTCTAGGGCATCATGAAAGTGCGTGGAAAAACGAGAGGATCCCTCCCGCAAACCAGACGAAGATTCCGGACGCCCAGATCGCGAGCCGAAACACACGCAGCCACATGGCCTGTGGATGCCAGGCGACTTGTGTCAACGAGCCGACCGCCAAGCCAGCAAAACAATACGGGAGCAGCGACAGTGACGCTTGCAGACAGCAGCCTTGGAATCCTCGCGAGATGGCTCCGGTCATCGGCCCCAGCACGCTCGCGGCTGTGACTGTGACAACGGTCCAAGGCTGCTCGCGGGCGTGGTCGAGTCCGCTACTCACGATGAGAAATGTCCAAGTGGTGAAGGCGAGCCAGAGGACGGCCAAGATCACGACGTGTCGTCGTGTGAAATGCCGCGACATCCAGTGCTTCACGTTCGCCAACTCAAACTGTTTCATGGTTGTGCTTCGACCTCATTCGGGAAACTTCTCGCCGGGGCCGAGTTGGTACGGGAAGACGTATTGAACGGACTTCGGTTGTCCAAACACTTTTCGTTCGGGGATCTCCCACACGACGGCATTGTCGAGCTTGGCCTTCAGCGCGTAGATCGACATCGGCCCGAAGCCGTATCGCCAGGACAGCCCGGATTCGCCGCGCACGCATTCCAGCATCAACACCGCTTCGGGGTCAGTCGCAAGGGCGTAAACGAACACCGCGCCGTCGATCGTTTCCTCGTCCGCTTTGCCGTAGCGATGCACGGGAGTCGTGAGCAGTCGCAGTTGATTGAGTTCCTTCTTCTCCCAGCCGAAGTCGTCCTCGACAACAAACTTCTCGGCCAGTCGCCGCATCTGTACGAGCCGCAGAGTTGGCGTCGCCGCCGGCTTCTCGGACGTGTCGAGCTTCTGCCATTTGGTCGAGGTCTCTGCTGGCGTCCAGATCGTTTGCGTCCCGCGCTTCATCACCACTTTGTCGCCGCAGAAATTGTGAAACTCATTGACGGCGTTCCGAGGCGACGTGAAGGAAAACTGAGCCATCACATCCGGGCGGCCATTGCGAGTGAACAACGCGAGGATACCGATCTTGGTCCCGCTGACGGGATTGTCCCACACCAACGCCGGCTCCGGCCGCAGCTTCGATTCCTCCGCCTCTTCGCCAACCTGTATTTCAAAGTGCTTGACAGCGTCGGCCAGAAACTGCACGCGAGCTTTCCGCAGTGGAGCATCCTCCGGCTTCACGTCATTGCCATCAGTCTTCGGCTGATCTTCGGCAGACACGGGAGACATCAGCAGTGCGATGGCACAGCCCACGGCCAACATTCGTAGACGGCAATACGCGCGGTGATTCCAGCGGGGAGATTTCATGGTTGGTCTTTCTGTATGGCCGCGCTCTGCGGCTTGAGCGCCAAAACGTAACCGCGTCGACTGGGATGTTCGGTGTCGTAGGGTGCTCGCACGCGGACATCGACCCAGTCAAAACCCACCGTTCGCAGGGCGGCTTCGATTTGCTGGGGTTCAAAGAACGTGAAGTCCAAAACTGCGCTCGTTTCGAGAAAGTTTTCGGCGTGAATCACTTCTGTCCCGACATGAAACGACAGCAGGAGCACGCCATCGTCGCTCAGAACCCGGTGCATCTCCGTGAACGCCGGGACGAGCTGATCCGACGTCAAATGCACGATGCAGTAAAAGGCGAGAATGCCCGCGACCGACGAGGATTCCTGGCGGAGCGCGAAGAAGTCCCCCACCTCAAATCGCGATTGCGGAAACATCCGCGAGGCGATCGCGATCATGTTGGGCGAAAGATCGACTCCAGTCGCCGTCAGCCCCACGTCCGTCAGATACGCTGTCGTGTGACCGGGACCACAACCCAAATCGAGCACCGGCCGCTCCGCACCGACGCAGTCGGCGAACCGCTTGAGCAACGCGCGATCGAACGGCTTGTGATCAAGTTCGTTGACGAACTTCCGCGCATACGCCTCGGAGGCGATGTCGTAAGCCATGCGGATTTGGTCGCGCGATGATGACATTTGGGTATTCAATAGAAGTCACGCCAATCCCACGACGCGTCGCCAAATCCATTCAACGCTGAGCAGACCCAGCATCCACGTCCACAACAGCCAAGTGCTCCACAGCGGTGTCTTCTTCACGATTGGCGTGCCGACTTTCATCGGCACGTCGCGCAGCACTTCGGCCAATTGCTTCGAGTCGTTGATGACTTGCCCGCCGGAGTGTTTCGCGATGGACGCCAGCAGTTCGTGATTCGGGAACGGGTTTTGTTGCTCGAACGGATCGTGCAGAATCTGGATGTCGAGCGACGTGCTATCGACTTGAGTGAACTCTTCCATCGCCGTCAGTTCGACGCGCAGCGATTGACTCGCCGAGCCGACGGTCAGCGCGTCGGCGATCGGCAGTTCGAGCGCGAACGCCGGTTTGCCTCCGGCAGCGTCGGTGCGCGGCAGATCGAACTCTTCGCCCCACGCGATGAACGAGCCGGTCTCGCCGCTTTCGCGCGGCTTGCCGTCGGGCCAGCGGACGGGCGAGTAATTCGATTCGAGATCGTTCAGCGACGTCTGCGGCTCGATCATCGACGTGATCTTGTACGAGCCAGTTTGATTCGCGGCTTCATCGAATGCGGCAGCGGTCAGCGAGATCGTTTCGCCGGGTCGATAGAACTTCTTGTCAGCGGTCACGACGAGGCGACGACGACCGATCGACGAACTTTCGGTTAGCCAATAGATCGCATTCCGCCAAAATTTCCCGCTGTACTTCGAGTCGCCACCGCCCCACTTGGTCAGGAAATCATTGGCCCAAGGGGGTGTGATCGGCATCGCCATCGCCATCGTGCGGCCACGTCCGTATTGACCAGCGACGATCGCCGGCTGGTTCGAGGCGTTGGCTTCGAGAGTCCCCGGCGAACGGGGGGCGTCAGCCCCCTGGTTGGAATTCGGTTTCGGTTTCGCCGTCGAATCACCAGGGGGCTGACGCCCCCCGTTCGCCTCGGCCGCTGGCTTCTTACCAATCAAATTCTTTTGCAACGAATCAAAGAAGCTCGGCGGCTTCACGGGCTTCGGTGCGACGGGCGGCGCGGCTCCGGCGGGGACATCGGCGGCGGCGAGGTTTGACATCGCCAACACGCGCGTCAGATTCGGCTTCACGCCAGCCCAGCGATTGGCTCCGAAGAACGACGGGAACTGGCCGATGATGTCGCGGTTCTGCCGTTCGTCGGAGACGATCGTCCACAGCGGATGCGACATTGCCTGCGGTTCGGCCAGCACACTGACTTGCGTGCCGGGGAGCCAATCGTTGTCGCCGCGCATCTCGATCGGCAGCATCGCGGCCAGCGGCGTGTCGTCCCAATCGCCCGCCGAGAAGCTGCGCTGACCACCGACCATCAACAGTCCGCCGCCGCGCTGGCCGATCCACTTGTCGAGCCATTCCAATTGCTGCTCGGTGAACGTGTTCGCCGCGACGTCACTGAGAATGATCGCATCAAACGCGGATAGCTCGGCCACGGTCTCCGGAAACCCGCGAGCCGTCACCACGCCACCCGCTTCCGCGACTCGCTGCAACCGCCCGCGACCATAGGGAGCCGCCAGCACGACGCATTCGATGTCCTCGTCCTCGGTCAGCGCCCGCTGCAAGTCGGAGTACGGGCCGCGAACCTCATAGCGTGTTCCGATCTGCACCGGTTGCAACGGCTGCGAACTTCCTTCGACATACAGCACGCGAATCTTCGTGCGATCAATTTGCACCTCAGCCTTGAACGAGTTGTTCGCCGTCGAGACTTCATCCGGCAGCGACGACACATTGAACTGCAACTTGCGCGTCTTCGTGTCCGTGCGAAACGACAAGCCCACCGATTGAAACCCATCATGCAACGTGACCGGCACCGACGGAGCCAAGTTGCGATCGGCCTCCCCTTCGACGCCGCTGGGCGCGACTAGCGTCACTTCACACCGCCGCCCGTCGTAGCCGTAGCTTCTCAAGAAGACTTGCACCTCGACCTCGGCAAACCGCCTCGCGCGAGGCGACACAACACACGCGACGATCGCCACGTCGCCACCCTTCGCGGTATCTCCGACCGGCACGACATGCACCGGTACATTGAGCTTCGCGAACTGCCTCGCCAGTTGCTCAACGCCCGATTCATCGCGAGCACGCCCATCCGAAAACAACACAATTCCAGCCGGAGGCCGCCGCCCAAACCGGCTCGGCACCTGCCGCAACGCCGTGAGCAACTGGGTATCCGAATCCGTCGGCGCAAGCAGTTTCTGCTTGGCCTTCGATGTGCCTGCCGCCGTCGAAGTCGATTCCGCCGCTTGAGCCACCGATGTCAGACTCAACGAGGTCGAACTGTTCAACCCACGAAGATCAGTGGCCTTCCTCTCGGATTCCTGACTCTTGCCCCCTGGCCCCTGCTCGACCGCCGCCAACCGATGCCCAAAACGAAACAGTTTCACTTGCGCGTGAGCCTCATCGCGAGTCGCCTGATCCGCTTCGCGCATCAACCGCGTGGCGTGATCGAACCGAGTTTCCTGATCGCCCACCGCCATGCTCTGCGACGAATCGAGCAGATAGAAAATATCCGGCCGATCAATCGGTCCCGGCGTTTGCGACACGTCCGACGGATTGAGCAGGATCAGCAGCAACGTCCCGACCGCCGCCGCTCGAATGCCGATCAGCCCCCAGCGCCGAGCGATTGCGGCGGGGGGTCCGCCCAGCCATCGCAGCAGGCCAAAACCAATCAACAGAGTCGCCGCCAGCATGCCAACAACGGCGGCAGTCAACGGTGTGAGTAGTTGCAACGAGGCCAACATGGTGTGCGATCATCAGTCAGAGTTCAGAATTCAAATGTCAGCGAGCCGCGGGATCAAATTTCCCGAT
Organism: Planctomyces sp. SH-PL62; assembly: GCA_945893045.1. Taxonomy (GTDB): domain Bacteria; phylum Planctomycetota; class Planctomycetia; order Planctomycetales; family Planctomycetaceae; genus SXKJ01. Next base: position 79,936 of record CAMDEA010000010.1, read on the forward strand.
GGCGGCTTCGACGTAGGGATCGGTCGGTGCTCGCGGATTCTTCCAGTAGCCTTCTACGCTCCAGATTTCTTGCTCGTTGAGGCTCACTGTCATTGGCGAGGACGTCATCTTGGCGAGGGTGAAATACCACCGTGCTTCGCGAGTCACTGAATCGCGGCGAGCTTCAATCATCAGCAACAATTCGGGGTCAGTCGTCTCGGCGTAACCGAAGAGCGCTCCGTCGATGACGCCGGCTTTGTCGTCGTTCCAGCGATACAGCGGCTGCGAGAGCAACCGGCCTTCTTGCCACCCGCCGCGGCGTTCTTCACGAACTTGGAATTTTCGGGCGATCGCTCGGAACTGAGTCAGTCGTGCCGCTGTGGATTCCGCCGGCGCGGGAACATCCTTCAGCAACTCGGCCTTGCGGCTACACGATTTCGGCTGCCACACCACGGCTCCGTCGCGAGTCAGTCGCAGCGGCCCGTCTGAAAGCGATGTCAGTTCCCACCAGATCGTGCCGTTGTCCCGCAGTGAAGGACTCACCGCCGCGAGTGGCCGTTTGCCGTCCAGCCACAAGAACAACGCCCCTTCGCTAAACGCGGACGTCACCGGATTCGTGTATCGCAAGACTGGATTCTCGGATCGCGTCAGCCTCTTCGGCGGTTCGTCGCTTGTCTCCAACGACACATCGTCAACGACTCCCTTCATCAGTTCCAGCCGCTCGCGGCGGCCCTTCTCGACATCAGGAGACGGCTCGTCGGCGAACGACGAAGCAAACGTCAGCAGACAAATCAGCGCGGCGACGATTGTTTTCATCATTCTGCCCCCATCATTCTGCTGTCCCGCCGGCTCATTTGAGCCCCACACTTCACTTGGCAATCGCCGGCGGTTCTTCATCCTTCAGCCAATCATTCACATACGAGTCTCGAATCGCGGGAGGATCGGCCTCCTTTTGACTCCACACTTCTCGATCGTCGAGGCTGGCATAGACCTCGGCTCCGGTCATCTGAGCGAAGCCGTAGGTCCAGACGGCCTGCTTCGTCGCGGCGTCGCGTTGAGCTTCCAACAACAACAGCACTTCCGGATTGGTGCCGTTCGCGAATGCGAAGACCGCGCCGTCGATCACGCCGGTCTGTTCGTCGGCGTAGCGATACAGCGGAGTCGACAGCGCCCGCAGTTCGAGTCGACCGTCGGTTCCCTCCTTCTCGTGCGCCGCGAACCGTTGGCGAATCTGCCGAGCCTGCGCGAGCCGCAGCGCGGGCTTCTCGGCCGGCGTCAAATCTCCGGGAACAGGTTTGCGGATCACGCCTGGTTGTTTGGCCTGCCACTTCCAATCGCCGCCGCGAGCCACACCAATTTTGGAGTTCGACAACGAGACGATCTCGAACAACCAACGCGGACCGCGCGGCGAGTTCGGATAGAACTCGACCGCCATCAACGCAGAGGGAAGCTCACGCTCGGTCCACAGCCACAGCGTCGATTCATGATTCCGCCGCGTCGAATCGTTGTATTTCAACAGCGGGTTCGACATGAGTTTCGACATCACTGGCTTCGCCCCCAACGCGGCCTCGACTTCAAATTTCTCGGCGATGCTCTTCATACGATTGAGTTGCGAGGCACGATAGGCTTCGTCCGCTTTCTCATCACTCAGAGTGACACCAACCATTGCGGCGAGGATCAGTCCGATGGCATTGCAAAGCAGATTCTTCATTTCGACTTCGCCTTTGTTTCGGATTTCGGGTTTCGGATTTCGGGTTTCTTCCCGCCGCTTTCTTTCGACAGCACTTGGTAATACCGCTCGACGAGGTCTTGATACTTCGGCGGCGTGGCATCGTCGGTCGCGGAGGCGATATCGCCGAGCAGCAGGTTTTGAATGCGGGCCTGCACCTCTTCTTGCACGCGAATGAGGTTGACCGCGTAGCCATCGGGCGAGGCGTAGCGGTCATTGACTAAGCCCCAATTGAACGTGTTGCGTTGACCGTTCACTCCCAACCCCGCCTTCTTCATCTCTTCGAGCAAGTCGTCGCGCACGCGATCGCTGATCCCCAGCTTCTCGGCCTGATCAAGCAACTCACGAGCCTCACGATGCCACGCGGCGATTTGAGCCTGCGTCTCCAAGTTCTCCAGTTTCTCGCGCAGATCGGCCAACGCCTGTTCGAGCTTTCGCAACTCCTCGGCCTGCGGAGCGACGATCGCGCGGTACGCGGCATCCAACCGCTGCGCCGTGATCTCCAAACGATCGGCCAAGTCCAGCGATGCCAGCCGTGCGTCATCCAGTTTGTCCGACCGAATCTGATCGGCCGCCTGCGGCATCGCCTCGATCGCCTTGAGCAGATCGGTCTCTTTGAGAATCGCTTCGAGCTTCGCGACCGCTTCCTTGTCCGTCGGATCGGTCGATTGCGAGATCGCCCGCAAGACATCCTTCAACGTCTCACCCGTCTTCGCGAGTTGCTCCGCGCGACGAGCCAACGCCTCACGGCGCTCCTCGGCCGTAAGCGATTTGTCTCTTCGCGAACCGCCCGTTTCGTTCGCGCGATCGTCCTTGTTCTTGTCGTCCCCTTCACCGCCGCCATCTTGCATCGGGTCTTTGGGATCGTCTTTGCCTTTCTCCTTCTTCTTTCCGCCCGCGCCCGACCCATCGCGCGGTTCTGAATGAGGATCGGCCCCGCCGTCTCCGTCTTTCTTTTCGTTTTTGCCTTGGTCTTCACCGCCGCCGTCCTTGATCGGGTCTTTGGCGTCATCTCCGTCCTTCTCCTCCTTCTTTTGCCCGGCCGCTGATCCCTGACCCTGCTTCGCCGGCTTGACCTGAGATTTCGGATCGACCTTGCCCTGACCTCCGCCCGTCGGATTCATCACGCCGGGAAACTGCTGAGCGAACACTCGTTCCATCTTGGCCAATTGATTCGCGAGGTTCCGAGCCGCCGCGACTCGCTGCGGCGTCTCTTCGGCGAGCAACGCTTCAAGCTGCTTGATGATCTCCTGGAACATCTCGGCCGTCTGCTGAGCCTCCGCCCGCGCCCCCTTCGAGTCTCCCTTATCGAGCGCCGTGGAAACCGACTCCGCTGTCTTCGCCGCTTCGGTGATGCGCGTCTTCGAGAGTTCTGACGCACGTTTCAGCTTGGTGAGAATGCGTTCGATGTCCCGCGCCTCCAGCGACACATCGAGCTGCTTGTCGCGCAGCTCGTTGCGCGTCGGCTTGGCCGGAGCTGCGGGTTCCGGCTGAGCTTCGTCTTGAGCTAGAATGGTCCCGGCCAGCGTGATCGCGCACGCGCACGCCAATCCGAACTGTCGAGAATACGTCTTCATGATTTGTCTCCCATTGCTTCACTAACCCGACGCGCCAGCGAGGGCGAACGTCGAACGACTCCCCCCCTCGCTAACGCTTCGGGTTACTTGTCCTCGGGCTTTTGATCTTTGACCTCTGACTTCTCTCCGTCTTCTTCCAGCGCTCCGGCAACGGTCGTTTCCTGGCTGACTAATTCTTCGAGCCGCCGGATCAATTCGCGGGCTTCCTCTTTGTCCGTCTTCGGTCGGCGCAGCTTTTGAGCTTGCTGTCGATCAAACGCTCGCAGCGCGGCGAGCCGCGCGGCGTCCGGGTTCTTGCGAATGAATTCGAGCGTGCGATCGCGCTGCTCAATGAGCGCCTTGAGCGCGTCCTTCATTTGCAGCGTCGCATTCTCCCACTTGCCGACCGACAGCGAATCGACCGCCGCCAGCATCGCCGCTTCCGCTTGATAAAACAGCTCGGTGTCATCGAAGCCGCGAGACTCTAAGCCTTGAGCCGTGTCGCGCACGTTCTTCGCCAGCTCCGTCTCGAACTGCATCAACTGATCGAGCGTCGTCGCATCCGGCTTTCGTCCAGCGACGGCCCGCTTCTCAATCTGCATCGTGCGGTTGAGTCCGAAACGCTGTTTCTGAATCAATTCCTCCAACGATTTCAAACCTTGGCCCATGTTCATGCCGTTCATCGGGTCGGGATCAACGACTTGGTACGACCGCTTGAACGGGCGGATGTCGATGAATTGCATGTCGGTTTCGGTGCGTTGCGGATTGTCCGGCCGATTGTCCTCGGCGAACCCGAAGTACATCACGCTGTCCTTCTGCGTGAGTTCAAACACCTCCAGCGGCAGCACCTTTTCCAACGCGGCCTGAGTGGTCGGCGAGACCTTTCCCTCCGTCGCCACTTCATTAGCCGCTGCCGCGACGACCTCGAAGTCCTGCGCGATCAGCGGGATGGCTTGCTCGTTGTTGATCTGAAAGATGACTCCCGCCTTCGTCAGTCCGTAGTCATCTCGCACGCGAATGCGCATCGGCAATTCGGCCAGCGTGTGAACTTCGACGGCGTCTCTCGGCTCCTCGAACGAAACTTGCGGCGGCTGATCCTCACGCACGCGAATGCGGTACTTGTTCTCCGGCAACCGAGTCCCGTCCTCCGCCTCTGCCACGATGCTGTAGTTACGGTCTTCATTGAGTGTCAACGTAGCTGTCACGCTCCGCGTGACGAGCCGATCACCTGCACGCACGGTTTCGTTCGAAGCATTCGCCGCAGTCCCGCGCGTGTTCCCGTTCGGCTCATCACGCGGAGCGTGATGGCTACTTAGCGGCACAACCTCCGGCTCGTTTTTGTCCTCGTCATCGCGCGGTTGCTTGCGAGGCGCGATGACCAGCGCCGCCGACTTCACCGGCTTGTCGAACGTGATCGCGAAGTTGGCAACCGTCCCCTGCAACACGCTGAGATTCGCATCCAACGACGCGCTTGTCGGCTGTCCGGTGTACGACGGCGGCGTGAGATCGACCTTGACCTCTTCGATCCGCAAAGGCCGGCGAATGTCGATGCGATAAGTTGGACTCGCCAACTCGCCAGCAGTCACGCGGTATTCAACGGGTTTCGTCAGCCGATCCAACTTCGCGACAAAACCAAGTCGCGGCCGCGGTGAAGCAACTTCACTCGCAGACGCCGTTGCATTGCTTTCCCCTAACCCCTCCTCCAGCTTCCGCTCCGTCCATTCCGCATCCGCCTGACCGGCCGCGCGAGTGAACAAGACGACTTCGCGATTCGTCCGACCGATGAGCGCGACGTCGATCCGCGTGCCGCCACCTTCATCGACCGTTTGATGGCCCGGCAGCACTTCGAGCTGCCGATAGGCTTGCTCTTGCAACACCGCACGTTTGGTTGCGTTGCGCCATTGCCAATCGACGGTTGCCGCGCCGGCCAACAGGACGACTCCCGCCGCGAGACCGCACGTGATCCACCACAGCTTCTTCGATGGAACAACGTCTTCGATCGTCAGCGGCAAGGCGCGTTGATGAGTCTGCTCGGCAAGTGCCGCTACCAACGTCGTCGCGATACCTTCGGACTCCACTTGCTCGACCTGCATGGCTCCGAACTGCACCGTAGTCCGCACCGATTGGCCGAGTTCTGGAAACGCGGCCTCGATCTCCGCCGCCGTTGTCGGCTGATTCCACCGCCGCATCGTTCGCCACAACGAGTTCACCGCAAACGCCAGCACGGCCAAAACCATCGTTCCCAGCGCGATCGCTCGCGCGGTGCGATCGAGTTCCCAGGCGTAATCGGCGGCGGCGATGATCCCCCAGCCAACCACCGCCAGCAGCAACGAACTCGCCGCGACTTGTCCAAGCTGCGTGCGTCGTTTCCGAGACCAAACCAAATGAAAGCGATTGAGGAATGCGGCTTCGCGAGTGGTTGTGTTATTCATAATTCTCTCCGATCAATCCGGTCGCTGAGCAGCGCCGCGTCCTCACGAGCAGGAAAAACGGTATGACAGCAGTCGGCCAACGGCGGTCGGCGTCCGGCCGGAAGCCGCAGGCCGATCGCCGACAGCCGGGATACCGTTTTTGAATCGTGGTGGTTGTCACGGCTGTTCCCTTTCACGCGGTCGTGCGATTCCCGACGAATCCTTCAAGCAACATCACGGCCAACAGGGCACACGCGGCCCAGTGCCAAACTTCGTCTTGCTGAAATTCAACGTGACCCGCATCGGCAAGCTGACTCGCCGCTGCACCGTCCTCGTCCACGAACTTCACCGCAAAGCGATCTTCAAACTCTTGCCGAGTGCAGCGATCCGTGTCCGACTCGCGCGGACTGACGTTGATGATTTCAGCGTACCGCTCGAACTGCGCGACGCCAGGGCTCTGCTGTTCTGCCCCCTCGCCCCTCTCAACATCCACCAGCCGAGTTCGCACTCGACCACCTTCTGTCAGCCCGACCTCGTAGCCCAGCAGTTGATGCACCAGCGGCAGGAACAGTCGGCCGCGAGACCAATCACTCCAATCGCGTCCGCACGAGACTGTGACCCACAAGACCGTGCCGTCGCCGACTCGGCGCTCGAGGACGGCCGGATCGCCGGTGCCGAATTCCATCAAGACCTTCGCGTCGGACGACGGAACCAGATGCGTGTAAGCCGCGAAGATCAATCGTCGCAGATCGCCGTGCTGTGGATCGCTCAGCGGTTGAAACACCGGATGCGATTCGTCCCACTTGGTCAGACGCCACGGCAAATCGACCGTGACTTTCGGCTCGCCAATGGTGCCGACGCTCAGCCCGGCATCGGACAACGCCACACAACTTTTCGCGGAGACGTTGTCACCGGTGAAAATCAACAGACCACCGCCGCTTTTGACGAACGGGGTGTGCCCAGAGATATTGGCGGTGTTAAGTTTTTGTGGTGTCGCAAGTTGACCAATAGGGTTGCCATTGATTGCTGTCGCGGAGGTTGGTCAGGGCGGAGACGGATTCGGCGTTGCGGAGATTCCAACGAGCACCAGAGCG
>CAMDEA010000011.1 GCA_945893045.1 Planctomyces sp. SH-PL62
GGAGTCTTTTTCCTGCCGCAAGTCTTGGCTGGGAATGCTCCGAGAAACGCCGGCGGCAGGAAAAAGACTCCCGACCCCGTCGGCTGGGACTGGCCAACTCGCAATCACCTCCGCCGCATCACCCACCGTTTTGCCAAGCAACTCCGGCAGCGTGAGCTCTCGAAAGCGAACTCCACGTGCGAACGGATTCAGCCGCGAGCCACCACAATCGGGACACAACTCTTGTCGTTCGCTTTGCCGCGCGGAGATCGCGTCGAAATCAACCTCTTCCGAGACGACCACACCCAAGCCGCGACAACTCAGACACGCACCGTGTGGGCTGTTAAAGCTGAACGTGCGCGGTTCGAGTTCGGCAAAGCTGACGCCGCAGTCCGCGCACGCGAAGCGACTGCAGTAGGAGTGATCTTCCCAGTCGTCGCCGGTTTGTTCGCTGAGCACGACGGTGCCGTCTCCGTGTTTCAGCGCGAGTTCCACCGACTCGCGCAGCCGAGCCTGCAAGCCGGCCTTCACCACGATGCGGTCCACGATCGCCTCAATCGTGTGCGGCTTCGTCTTCGCGAGCGTTGGCGGCGGCGACGCTTCGATGATGTTGCCGTCCACGCGAACTCGCACGAAGCCGGCCTTGGCGATGAGCTCAAACGTTTCGCGATGAGCCCCTCGTTTGCCGCGCACGAGCGGGGCCAGAATCATCACTTTGCGGCCAGCCTCCAACGCGAGAATCTGTTCGACGATTTCTTGCGAGCTGCGAGCCGAGAGCGGGCGTTGGCATTTCGGGCAATGCGCCTCGCCACAGCGAGCGAACAACAGACGCAAGTAATCGAGAATCTCGGTCGTCGTCGCCAACGTACTTCGCAACGAAGCAGACCGCGAAGATTGTCCAACGCTGATCGTCGGAGGCAACCCGTCGATGACATCGACATCTGGCCGCTGCCACACGCCGACACGAGCTCGCGTCTCGGACGAAAGACTTTCGAGATACCGCCGCTGGCTCTCCGCATGAATCACATCGAACGCCAGCGAACTCTTGCCGCTGCCGCTGACGCCGGTGATGACCGTCAGCCGTTGCCGTGGAATATCCACATCCACGCCGCGCAGATTATGCACGCGAGCACCACGCACGCGGATCTGCCCGGCAGAGAGGTTCGGCGATTGAGCAGGGTCGGACATAGCGTCTCGAATCTGTAGTCGATCCGCGCGAGCCGCGATACTCTCTCGCCTCGCTCGTGGCGCACGCGGCTCGCGTGCGACCGTCGCCGCGTTTCGCCAGAACGCGGGTGGTTCGAATTCCCCGCGTTCTGGCGAAACGCGGCTACGGTTTTGCAATCGATTACATCCACATGCCCGAAGTCGTTCCACCTCCGTTTCTCTTTCGCTTCGCGCTCCCCGTGCGCCGCTGTGACGGCCTGCCGAAACGGGGCCAGCGATTGCTCGGACTTTCTGCTGAGTTCGCGTTACCCGACCTCAGCGAACTGCGTGGCGCGCGACCGCTGGGCGAAGTGCGAGCCGCTTGGAATGACGACGGTTTGGGGTTCAGCGTTCTCGTGCGCGGCAAGAAGCATCCGCCGGTCGCTGAAGAGCGAGCGCCGACGATGCCTGACGGCGTCCAGTTGTGGATCGACACACGCAATACGCAGTCGATTCACCGAGCCAGCCGCTATTGCCATCACTTTTGTTTCGCCCCGGTCGGCGGCGGAAGCAACGGCGAGCAATCCTTCGGCACGCAGTTGCACATCGCACAAGCTCGCGAGCCGACGTCTCTGGCCGCGAAAGGAAGTTTGCTCGTCAACGCGGAATCATTGTCCGATGGCTACCGCTTGGAGATCTGGTTGCGGCGCGACCAACTGCAAGGCTTCGATCCCGCCGCCGATCGCGAAGCGGGGACTCCCACCAAGCTCGGATTCTTCTACGAGATTCGCGACAGCGAACTCGGCGACCAAACGCTGACGGTCGATGCCAGCTTCCCATTCGCCTACGACCCCAGCCTATGGAGCACGTTGGAGCTCACGTAGGTCAGGCTTTCCAGCCTGACCGGCACGCTTCACACGGCTCTGCTTGTTAGGCCGGCATGCACTTCAACGTCGTTTGCCAATTGGGTCAGCCTGGAAAGGCTGACCTACGCGAACAGCGCGTCGACGAAGTTGTCCGGGCTGAAGACTTGCAGGTCGTCGATCCCTTCGCCGACTCCGACGTACTTCACGGGGATGCCCATCTGCTGGCGAATGGCCACCGCGACTCCGCCCTTCGCGGTGCCGTCGAGTTTGGCGAGAACCAGGCCGGTACATTGCGTCGCTTCGGAAAAATTCTTGGCTTGGCTGATTCCGTTCTGACCGGTGGTGGCATCGAGCACCAGCAGGCTTTCGTGCGGCGCACCGGGAATCTTTTTGGCGATGACGCGATGAATCTTCGTCAGTTCTTGCATCAGGTTTTGTGAGGTCTGCAAACGGCCGGCGGTATCCACGATGAGGATGTCTTTGCCGGTGTTGAGCGCGTGCTCGCAACCCGCGAACGCGACGCTGGCGGGATCGGTGCCGCTGGGCTTGGTCACGATGTCGCAGCCAAGGCGTTGGCTCCAGAGAGTCAATTGCTCGACAGCCGCCGCGCGAAACGTGTCGCCTGCCGCCAGCACCACCGAGTTGCCGGTGCTCATCAGCAGCTTGGCGAGCTTCGCAATCGACGTCGTCTTGCCGGCTCCGTTGACGCCGGCCACCAGGATGACCGACGGCTTCGTTGTCGAAAGCTTCAGGGGCGAGAGCGGATTGTCGGAATCCCAGCTTGAATTGCCGTCGCCACGCAGCAGTTGCTTGAGCTTGTCTTTAACGGTCTGCCAAATCGCGTCGAGATCCACGGTGCGGCCGAGATGTTTGATTCGCAGTTCCGCCAGGATGGCATCTGCGGCGATGACACCCATGTCAGTGCGCAGCAGCCGTTTTTCAAACTCGACCAGTTTCGGCTCGTCGAGGATTTCGCCCGCTTTGAGCAGGTCACGAATATCGGTTTGCAGCAGTTGCTTGGTCTTAGCCAAGCCGGCTTTGAGTTTGTCGAAGAAGCCCATGAGGTTTTCTGTTTTCCATTGAGTCTTTGGCGAGCGGGGCGGCGTCAGCCCCCCGGTAGTCTGCGAGCGATGCGAATCACCGGGGAGCTGACGCCGCCCCGCTCGCCAGAACATGACGCGCTCGGAGTGTGGTGGGGCGGAGAATGTCTAATGTCGAGGCTCCAATGTCCAACGCAGGCCCACGGAAACTCAACCGATGCGTGATAACCGTAGCCTGACTTTCCGAGTCGGGCCGAAACCCCGTAGCCTGACTCTCTGAGTCGGGCAACCATGCCGTCGATTCGCCCGACTCGGAGAGTCGGGCTACGTGTTGGAGTCGCGTGCTTTGAATGTCGGACATCGTCATCCTCTCGACATGCAACTCGGCCCGCTTCGCATTTCGCATCCGTTCGCATTGGCTCCGATGGAGGAGCATACCAACCCGCCGTTTCGTCAATTGATGCGGCAGTTGGGCGCGGGCCTTCTCTGCACCGAACGAATTGACGGGTCGGATGTCGCGAAGCGAGATCGTCGGGCCATGCGTCTGCTGGAGACTGCACCGGGGGAATCCCCCTGCGCGGGACAGATCAGCGGAGTCGATCCGGCCGAGTTGGCGGAAGCCGCGCGAGTTGTCGAAGAACGCGGATTCGCGATCGTCGATTTGAATTTCGAGTGTCCGATCCGTCGCCTGGTGGATCGCGGCGAAGGAGGTGCGTTGCTGGCCGATCCAGCGGCGATCGGTCGCATCGTCGCGGCGGTGGTGCGAGCGGTCTCGATTCCGGTGACGCTCAAAATTCGGACCGGTCCCGATGAATCGAACGAGACGTGTCTCGATGTCGCTCGTGCGGCCGAGCAGGGCGGAGCGGCGGCGGTTGATCTGCACGCTCGGAGTGTGCGACAGGCGTATGTCGGTGAGGCGGACTGGTCGGCCGTCGCGCGATTGAAACAAGCGGTGACGATCCCGGTGCTCGGTAGTGGCAGTGTCCGCTCGCCGGCGGATGCAGTTCGCTTTCTCCGCGAGACCGGTGCGGATGGAGTCGCCATTGGGCGCGGATGCCTTGGCCGACCGTGGATCTTCAAGCAGTCGCGCGAACTTTGGCAGACCGGTGTCGCCAGCCATGAGCCTTCTCCTGCCGAACGAGGTCGCGCGCTGCGGCAACTCATCGAAGGGGAGTTTCGTTATTACGGGGCACCAGTCGCACTGCGGCGGCTCGCGCGGACGAGCTGCTACTTCGCGAAGTTTGTTCCGGAGTTCGAGTCGTTCAAACGATCGATTCACGAAGTCCGCGATCTGGCCGCGTTCCGCCGATTGGTGGCGGAACACTTTCGTTAATGAAACAGGCGAGCGGGGCACCGTAGCAGGCACATTCCATGTGCCGTCCGCAATTCTCAGGCTGACGGCACATGGAATGTGCCTGCTACTTTCTAAAGTCAGTGCCAATGGGCTGACGCCGCCCCGCTCGCCAAGCGGTTTCGGTATGAATAGATTGCGAGCGTCTGCTGTGCCTGTTGTTTGACCCGCCCAAGGATTCGCTCATGCCCCGCCTCGCATTGCTCGCTGCAACGGTTCTGATTTGCTCGGCCGCCACGCTGATCCCCGCCGCTGATCCGCCGAAGGAGCCGGTCGATCCCGCTCATGCCAAGCAACGCGCGGCGGGGTTGGAACTCTTCAGGAAAGAGGTCAAGCAAATCCTGGTCGGCCGCTGTCTGAAGTGTCACGGCGGAGAGAAGACGGAAGGGAAGCTCGACCTGACGACGCGCGAGGGATTGCTCAAGGGGGGCGAGACGGGCATCGTCGCCGAGACAGGCAAATCGAAAACAAGTTTGCTGATAAAGCTCATCAAGCAAGAAGAAGAGCCGCACATGCCGGCCGATGGAGCGAAGCTCTCGGACCTGCACATCGACGCAATCGGCAAGTGGATTGATCTCGGTTTTCCGTATGACAAGCCGCTGAAGGAAGAGGCCAAAGACCCGAAGGCGTGGACTCGCCGCGAGGTGCCGCCGGAAGCTCGCGAGTTCTGGTCGTTTCAGCCGCTGAAGGTGGTCGCTCCGCCGCCGGTTTCGGGAGACGCAGCGAAGTGGGTCCGTTCGCCGATCGATCTTTTTGTCGTGGCGAAGCTGAGCGAGAAGGGTCTGTCGCCCAACCCGGCGACGGACCGCCGCACGCTGATTCGCCGAGCGTACTTCGATCTGATCGGCCTGCCGCCGACGCCCGCCGAGATCGAAGCGTTCGTGAATGACGCCGCTCCGAATGCGTTCGAGAAGGTGCTCGACACGCTGCTGGATTCACCGCAGTACGGCGAGCGTTGGGGCCGGCACTGGTTGGACGTCGCACGGTTCGCGGAGAGTCATGGCTTCGAGCAAGACTACGATCGGCCGTTCGCGTATTGGTTTCGCGACTTCGTCATCAAGGCGCTCAACGCCGACATGCCGTTCGATCAATTCGTGAAGTGGCAATTGGCTGGCGACGAGTTCGAGCCGGGCAATCCGCTCGCCATGATGGCGACTGGGTTCCTCGGAGCGGGAGTGTTTCCGACTCAGATCACAGCGAACGAAGTCGAGCGGACCCGCTACGACGCGCTCGACGACATGACGGCCACAACCGGCACGGCGTTCCTCGGCCTGACGGTCGGGTGTGCTCGCTGTCACGATCACAAGTTTGATCCGATCCCGGCGGCCGATTACTACCGGATGCTCTCTTCGTTCACGACGACGGTGCGCAGCGAGATCGACCTCGACCTCGACCCGGCGACGTTCAAGCGTGAGAAATCCGCATTCGATGCCGAGCACGCGCCGCTCGCGGCTTCTCTCGCATCGTTTGAGAAGGACAAGTTGCCGGGACGGTTCGCCGAGTGGGAGAAGGCGAACGGGGCTGGCGTGCTCAGGATGGGGGATGCGGGTCAGTGGATGATTCTTGATGTTGCCGAAGCGAAGTCCTCCGGCGGCACGACGCTGACCAAGCAAGACGACGGCTCGATTCTCGCGAGTGGAAAGAATCCGGACTTCGACACGTACACGCTCGTCGCGAAGACCGATTTGGTGGGACTGACCGCGCTGCGACTGGAGGCGCTGACGCATCCGAGCATGGTGAAGAACGGTCCGGGACGCGCGGATAATGCGAACTTTGATTTGACCGACGTGAAGGTTGGGATTACGGCCATCAGCCCACAGCCATCAGCCGACAGCCAGAAGGCGCAACCCGTCAAACTGCTCAACCCTGTTTCGACGTTTGATCAGAACGCGGGGCTGTCGGTGAAGCTGACCATTGATGGCGATCCGAAAACCGGTTGGGCGGTCGATCCGCAGTTCGGCAAAGATCACGCGGCGCGGTTCGAGTTCGAGAAGCCGATCGGATTTGAAAGCGGCTCGACGATCACGGTGACTCTGGCGTTCAACGGCAACAACAAGCACAACCTCGGCCGTGTGCGTTTGAGTGTCGCGACCGCAAAGGAGGCGGTGCCGCTCGATGCGGCGGCGACGTTCGGTGACATCATCGCCGCGCTCAAGAAGCCGGATGAGCAACGCTCGCCGCGCGAAGTCGAAAAGCTGCTGACGTGGTATCGCGGACGCGACGACGAATGGAAGAAGCTCAACGCCGTCGTGCAGGAACACTCGGCGAAGGAGCCGAAACCGAAGCTCGCGAAGGTCATGGTGTGCAGCGAAGGGGTGAAGCCGATCCGGCATCACACTCAGGGAGCGGACTTCTTCGAGCAGTCGCACTTCCTGTATCGCGGCGACACAACTCAAAAGATTGATGTCGCGCCGCAAGGCTTCCTGCAGGTGCTGATGCGCGCTCCCGACCGCGAGAAACGCTGGCTCGAAACCGCACCGGCCGGGGCGACGACCTCGTACCGTCGCAAGTCGCTGGCGAATTGGATCACCGACACCGAACAAGGCCCCGGCCACTTACTGGCGCGAGTGATTGCCAATCGAGTTTGGCAGCATCACTTCCATGTCGGGCTGGTCTCCACGCCGAATGATTTCGGCGCGATGGGGCAACGGCCGACGCATCCGGAATTGCTTGACTGGCTGGCGGCCACGCTGATGGCACCCCCCAGCGCAGGGCGCGGGTCTCCTGACCCCGTCCACGGAGCCGGCTGGCGACTGAAGCCGCTGCACAAGCTCATCATGTTGAGTGCGGTCTATCAGCAAGGTTCGGCGTTCGATGCGGCGAAGTCGAAACTCGATCCGCAGAATCAGTTTCATTGGCGACACTCACCGCGCCGGCTGGAAGCGGAAGTCATTCGCGATTCGATGCTGGCGGTCAGCGGCGAGCTGGATCGAACGCAATTCGGCGCGGGGACGCTGGATGATGGCCACAAACGCCGCAGTATCTATTTCATGGTCAAGCGCAGCCGGCTGGTGCCGATGATGCAACTCTTCGATTCGCCAGAACCGCTCGTCAGCGTGGGCGAACGGCCCAGCACGACGATCGCTCCGCAAGCGCTGCTGTTCCTGAACAATTCCCATGTGCGAGCTTGGGCGATGTCGTTCGGCCGACGCCTGGCTCCGCTCGCGGAGAAGTCGCCGGCCGACGCGATCCGACAGGGTTATCTGGCCACAGCGGGCCGGCTGCCCTCGGAGGCAGAGTTGTCCGAGACAACGGCGTTTGTCCAAGCTCAGTCCGCAAGCTATCAGTCCGCCGGTCAAGCGCAGGTGCGCGAGTTGGCCTGGGCCGATTTCGCGCAGGTGTTGATGAGCCTGAATGAGTTCATCTACGTGGAGTGAGCGGCACGGCGCTAGCCACCGGTTTTTTGTCGCACGGACAAGCGCCGCCACGACACCGATGGCTAGCCGAGATTATTCATGGCCTACTCTTTGGAGAGAGCAGCGTGCTGCGATGTAACCCGAAGCGTCAGCGAGTGAGTGTGTGATGACTCCCTCGCTGACGCTTCGGGTTACATCGCGGCCATGAATAATCTGAATTAGCGCCATTCCGCTCAAAGTCATTCACTTCCGGCTGGGATAGAGCGGCTGGCCGCTCCAACCGAGTTTGCGTTGCAGCGTCGTGTAGTAGCTGCGGCCGGGGAGCTTCGCGAGTTTGAAAGTCACCGGAGCGCGGCGAATCTCGACCGTGTCGCTCACCCGCATCTCGCAGCGGTACTGGCCATCAATGACCAGCAGAGCGTCGTTGGACGTGTCGGCCAGCTTGAGCGAATAGAGGCCGTCGGCCCCATCGACCAGCGGCCGATTCGTCAGCGTGTGCGGGCAAATGGGCGTGATGACGAACGCCTGCAAGTTTTGTCGCAGCATCGGGCCGCCGGCGCTCAGGCTGTGTCCCGTCGAGCCGACGGGCGTGCTGATGATGAGGCCGTCGCAACTGTAAGCCGTGACCGATTCCCCGTTGATCGACAACCGAGCCTCGATCATCTGCAAGGGACTCGCCGCGCTGATGATCGCCTCGTTCAGCCCCAGATACTTATCGACCGATCCATCGGCATGACGCAGCGAGCACTCAAACATCAGATGTTCGACGACGCGAAACTCGCGCTGGACCAGTTGCGGGAACATCTCGCGGAATTCATCCGGCGTCAGATCGGCGAGGAAGCCCAAACGGCCGAGATTGACTCCCAAAACGGGCCGCTGATTCCGGCCGAGCTGATGACAGGCGCGGAGGATCGACCCATCTCCACCGAGCACCAGCACGAGGTCCGCTTCAATCTCGTCGAGCGAAACCGCTTCCGATTCGACATACGCGGCGACCTGCACGCCCGGCTGAGAACGCAGAAATTCGACCAGTTCTTCGCCGGCACGTTGGAGCCGCTCAACGTCGCCGCGAACCAGCACGATCA
Source organism: Planctomyces sp. SH-PL62 (assembly GCA_945893045.1). Classification (GTDB taxonomy): domain Bacteria; phylum Planctomycetota; class Planctomycetia; order Planctomycetales; family Planctomycetaceae; genus SXKJ01. The sequence goes on from CAMDEA010000011.1 coordinate 8,824, forward strand.
GTCGTAGGGGTGTGTTGCTCATGCAGCCAGAATAAACGGCGTCTGTCCGGAACGGTAGCACGCCACGGTTGCGATTCGCGACGCAAACACTCATCGTCTTGGCGAGCGGGGTGGCGTCAGCCCCCCGGTGCATTCGCTATGGGACCGGGGGGCTGACGCCGCCCCGCTCGCCTGTCACTCGAAGGGTCGCGCGAGGTTTCCGTGAAAATCATCCTGACTTTTATGTGCGCTCTGTGCTTGGCTTCGCCCCTGCGAGCGGACGACGCGCCGAAACTCGACCCTCGGCAGCCGTACTCGGCGGAACGGCGGAATCCCGTCACGTATGACGTCGAGTTCTTGGTCGCTGTGACCGCTCCCTACAAAACAAAGAAGCTGCGCGTCTGGCTGCCGATCCCACCCAGCGATCACGGTCAGGAATTGCTCGCGACCGAGTTGACCGCGTTCCCAGATGCCGTGAAACCACAGATTGCGGACGAGTCATTGTTCGGCAATCGGTTCGCGTATTTTGAGTTCGCCAATCCGCAGGGAGCGCAAGTCATCCGGCACAAGTTCCAGGTCCGCGCTTGGGAACTACGTTGGCAACTGGACCCCGCTCGCGTGCAATCCGTGACACAGTGGCCTGAGAGTTTTTCCGCATATCGCCGCAGCGAGTCGCAAGCGGTTGTGTCCGACGCGCGTTTTGAAAAACTCCTCGCCGAGATCGTGCCGCAACGCCGCGGACCACTTCAGGACTTCGACACCGTGCTGACGTGGGTCGATGGCCACTTCGCCTACGATCACTCCAAGGCGTCCTTAAAGGCCAGCTCCGTTCATGGACTCGAAAACCTGCGCGGGCATTGCAGCGACTATCACGGGTTCTGCGCCGCGATGGGACGCTTGCTGGGGCAGCCCACGCGAGTCACCTATGGACTCAACGCTTTTCCCAAGAGTTCGCCGTCACACTGCAAACTGGAAGCGTTCCTGCCACCGTATGGCTGGGTGAGCTTCGATGTCTCCGAAACTCAAAAGATGACGCAGGCGATTCGCTCCAACAAAGAGTTGTCGGACTCGGAACGCACCGAACTGCTGACCGCCGCGCGACGCCGATTGGCGAGCGGCTTTCGCGACAACACTTGGTTCGTGCAGACACGCGGCACGGATTACGACCTCGTCCCCAAAGCATCAGCTCGCGTTCCGGTCGTTCGCACGATCTACGCCGAAGCCGACGGTCAGCCGCTGCCCGACCCCGATCCATCCAGCGGAGAACAAACTACATTCGCGTGGATGACAGCCCATCGCTTCGAGTCAGATCACGCCGTGAAGCATCCCTTCACGGACCTCGACAGCCTGCGCGAATGGGCGAAGCCTTAAAGTAGACGAGTCACTCCGTGACTCGATTCGAGTCACGGAGTGACTCGTCTACTTTGCTCGCGTCCCGGCGACAATTGCGGCAATAACACTGGAACGTTGCTGGCGACCTGTCAGGTCGCGGTCAAACCGGTGCGAATGGCTTCACGAAGCGGCTTTGGCTCCAGGCCCACGGGAATCTCGGTATCGGCTCGTTCGGTGCGCGGCGGGAATTGGTATCCCTTGGGGACCACCACCACGCCGTTGTCCGACACGGTGAAGCGTGCTTCGTCGCTCGCGCGGTCGAAGCCAATCCGCTCGCCCGGCGGAATATGGACATTCTTGTCAACGATGCAGTTTCGTAAGCGAGCATCAGCCCCGACCGTCACTCCCTCAAACAGGATTGAGCGTTCGACAATCGCCATCTCTTCGACTTTGACGCTGGAAGACAGAATCGAATTGCGCACCGAGCCGCCTTCGATGACGACTCCCGCGGCGAGCATCGAGTTGGCCAACTCGCCGGCATGACCGGACGGACCAGAGACGGTGCGGGCGGGCGGAACTTGCGGCTCGTAGGTGCGGATCGGCCAGTTGGGTTGATACAGGTCGATGGGCGGCTTCGGTTCCAACAGGTCCATGTTCGATTGAAAATAGGCGTCGATCGTGCCGACGTCGCGCCAGTAACGGTCGCAAGAAACTCGGCCCCGCTGGCCGCCGAAGCTGTAGGCGTAGACGTCGTGTGAATGAATCAGCTTCGGCAGGATGTCTTTGCCGAAATCATGTGACGAGATTTCGTTGCCGTGATCGCGCTTCAACAGATCGCACAGCAACGGCAGCGAGAAGACATAGATGCCCATCGAGGCACACGCGCTCGTCGGATCTTTGGGCATCGGTCGCGGTGACGCCGGCTTCTCCTGGAAGTCGATGATCCGGCTCGCTTCGTCAATCGCCATGACGCCGAACGACCGAGCCTCCTCCAGCGGCACGTCCATGCACGCGACGGTGCAGTCGGCCGCAGATTCGCGATGAAACTCCAGCATCCCCTGATAGTCCATGCGGTAGATGTGATCGCCGGACAAAATCAATGCGTATTCAGCACCGCTCCGCTCCAGTAGATACAGGTTCTGATAGATCGCGTCCGCCGTGCCGGAATACCACGAGTCGCCGGTCCGCATCTGTGGTGGGACCGGAGTGATGTATTCATGGAGTTCTGGATTAAAGATCGACCAACCGTCGCGCAGGTGCTTCTGCAACGAATGGGATTTGTATTGAGTCAGTACCAGCACGCGTCGCATCCCCGAATGCAGACAGTTGCTGAGCGTGAAGTCGATGATCCGATACTTACCGCCGTAAGGCACCCCTGGCTTGGCCCGCTCGGCAGTGAGTGGATGCAGCCGCGACCCAATGCCGCCGGCCAACAAGATCGTGAGAGTTTGGCTCTGCATGGTGAAGAAGTTCGGTGGTGAGAGGTGGGCACCGTTGCGTGAGGCGAGACTTGTCCACGATCGCACGCCGCGTGCCATTTGGTGAATCGATTCGCAAACAATCACGAATCCAACATTTGATCGGAGAAATGATTGAGCCTCTGTCGGCTCGCATTCTGCCGGCAGTCGGCACATGCCAGCAACTCAGGCGTTGTTCGATGCGCGTTTGAGCAAGACTCCGGCCGCAACCGAGGCAAGTCTCGATCAACGAGTGGTTCTGATGTTGGAATGCTTGCGAGTGTCCGCTGGCCCCGGTACTTTCCGCCCTCGATCGACGCAGCCGTTTTTCGCGAGCCGCGTCCCCCAATGGTGGTCATAGCTCAGTTGGTTAGAGCGCCGGATTGTGGATCCGGAGGTCGGCGGTTCAAGTCCGCTTGGCCACCCTCAACAACGCTCGCTGTTTTCCTCAAACAGCGAGCGTTTTTTGTTGCTCTGTCGGCAGATGCGTCGAGCGTGTTGGCGAAGTCGGCGGTCTGTCCAAATGCGTGCCGAGCGACAGCCGCTGACTGCGAATCTCTCGAAAAGTCAGCGATTGGTGTCACGGACAGTGACATCAAACTCTCGGCCTGATTCGCTTCTCTTTCACAGACGAAGGAACATTCCATGAAGTCGGTTTTGAAATGGTGTTGGATGGGATTGGTCGTTGTTCTGGGCTTGGGCTTCGGCCTCACGATGGGACAGGAGAAGGTCGAACCCCAGCGGATCGGGCTTTGGAGCGGTCGGGCCTCGCTCGGTGAGGGGCAGGTTCAAGAAACCGAGGTTTGGCTCACCGTGTATCGTCCAGCGAAGGCCAATGGCACGTCGCTGGTGATCTGTCCCGGCGGTGGATACGGCGGTCACGCCATCCAGCCTGAGGGACATGGCATCGCGGCGTGGCTCAACGGTCACGGCATCACCGGCGCGGTGCTCGAGTACCGACTCCCTGCGGGACGCCATCAAGTTCCATTGCTCGACGCTCAGCGTGCGATCCGCGCCGTGCGAGCGAATGCCAAGGACTGGCAGATTGATCCGGCGCGGATCGGCATCATCGGGTTCTCGGCCGGAGGTCATCTGGCCTCAACCGCCGCGACGCATTTCGACGACGGAGACTCGAAGGCGGCTGCCCCGGTTGATCGAGTCAGTTGTCGGCCGGACTTTGCCATCCTGATCTATCCCGTCATCACGATGGATGCGACGACGCATCAAGGTTCGAGGAACAATCTGCTTGGGAAAGATCCCTCACCGAAGCTGATCGAACTCTTCTCCAACGAAAAGCAGGTGACTGCCAAAACTCCGCCGACGTTTCTCGCACACGCCAAGGACGACAAGGTAGTCGTCCCCGCCAACAGTCAGATGTTCTACGATGCGCTGCAAAGTCACAAAGTGCCGAGCAAGTACCTCGAACTGGCCTCCGGCGGCCACGGCCTCAATGGTTACAAAGGCCCGATGTGGGATGCCTGGCAAGAGCAGTCCCTCGCGTGGCTCATGGAACGGAAGCTGCTTCCTCCCCCGACAACGAAGTAATTGGAACTCAAGGTTGATACGGGACCAACGGCGGAAACAATTCATTGTCACCGGAGAAAAACCGCAGACCACGTAGGACGACCATCTTGCTGGGGCCTGCCTGAAAGTCGAATTGCCAGATGCAGCCTTTCGTTTTCTTCAATGCGACAGTCGCGTCTGTGCTTTTCAATGGTGCCGCGACAACCTCACGAAAGGTGCTGGTCTTGCCCTGGACGGCAATCCGAGTCGCGATCGCGGCGTGGTACTCGCCACTGTGTTGGGAATGAATTCCAATTTTCGTGAGTTCCACCTCGACGGGAAAACGAATCTCTAATGACACCCATCCCGTTTTCGTCTCGCCCGACGACCACATCTTGCGGCCGTCAAATGTCACCTGGCCGGTCTTGAGGTTGGGGAGAATCTCTCCTTGCGCGCAATTGCTGACCTTGCTGCCGAATGTTTCGCCTGAGGACGTGGTGACTTCGATTCCGGCAGGCTGCCCCTCAAGTTTCATCGGACCAAGGGGGATGATCCTCTTCGCGATCGGGTAGTCGGGTGGAATATCTCGTTTTGGATCGAATACGAGCTTGGGAAACACTCGTTTGTTCAAAGCCAATCCACGGAGATCCTCTGGGATGATCGCTCCCGGAGATTGGCTGGCATTGAAGCTGCTGGTGCGATGAGCTTGGTTGTAAGACATGAATGACGCATTCGATTTCATGTCGTAACCGTAAACATCCACATGAGGCAGTCCGAACGAATGGCCGAGTTCGTGTTGCAAGGTGGACTGGAAGTTGGGGACTTGATCGAGAGCGAAGGACGATAAAACGATAAGTCCGCCTCCAGTGTTGAATCCGCCATTCAGGGGCCGACCGCCGCCGACCGGAAAATCATCCTTCGGATTCATCATGACGGTCAGCAAGACATACGGGCACGTGTAGCGGTTGAATTTCAAGTGGGCCAACAGTTCTTCGACAACGCGAGGTCCGAAGTCTTCACCCAACGCTCGAAAGGAAGTCAGATCGCGATCCGATTTGATGACCGTTGCCTGCCGCTCGGCAATCGCGAAGGTGTTCTTACCCGGCAGCAATTCGGAGTATCGAGTTTGAGACCATTCAAGATGTCGAATTAACTTTTCAGACTGCTGCGACGTTTGCTCCGTCTCGCCGCGAGGCACCAAGAAAATCGAAAGAACCTTGACGTGCATTGGGGGAGCCACATCCTGATCCTGCCCCAAGGCTGTCGTACTTAACACACCAACCACAGCAAGCACGCGCACGAACCGAGATGTCATCGCAATCACTCGCATCAAATTCGTCCTCAACGTAATTCAAACGCTACGGCAGGCCGGAGGCTGTGCTACTTAAATGGAAAGTCGTCCTTCAGCAGGATGCGCTTGGCTGGTGAAGGCTTCGATGGCTTGTCGTCTGTGCCGGTCGAGGTCACGAAGAGATACAGCGCGACATTGGCGGGGAGGCCGGTGAGGAGTTGGCCGGGTTGGGGCCAGGCGATGGCGAGGCGGATGGCACCGCGGCCGTCGGGATAGGTGCTCACCCAGAGGTCGTAGCTTTTGGCTCCGGCGATCGGCTCGAAAAAAACGTGACAGCGTGTGCCGTCGTATTCGCGTTCGGGCGGGGCGACTTTCGTGATCCTCGTCGGTGCGCCGACTCCGGTCTCGGTCAGCTTTTGAATTGGGTTGTCGAGGGCCGGGGCGTCCTTCGGTTGTGGCATTCGCAAGCGGGAGAGGCGGACGGTCTCGTCGGTACGATGAGCTTCGGTCTCATATTCGGCGAAGAGATCGGCAAGCAGCACGTCGGCAGGGTTCGCGGGGATCAGGTCATCGACTTTGATGACGTGCGTGCGACGCTCGACGATGATCTTTTCGAGCGAAAGCGGCAGATCGACGATGCCGTCTCCTTCGCCGTAGTTGCCCCAGAAGCTGGAACCCGCGTCGCGATAGCAATCCCACGGCTGGTTGCCGGGCAACTCAAATCGCAGATAGCGCCAGCCGTCGAAGTTGAAGGCGCTCCAGCAATGCGTGTCATCGACGTTCCATTCCCCTTTCTTGCCGACGCTCAGCCAGCGTTCGCCTTTCGCGTCGCGCAGACAATAGACGAAGCGGCCCCAATCGCTGGCGGCACGTGCCCACAAGCCGAGATGACTTGGCTTGCCGGCGATTGTGATCGGCTTCTCCGGCACCAGCGTTGTGTAGAACGGCATCGTCTTGCGTTCTTTGGTGGGTGGATCGAGATGCACGGACAACGCCTTGCCGCCGTGTTTGGCAGCGGCTTCAACGGATTGTGTGGTCATCTTCGACGGAAACTTTTTGACGAAGTCGATGTGACACGTTTCGTAGTCGGCGTCGCGTTCTTCAGAAAGTTTCCACGAAGCATCGCCGAGATTGCCGAGCCGCATCGCGACCGGCGCAATCTTTGAATCCCTATGATCCGGCTCGCCCAGCGACATCTTCGCATCCGCGGTTAAACCGCGAACGTAGCTGACCGACGACTCTGCGGTGAGCGTGACGATCCCACCTTGCTCGGTCAGCTCGGCCGGGTTGTCCATTTGATCGAAGACGACGACCTTCGCGCCGGCGGGGACGTTCAGCGAGATCGGCCGCTTGCCGCGCAGCGTCCAGAAGACGTGCAGCAATTCGCCGGTCTTGTAGTGCTGGAACTGCAAACAGAAGACCGACGTGCTGCCGGTCTCGATGGCCTTCACGTAGTTCATACGGTTGAGCTGCCGAGTCATCGCGGCGTGTGCGGCGAACGCGACCTTCGGCGTGTTGAGCGGCAAGCGTTCGATCAGACCGCCGCCGTAGTGTTGCTCGCCCCAGGCTCCAGCACAGCGGAACAGCGAGGGCCAGCCGAGATGCCGAGTCACTCCGAACGCACACAGCAGCAGTTCGCCGCGAATGCTGTGATCGGCTTCCTGATCTTGAGTCAGCCCGCCTGGAGTCGCGGGCGACGGCAGGCCGCCCCCTTCAATCGTGACGAGCTTCGGCGGCCACTTCTTGCCGGCTTCGACCCAGGCTTGTTTGAACTGCCACAGCGTCGATGCGAACGTGACTTGATGCAGTTGCATCTCCGGCAGCCGTTCAAACAACACTTGATCGACGGCCGGGCCGTCCATCAGTTCGGTCGCTTCCTTGCTGTGTTTCAGGAACGGAATCGGAAACGACGAGATGCCCCACGGCATGTAGCACTTGGCATTCGGCCAAGTCTTCTTGATAGCTCGTGCTCCGATGACGAATTGGTCGTGGAAGCTCTTGTAGTTGGCTTGCTCGGCTTCGGTCATTTGGTACGGCGGATCGCCATAGAACTCCGGCAAGCTCATTACTGAGACGTTGCCGATGATTGGCTCGGCGAAGAAGAGTGCGAGTTCAGGACGATTGATGCGTGTCGGCGTGACGTACGGTGTCTTGCGGAGTGCTTCGATGTATTTGGATTCCATCTCGGCTGGCTTCGAGGGATCGAAGTCGACGCCGAGCGTGCTCTTGTTCAAGCTCGTTTGGTACGCGAGGTAATGCGTTTGCCAGCCGTATTTCTCCATCAATGCCAGCTCTTCGGGAGGTTCGCCTGATCCTTGAGCATCTTTGGGCAAGAGCGGTCGCATGGCCGATTCGATTCCGGCCGCGTAAGCCACTTCGATGCGTGGCAGGCCTTTGGGAGTATCGTGGCCGCCGTTCCAATCCCACATACCCCACAACGGGCCTTTGCCTTCTTCCCAACTGCCGCGTTCACGCGTGTCGGGATGCAGATAGGCAAGGCTGCGCGTTTGCGTGCGCGTTCCTTGCTGGTCCTGAATGACCAACTTGACCTTGTGATAGCCATATCGCTGCGGCGTCATCGGCAGCTTGTACGTGAATTGCCAGCGACCATCATGGAGTGGAATTTGCGAAAGATTCGGTTTTGGAAGCAGATGGTCGTAATTCTCACGAGTACGATGACCATGTGGGTCTAGCGTGATGATCTTTTCGAGGGAAGTAGTGACCCTGCCATCGTGACTCTCGGTTGTCATGATGAGTCTTACCGTTTGCTCATGCGGCGAACGATTGATGAGCTTCACCGAGTAATACGGCGTGTCCGGCGCGGTCCAGATGTGGGCGAAGCGATCCGGCTGAAACTCGACTTCGACCGCCGGCCGCTCGAGCGTCATCCCGAAGACACGCACGCCGCTGGGCAAGCCGGCTCCGTGCTGGCTGTAGTAACACGGATCGGGAAATGCGCGATAGACCTGCACTTCTTTGGTCAACTCGAAGTCCAAGAATTCGAGATCGGAGAAACTTGCCAGCCCTTCGGGTTCCAGCGGAATGGTGACGAGATGAAGCTGCGCGTCCGCGCCACTCGCAAGCTTGATCGGCACGACCGCATCCGACTTGGCTGTGAAGAGCGGCACTCGCGTGCTGAAATGAACCGGATGCCCCGCGCTGGGCCGATAGAACTGCGCCGAGACGATCGGTGTCTTGTCCGGTTCTCCATCGAACGCTGCGAGCAGATGCAGTCGGCTGTATTGCCCGTTGCGGACGCGAAAACAAATCCGTCCCGCCTCACCGTTCATCAACCCAGTCCAGCGCGTGACTTCGCCGGACCACGGATCGTATTGACCCTCCAACATTCCGAACCGCATCCATGAGCGTCCGACATCAACGTGGTCGTTGCCACGTTCATCGGGCATCGGGATGACGAACGGCACAGCGTTGACGGTCGTCGGCCCCTCGCTGACGTCGCGGGTGACTTTCAGCGAAGCGTTGACGTGATGATCGAGTGCGACCGTCTCAAACACGGCATCTTCTGGCGGCAGTTTGCGAATGCGAATCGAGGCCAGTTGCGATGCCTCAAACACGCTCAGCCGCAGGTGTCCTTCCGGTTCGATGCCGATGCCTTTCGCGTCTCGCAGCAACCGGCCATCGGCATAGACCTGCGCCGAGTTCTTGCGGATCACGTACCGCACCGTCAGCCAGCGCTTGCCCAAGGACGGCACCGAGCCGACATCCTGTTCGACTCGCGAGCGAATCATCTCCGGCCACGTCAGCCGGTTCTTCGGCAGAAATCGAGCCGTGTAGGGAAAGTAAACCCCTTGCGACTCGCCCGGCAGACCGGGCATCTGACAGACGACCGTCTCTTGCTCAGTTCCGGGCGCGACATACAGGTTGAGAAACAGAGGACCGTGCGACAGGTCATCGACAGTCTTCGCTCCGGCCGAGCAATAGACTGAAGTTGGCTTCCCGTCCGCCGCACCGAGCCGCAGACGGATCGTCACTTCCGAATCGGCCACGATCTTGTTGACACTGGCCAGCACCGCCGCGTTCGGGCCTGCGACGAGCACCGGCTGACCGCTCATGTCCACCAGCTTGAAGTCATCAGTTGTGCCGGAGTAGTGGCCGACTCGCCACTCAGCCGTGGCTGAACCAAGAATGGTTTCCAACTTTTGTCGCGCCGCGTCATCGGTGAGTTGCGCGAAACCAGTTGCCAGAGAACAACTCGACACGAGGACTGTCAGAAATCCGAGTCGTGCAAAACGGCGAGCCAATACTTTCATGATCCACCTCCGTGACATCCGCGCCCTCCGTGCAATCTGCGTTCGCCCTGAGCCACAGTCTCCAAGTTGGGAACACGGATGACACGGAACACACGGATCAGCACTGAAACCGAGTTGAGAGACGAGCGGAAGTGACTCACTCTCGGCGTTCATTCCTTGACCGTCAGCAGCTTGTCTTCTGGGAACGTCTCTAGTTCCAGTCCCTTCCACTGCACTTCTTGCGGCTCTTTGTTCGAGTGCAGTTGCAGCCCGATCGGCGCTTCCTTGATGCGCTCTGGTTCCGGTTCGCGCCAATCAGAGATCAACTGCCCGTTGAGCACGAAGCGAATGCGGTTGCCCTGAGCCAGGATTTCCATTTTGTTCCATTCGTGTTGTTTGCCGACCGTTTTCGCCTTGTCGGCGTTTTGATGCAGCATGTTGCGACCGTACAAGTCATAGAAGCCATAGCCGGACGGATACATGACGAGATGCCCAGCGTAGGTGAACTTGTCCATTTTCTCCGGCGCGAGCCGACCCCACATCGCGATCCCGGAGTGCATCTCGGACGTCACCAGCTTGGACTCGAAGACCAGCCGAAAGTCGGAGAACTTTCGCTCGGTCAGCAAGTACGTGCTGACCGGCACCGGCTCGGTATTCTTGCCGATGATGACGCCGTCTTTCACCGACCAATACTTCTCGTGCCCGATCCAGCCGGTCAAATCTTTGCCGTTGAAGATTTGGACTTTCTCACGCTTCCCCTCGCGCGGCGGCACGACTGGGGCTTCCTTCTTCTCTTGAGCATTCGTCTCCGCAACCAACGACGCGATCAATGCAACGGAGAACGCAAAGCACACACACCGGCACAGCAAGTGACTCATGGCAGGCTCCTGGTTGAGTGAGGCAAAGTCCGAGAAGGCGAGATGATTCAACTCTCGCTGGACAGCGTCAAGCAGCAGCAAGCATCTTGGGGCTGACAGATTGATCGCCGACTTGCTATCACCTGCCTCGGTTTGAGATTTGAGATTTTGCAGGGAGGCGGTTTCATGGGTGTTCCGATTTCGCAAATGTGGACTGTCGCCACGTACGTGCTTGGCCAAAAGCTGCGCGGCGTGAAGCGGTATCCGTTGGTGCTGATGCTCGAACCGTTGTTTCGCTGCAACCTGGCGTGTGCCGGTTGCGGGAAGATTCAGCACCCGGCCGAGATCCTTCGCAAGCAACTGACGCCGGAAGAGTGCTTCCAGGCGGTCGAAGAGTGCGGTGCTCCGATGGTCTCGATCCCCGGCGGTGAGCCGTTGCTGCATCCGCAAATTGGTGAGATCGTGAGTGGCTTGGTGGCTCGCAAGAAGTACGTCTACCTTTGCACGAACGCGTTGCTGCTGGAGAAGCATCTTTCGAAATTCACGCCGTCAAAATATCTGTCATTCTCTGTGCATCTTGACGGACCTGCCGAGGAACACGACTTCGCAGTCTGTCGCGACGGCACCTACGAGATCGCCGTCAGTGCGATCAAGGCTGCGATCAAGGCCGGTTTCCGAGTCACGACGAACTCGACGCTGTTCAACAACGCTCAACCGGAACGCTATTACCAGTTCTTCGACACGCTGATGGAGATGGGGGTCGAAGGGATGATGGTCTCGCCGGGGTATCCGTATGAGAAAGCTCCCGATCAAGAACACTTCCTGCATTCGCGCGAGACGGTCAGCTTATTTCGCCGATTGCTCGACGGAGCGAAGCGAAGCTGGCGGTTCAATCAGTCGCCGTTGTTTATCGAGTTCCTCAAAGGGAACTGGGATCTCGAATGCACGCCGTGGGGCAGCCCGGCCTACAACATCTTCGGCTGGCAAAAGCCGTGCTATCTGCTCAATGAGGGCTATGCTTCCAGCTTTGGCGAACTGATGGAATTGACCGAGTGGCAGCGCTACGGCCGAGCGAGCGGCAACTCGAAATGCACCGACTGCATGGTCCACTGCGGCTACGAACCGAGCGCGGTCGCCGACACGTTTGGTTCGATGCACGGGTTAATGACAGTCGCGAAGCTGTTCCTGTTTGGGCCCGGCAAGAAGAATAGGCCGCTTACGGAGCCGGACTCGATCGTTCCGAAGCCGCATTTCAGCGAACCGCGACGCTCAAGCCTCGTCGAATTGACGGTGCTTGATTGATGTGGGGCACGTTTTCAACGTGTCCGCCATAAATTGGCCAGCCGAGCGAGCACGTTGAAAAGGTGCTCCACGAGAAGGGGGAGGAATCATGTTTCGAGCAATTGGGTTCGGGCTGTTGGTTATTGCCGTCACTCACGCAGTTCGAGCGGAGGATGCCGTGGTTGAGAACGTCGTGTTCGCCATTCATGGCGGGATCGGCTTGGACAAAGTCGAGATGACTCCGGAAATCGACAAGCGGGTCCGTACCGAATTGGAGCAAGCGTTGCGAGCCGGTTTCGCCGCGCTCAACAAACCGAACGCGACTGGATTGGATGCGGTCGAGGCGGCGATTCGGCTGATGGAAGACTCACCGCAGTTCAATGCTGGGCGAGGCGCGGTCTTCACGCATGATGGGCGGAACGAACTCGATGCCTCGATCATGGAGGGCAAGACGCTCAAGGCCGGCAGCGTTGCGGGAGTCTCGACAGTGAAGAACCCCATCACGGCCGCGCGAGCGGTCATGGAGAAGTCGAAGCACGTATTGCTCGTCAGTCGCGGGGCCGAGGCATTCGCGGCGGAGAGGGGATTGGAGATCGTCGATCCCAAATACTTCCGCACCGAGGAACGCTGGCAGCAGCTTCAGAAACAACTTGAGGAAGAGAAGAAGAGATCAGAGGTCAGGGGGCAGAGGCCAGAGGGAATCTCAGAGCGTTATCTGCCGGGATTTTCTTTCGGTACCGTCGGAGCGATTGCACTCGACAAAGCCGGTAACCTTTCGGCGGGAACATCCACCGGCGGCATGTCGAATAAACGCTGGGGCCGAGTTGGCGATTCTCCGATCATTGGAGCCGGCACGTATGCCGATAACGAAGCGTGCGCGGTCTCGGCGACGGGGCATGGCGAATACTTCATCCGGTACAGCGTCGCTCACGATATTGTCGCCTTGATGAAATACAAAGCATTGCCGGTCAACGCTGCCGCTGATGAGGTGATCCGCAAGAAACTTAAAGCCGCTGGCGGTGAAGGGGGCGTCATTTGTCTCGATCATCGGGGCCGCTTCTATCCGTCGTACAACACCGAGGGGATGTATCGCGGTTGCATCACTCGTGACGGCCAGGTGCAGGTCCGAATCTTCGAGCAGTAGGTCAGGCTTTCCAGCCTGACACGGAGCGTCAACGACCATTGAAGTGTCAGCCTGGAAAGGCTGACCTACAGTTTGCCGATCCGAACAGGCACGGCTACATTGGTCCAGAATTCAGAAACGCCAGAGACCACAGGTTCCAGCATGAAACGTCGAGTTGTCGTCACGGGCATGGGCTGCATCACGCCGATCGGGAATACCGTCGGCGATATGTGGAACTCGCTGAAAGAATGCGCCAGCGGCGTCGGGCCGATCACCCATTTTGATGCGGCCCAATTCCCGACCAAATTCGCCTCGGAGGTCAAGAACTTTCGTCTCGGCGATTATGTCCCGAACCCGGACTTCTACGGTCACTGCGGCCGCAACATCAAATTCGCGATCGGAGCGGCGACTCAAGCGATGCGCGACTCCGGATTGGAAGAACAAGACATCGACCCCACAAAGTTTGGCGTCTACCTCGGCTCCGGCGAGGGGCAGCAGGACTTCCCGAAGTTCATGGGGATGATCGCCCTCTCGAAACTCAGCGACGGAAGCTTGGACGTTGAGAGGTTCACCAAGCTCAGCCTCGAACGTCTGATCGGCGAGAAGGAAAAACAACAAGAGCCGAACATGACCGCCGCCCATTTGGCGGCGTTGTTCAACGCTCAAGGTCCGAATTTGAATTGTCTCACCGCCTGCGCGGCCAGCAGCCAGGCGCTGGGTGAGGCGACCGAACTGATTCGTCACGGCGATGCCGACATCATGCTCAGCGGCGGCGCTCACAGCATGATTCACCAGTTCGGAGTGACCGGATTCAATCTGCTGACCGCGCTCTCGACTCGCAACGACGAACCCCAGCGAGCCTCCCGCCCGTTCGACCGCGAACGAGACGGCTTCGTGCTGGGCGAGGGAGCCGGCATCCTGGTGCTGGAAGAATTGGAACACGCGAAAAAGCGCAAGGCGAAAATCTACGGCGAGGTGGTCGGTTATGGCTCGAGCGCGGACTCGTACCGGATCACCGACATCCATCCCGAAGGACGCGGCGCGGCAGCCTGCATCAAGATGGCGATGGATGATGCGCAGGTGAATCCGGACGACATCGACTACATCAACGCTCACGGCACCAGCACCTCGGTCAACGATCGCACCGAGACAATGGCGATCAAGCGGGCGCTCGGCGAAGTCGCTTACAAGACGCCGGTCTCCAGCACCAAGAGCATGATGGGACATCTCATCGCCGCCGCCGGAGCCGTCGAAGCCATGACCTGCCTGTTGGCGATCAGCGACGACGTGCTGCCGCCGACGATCAACTATGAAAATCCCGATCCCGATTGCGATCTGGATTACATTCCCAATCAGCCTCGCGAGGGCAAAGCCAAGGTCGCGCTGTCCAACAGCTTCGGCTTCGGCGGCCAGAACGTGTCGCTGATTCTGCAAGAGTTTCGGGACTGATCCCGTGGGTTAGGCATGGCTGGCCTGACCATTCCCTCAAAGGAGCATTGTCCCATCAGCCGGAACGCGCGAGCGTCCGGTTGCCCGATGTTTTCGCGAACCGAACTCTAGCCGAGATTATTCATGGCCTACTCATTGGGGAGAGCAGTTTGCTGCGATGTAACCCGAAGCGTAAGCGAGGGAGTGTGTGATGACTCCCTCGCTTACGCTTCGGGTTACATCGCTGCCATGAATAATCTCGGCTAGCGCGTGCCGGCTGATTTCCAGACATCGAATGCCACCAGGAAGTAACCACCGTGATTTGGACGATTGGCGGATTGCTGGCCGTATTTTTGATTGCAGAGGTGCTGGTTCAATGGCACGCCATTCGGGTCGTACTGGCGTTGATCGAGAACTCGCCGCCGTTCCGTGTCGAATCATTGCCTCCCGATCCGGACGCCGAACCATTCTCGGCCCAAACCTCGGATGGCATCACTCTGCGCGGTTGCCTGTATCGCCACACGGAACGGACGCCGCGCGGGTTGGTCGTGTTCTGTCCGGAGTTCGCCAGCAATCATCGGTCAGCGATGCTGTATTGTTCGGCGTTGTCGCGCGCCGGCTTCCATGTGCTGACGTTCGACTTCCGCAACCACGGCGACAGCGACAAGCTCGATGGCTACGAACCGCTGCACTGGCTGACGCACTACGAGATCACCGATCTGAACACGGTCATCAACTATGTTTATTCGCGTCCCGATCTCAACGAACTGCCGCTGGGTCTGTTTGGTATCAGCCGGGGCGGAGGTGCGGCGCTGTACGTCGCCGCACAACGTCCCGAAGTATTGCGTGTCGCCGTCGAAGGTGCGTTCGGCACCGAGATGATGATGATGGCTCACGCCTATCGCTGGATCTCCATTGCCGCACCCGCGCCGCTGGTGAAGGTCATCCCCGAATGGCACATCAAATGGACCGTCACGCTCTCGCGTTGGGTCAGCCAGCGGCGACGGCGCTGCCGCTATGCAATGCTGGAACGAGTCCTGCCGTTACTCGCCAACAAACCAGCGATGGTCGTCGCCGGTGAGCGAGACACTTATGTCCTGCCGGAAGTCTCGCAGGAAATCGTCCGCTTGATCGGCCAGCCCGATGCCTTGTGGATGGTCGCCAAGGCGAAACACAATCTCGCCCGGCCCGTCGATCCCGATGAGTACGACCGCAGGTTGATCGCGTTCTTCTCACAACTCGATCAACCGGCGGATTCCGTCACCGAGAATCCGGCTCACAATCCGGAGACGGCAGCGCATCAAGCGATCCGGCGCAAGAGTCGGTGAGCCGCAAGGCGCTAGCCGCGGGTTGTGTTCAGCGACCCGCGGCTAGCGCCTTGCGGCTCACGAATTCGTCATTCAATACGGATGGCGAAGAAATGGATTTCCCAAACATCGGGGACTTGGATGTCTCAAATGCGTCGCCATCACGGTTCAATTCTCTGGTTCGTCTTGCTGATCGCATCGGCTGCCACGTCGCCGGCCGCCGAACCGTCGCTCAAGGCTCCTGAAGGGTTCCAAGTCGCGCTGTTCGCGGACGACGACCTCGCTCACGACATTCATTGCATGACGATCGACACGCGCGGACAGATCACCGTCGCGGGAAACGGATTCATCAAGCTCTTGATCGACTCGGACGGCGACGGCGTGGCCGACAAATCCGAACTCTTCGCGGAAGGCCCGGCCATCGGTGTGCAGGGAATGTGCTGGCACGGCTCCGATTTGCTGGCCGTCGGCGGCGAAGGTCTGCTGAGATTCCGCGACCGCGATGGCGATGACAAAGCGGATGGCCCGCCGGATGTGTTGCTCAAGCTCAAGTGCGGCGGCGAGCATCAAGCGCACTCGATTCAGCGCGGTCCAGACGGTTGGTGGTATCTGATCGCCGGCAACGATTCCGGGGTGGATGCCAAATACGTCACGCTGCCCAACGCTCCGATCAAGCAACCGGAAGCGGGCGTGCTGTTCCGTCTCAAGCCAGACATCAGTGGTGGCGAGGTGGTCACGCATGGAATGCGGAACGCTTACGACTTCGCCTTCAATCGGATGGCCGATCCCTTCACGTTCGACAGCGATGACGAGCGGGATGTCTCGCTGCCGTGGTATCGACCGACGCGCGTGATTCAGTTGCTGCCCGGCTCGCACGCCGGTTGGGTGACACGCAGTTGGAAGCGTCCCGACACGTTCCTCGACATGCCGCCGGTCGTAGCCGCCGCGGGACGAGGTTCACCGACCGGCGTCGTCTGTTATCAACATCGGCAGTTCCCGGAGAAGTATCGCGAAGCGTTGTTCGTGCTCGACTGGACGTTCGGCCGAGTCCTCGCGCTGCCGTTGGTCCGCAACGGTTCCGCGTGGAAGACCGAGTCCGAAGTGTTTCTCTCCGCCGCTGGAGATCACGGTTTCGCACCGACCGACGCCGAAGTCGACCCGGACGGCAGCTTGTTCGTCAGCGTCGGCGGCCGAGGGACTCGCGGCGGCATCTGGCGCGTGTCGTATCCAGCCGGCTCACCCGCCGCCGATCAGCTTCCTGAAGACGCCTCCGCGACTGACAAACTCACCGCGTGTTTGACCGCTCCGCAACCGCTCGCCAGTTGGTCGCGAGCACGCTGGCAACCGCTCGCTCGGCAACTGGGCCGCGAGCCGATTCTCGAAGCTGCGAACAACGATGCCTTGTTGCCGGCCGTTCGCTTGCGAGCGATCGACATCCTGACGGAATTGTTCGGCGGACTCGATCCCGCGGAAGCGACGGAATTGTCAAAGGCGACTCCCGCCGAAGTTCGCGCGAAGGCCGTTTGGTCGCTCGGTCGCACGCATGGGAATCCGCTCGACGTGAATGTCGCGAAGACGTTTCTGAACGACAGCGATCCGCTCGTGAACCGCACAACGCTCGAAGCGATTCTGTCGGCTGACATCGGCAACGATTGGTCGCCGCTTGTGGAGGGACTCGTTCATCAACTCGGCAGCGACGACCGCTTCAATCGGCTGACCGCCTCGCGATTGCTGGCGCGGCTCGACCCAACCAGCTTTCAAGCGCTGTCGCAAGCAGTCGTGAAGGGGGGCTGGCAAGCGACGTTGATGTACGCGGTCGGCTATCTACCGCGCTCAACGGCCTCGACCAAGTACGCCATGAAAATCAGCCTGACCATCCTGGAAGGCCAGCATCCGCCGTCGCTCAAACTGCAAGCCGCGCGATTGCTGCAACTGGCGCTCGGCGACATGGTGCCGGCGTCAGGAGTCCCGGCCTTTGAGGCGTATTCGACGAAGCTCGATCTGTCCCCCTTTGAACGCGACCTCGATCCGCTGCGAGTGAAGCTCGCCGATACGTTCCCGACCGGAGACGCCGACGTCGATCGCGAGCTGTCACGAGCCGTCGCGATGCTGTCGCTCGCGAACACCAAGCTGCTCGACAAAGTGCTGGCCAAGATCACCGACGACAGCGATCCGGTCGAAGACATTCATTACTTGCTGGTCGCGACCCGCATCCCGATCCCGCGCAATCGAGCTCAAGCCGAAGCGATCGCACGCGGACTCGTGCGGCTGGAACCGAAGATTGTCGCGCGGAAGATGACGCAAGACCTCAACTGGGACGACCGCGTCGGCGAGCTGTATCGCGAAGCCGCGAAACTCGACAACGAACTCGCCGATCAACTCGTCGCGCAGCCGGAGTTCGGCCGGCCGGGGCATGTGTTGTTTCTCTCGCAACTGCCGCAAGACCTGCTGCCGAAAGTGATCGACTCGTATGTGAAAGCCGTCTCGGCCGATCCGGACTATTCGTGGAACAACGACGTCGTGTTTCTGATTGGCGAATCGAAGCTGCCGGAACATCGCGAGTTGCTGCGGCGGCAGTTCGAGCAATTCAAGATTCGCGGCGCGGTGCTCGTCATCCTCGCTCAACAACCGGAAGAGCGGGACCGCGACAAGTTCGTCGAAGGCTTGGAGGAATCACGCCTGGAAGTCCTGACCGCGTGCGCCGACGCGCTGCTGAAATTCGCACCGAGTCAAAGTCCTGCCGAGCAGATCGCGTTGTTGCGAGCACTCCGACGGCTCGGCAGCGACGCGAAGGAATTCCCGATCCGCGACAAGATCGCGAAGCTGCTTTCTAAAAACTTCAACCGCGATTTTGGTTTTGTCTTCGGCCAACCTGGCTATCGACCGCAACCCGAAGCGATCCAACGCTGGACGGAGTTCCTAACCGAGAAGTATCCGACAGAAGCCGCGTCGGCGCTCGGCGGCGATGCGGAAACGTTGACGTGGCTGACCGAACAACTCGCCGGTGTCGATTGGCCGTCAGGCGATCTCGAACGGGGCCGCAAACTCTTCGAGAAGCGTTCGTGCGCTCAATGCCACGGCGGCCGGCAAGGACTCGGCCCGGACTTGGCCGGAGCCACCAGCCGTTTTTCACGCAACGATGTGTTCGTCGCGATCGCTCTGCCCAATCGCGACGTTTCGACGCGCTACCAAACGACGCTCATCGAAACCAAGCAAGGCAAAGTTCACACCGGCCTGATCGTCTACGAATCGACCGAGGGAGTCCTGCTCCGCAACACGACCAACCAGACGCTCCGCATCGAAACCCGCGACGTCGAAACCCGCCGCACGCTGCCGCAATCGCTGATGCCGGGTGGATTGCTGAAGGACTTTCGCTCGGCCGACTTCGCCGACCTCTTCGCGTACTTGAAAAGCCTGAGTGGGCCAGTGACCTCCACAACAACAGCGCGATGAGTGACGATCACGGCTTCGGATATTCCCGTTCGCAAAACGCTCGCCAATCGGCCGTCAGCTTGTCGAAGTCGGTCTGCCACACCGATTCCAAATGTGGGCCGAGGTCGTTGCTCTTCGAATCACGCAGCCGTTCGAGAAGGACGGGGAAGCCGGCTTGATATCGTTGATCAGTCATCAGCATTTGGCAGATCGTCGCCGCTTGCCAGTAGCGATTGCTGGCGACAAGGCGGCCGTCGCACAGGTCTTTGAGCGGGTCGTGAGCCTGGGGTGTCCTCAGCCCCTCCTGGATGATCTGATTGACGTTGGCTTGTGGATGAAATTTGAGTTGGTAGCGACAGGCCAGTCCTTGATGCACCCAATCGCCGCGACTCGCGAGCCGCATCGTGCTGGAGAGATAGCCGTGAACGAACTCATGCGTGTAGACGGGACGCCGAGTGCCGTAGTGATCGCTCCAGCTTGACGTGCTCGCGCCTTCGATCGTGAAGCCGGCTGACTCAGGATGGCTCGCCACGGCATTGAGATGCTGGGCATATCGCGGGACGAATTCTCGATACTCATTGTGCGAATAGAAAATCACGAGCACCGGACCTCGATCCGGTTCCGGCAAGAAAGGCATTTCGCGACGCATCTCCTTGGCGACCGAAGCCAGATGCCCTGCCAAAGACTCCAAATCGAGCGACGGGGCATTGGTCAGCAACTGCACATCGCGGGTCTCCAACGAGCGGACCTTCGTCGTGAGATCGTCCTTTGGAAAGGCGATCGACGCGATCAACTCGGCGGACGGAAAATCTCCACGAGTCGTCTCCGTGGGCACTGTCCACACGGTGTCGATCGTCAGCGCCGCCGGGCCTCGCAGCAGGAACGCGAGACTCCGCACCTTATCCCAACGCGGGATGCGACTGTGACTCCAGCGAAACCAAACCAGCGGCAATTCGACCTTCAGCCAGCCAGAGTGATGCAATTCGAGCTTCCGCCAGAAGTAAGCCTTGCGATCTTCCTCGACCAAGTGCACGTCGAGCGACGCCGTCGGATGTTTCTGAGCCTCCTCGGCGGAACGATGCACCCAAAACGCCAGCGTCGCCGACTTGCGCCAATCGACAACGTTCAGCGCCGTCGAGGTGAGTTCAAAACTGCTTCCAGCAGCACCCCACAACCGCAGCGCTTGTCCGGCCGGTGCAGAGCCTTGGCCCAAGATCGCTGCATCTGGCCGCCAAAACTCCAGTTGGCCCCCCGCGAACGCCGTCACCTGTTCGTCGCCAGTGGCACTGTCAAACGTCAGCAACTCACGAGCGCAGACCGCTGCTGGCATTGAACCGAAGTAAACAATGCTGGCAGCCGCCAAGAACGCGGCCGCTCGCAAGCTTAGGAACAATCTCATCGTCCGCTCCTGGAGGTTCGATCTTCTTCTGTCTTGCGCCGTTTGGTTTCGTCGTTCGTCATTCCAGCAGATCCACCCTAGAATGTCACCGTAGATTGTCTGACGTGCTGATTTCTGAACTCTGATTTGCAAAGCCCTGCCATGTATCTGCGAATGGCCAAACGAGTGCTGCTGGAAACCGATAAGCGGTTGGTCGCCAAGTTCCTGTGGAACATGGGGGTCAAAGGAACGCTGTCGGTCGTCAAATACAAACGCCGGATGAAGCAAGGAAAATTCTTTCCGCCGTTCTTGTACGTCTCGATTCTCAACACCTGCAACCTGCGCTGCCAGGGCTGCTGGGTCGATGTCTCCGCCAAGCAGGAGAAGATCAGCCTCGAAGCCTGGAATCGCCTCGTCAACGAGGCCAAGCAGATGGGTAACGTCTTCTTCGGCATCGTCGGCGGCGAGCCGTTCATGCACCCGCAGTTGCTCGACATGCTGGCCGCGCATCGCGACTGCTACTTCCAAGTCTTCACCAACGGCCACTTCATCACCGACGAGGTCGCTCGCGAGATGCGCCGCATCGGCAACGTCACACCGCTGATCAGCGTCGAAGGGAGCGAGATCGTCAGCGACGAACGCCGTGGCCGAGGAGGAGTGCTCAGCAAGACCATGCAAGGCATCGAAGCCTGCCTGCGAAACAACCTGCTAACCGGCGTCTGCACCAGCGTCTGCAAAACGAACATTGACGATCTCGTCACCGAGAAGTGGGTCGATCGCCTGATTGAGATGGGCGTGTTCTACACTTGGTTCCACGTCTATCGCCCAATGGGCCCAGATGCCTGCCCCGACCTCTGCCTGACTCCGGAACAGCAACTTCAAATCCGCAAGTTCGTCGTCGAGATGCGAGCCAAGAAGCCCATCGCCATCGTCGATGCCTACTTTGACGGTGAAGGCCAGGCCCTCTGCCCCGCCGCGACCGGTATCAGCCACCATATCAACCCGTGGGGCGGCATCGAGCCGTGTCCGATCATCCAATTTGCGAAGGAGTCGATCCACGACGAATCGCGCACGCTGGGCGAGAAGATCATGGGCTCGGAATTCCTGCGCGACTTCCGCTCGCTGGCTCAGAAGACAACGCGCGGCTGCATCGTGCTCGAACGCCCCGACCTGCTGCACAACCTCGTCGTGCTCCACGAAGCGAAAGACACGACCGCTCGCCAAACCGCAATGGCCGAACTGCAAGCGATGACGACTCGCACCTCGCAGTACAACCCTGGCCACGCTATTCCAGAGAAGAGTTGGGTCTACCGCCTGCTCAAGCGGTACTTGTTCGCCGACTTCGGCGTCTACGACGGACACGATCACAGCCAAAGCGCGGCTCCGGCACGAGTCCTGTAGCCCGACCCCTTGTGGGTCGGTCGATGATTCATTTCCAACTGCAGGAATCACCCGACCCACAAGGGGTCGGGCTACAGATTCCAGTCAGATTCCAATCCCTCACGTAGCCTGACCCCTTGTGGGTCGGATGATCCAAACCTCCGGAGGCAATTCGGATGTCAATCCGCCCCCGTAATCAGCGATTGGATCGAGCGGTTTATCGCGATCCAGAACGAATGACCTTCTTCACCATTCGGGCGACCGAGGACTCATCGCCATTTGCAACAGTTCGCCACAAAGACGGTAAAGTCCCCGTGGTCGAATTTCAGGAAGTACTCTGTCAGCAGACTATGGCCTGTTAGTGGGAATCAAAAGAGAAGCTCGGCTGTGACGTGTTGGTGGCTTGCTTGAAGCCCGACCATTTGCATTTGATGGCGAGGCCACGCACACACGCCGCAGACGTGCAGACGTTGGTCGACCAATTCAAAGGCAAGGCGACGAACGGATCATGGGAGCACGGACATGACGGTCGATTGTGGCAACCCCGGAGCTACGACCACGTCTTGCGTCATGATGAGTCCGTTTTAGACGCGGCCGAGTACATCGTCTTGAACCCCGTTCGGAAGCATTATGCTTTGAATTGGGAAGACTGGCCTTACACCGTCCGCTGGGACGCGGATGCAATGCCGTGGCTGTAGCCCGACCCCTTGTGGGTCGGAGGAATCCGCTTTTGAACCGCAGGAATCATCCGACCCACAAGGGGTCGGGCTACGGGCAAAACAACAGATCAAGGATCGGCCGTCGCACTTGGAACCGTTTGCAAGAAATGCCACACCGCCTCGAACTGTTGGCGGGCATCGCCGTCGAAGACGTTCTTGACTTTGGTGGTGCGGCCGTCGACGACGAGCTTGGGCATGCGCGTGGTGACGTCGTAGCGCGGCGGATCGAGCGTGAAGCGGCGATAGAAATCGTGGCGGATGCGTTCGCGAGTCTGAGCGAAGTTGATCCCTGGCGCGAGCAGCGTGCTCTTGTCGCCGGTCGGTGGCAGCGGGCCGATCGCGTGGCATTGGCGGCAGTCGAGCAATCCCGCTCGCGTGGCGAGGGCTTCGCCGATTTCGGCGAGGTCTGGTTCGATGCTCGGTCGCGGCAACGGTTCGCGCGACAAGCCGTGCTCGTGCGCGAGGCCGTTGGCCAGCAGAAGCGCACGTGCGGGGAAGCTTGGCATTCGCAGCTTCATCCAGGGACGCGGTCGCTCGGCAATCTGACCGGCCAGCAGCGATTGAATCCACGGCGCGTGCAGTTTCTCGCCCGCCCAGGTGAGGTTCGGAACGACTTCGGGGGGCAAGCCGGTTTCGCTTTCATCGGCGAGGATTTCCGAGAGCGAGTTTCGGCGGCCGTCGCGCGGGTGACAGACGGCACATTGCAAGTCGGTCATCAAGCGGCGCGACATGTCTGTGAACGAGTCGGCAGACAGTTTCCGCTCATCACTGCGAAGCAAAGTCCGCAGCGCGGATTGTTCCGCCGGGTTCAAATCGTAATTGGGCCAGCGATCCGCGGGAGCTTGCTCAGGGACGGCGAGACAGCCGCGTACAGGGGCTTTCCCAAAGACCGACGGCAAATGCGGTTTCGGCAGCGGTTCGTTGTGTGACACGCGATGACATTGCCGGCAACCGAGCGACGCGAACAACTTTTGCCCGCGAGCGACATCGCCATTGGCTCGAATGGCTGGCAAGGCACTGGCCGTGTCGGCTGGTTCGGTCAGCAACTGCGTGAGCGATGCCGCCTCCGCGTCCGAGAGTCCGAAGTCCGGCATTCGACTCCAGGCGTGATGCCGCTGTGGCTGTTGGAGGAAGTGAGCTAATTCGCCAGGCAAGAACTTGTCGCGTGCGAAGAGCAATGAGGTTCGGTTGTCGGTCAGTTCGTCTTTCATCGGCTGCAATCGGTGGCAACCGATGCAGCCAAGGTCTTCCCACAGTCTCAAGGATTGCTGGCGAACGGGAGGCTCGGCGTAGCCACGCTCGCCAGAACGTGGAGCTGGCGACGATGCACCCACGCTCTTGGCGAGCGTGGCTACTGACAAATACGCGGCGATGTCAGCCGCCTGTTGTCGATGTTCGTCGGTTGGCGATTGCGGGAAGAGTCGCGGCATTCGCGCGTCGGCTCGCATCTGCGAAGGGTTGAGTACCCACTGAGCGATCCACTCGCCGCGCAATCGTGAGCCGATGCCAGTCAGGTCCGGCGCTTCGGCATGCAACTCCGGCATCGCGCGCTTCGATTGCAGAACCTCATCCGAGACACGGTGGCAGCGGAAGCATTGATGATTCGCGAACAACTCGCCGCCGAGTCGCAGCGAATCGACTACTTCCGGCAACCGTTCGCAGAACAGTGATGTCGGTGGGATCGGTTCGGTTTCAAAATCCAAGCCGCTCCAGAGCAATCGCAAGGAGGTGAGTTGATTGGGGGCCACTCGTTGCACAATGCGCAATCGATTGTAGCCGCGCACGAGTTCCACATCGGCCGGTTTTTCATCAGACGATCGCCACACGATTCGATCGCCGATCGAGACATCTGTTGCGCCACTTCCCTCGGCCGAGAAGCGATACTTTCCGCGCCGCGGTGCGACGAGGTATCCATCGGCAACGATCTGGCGAGTGCCGGCAAGCTCGTCAGGTTCAAACCGCCAAGCAGCCATGCGCCGCACGTGGGGCACGATTTCAACCTGCCCGTTTTTCTGGTCGGGCACGTTGGAAACGTGCCCCACGAACTCGCAACGAATGCCGGGGACCAGCTTCTCGACTTCCGCTTCCGCAAGCAGTCCGGGACGTGCTCTCGGCGGACGATTCGGAACCTCGTAGCGCCCTTTGCCGACCGCGTTGATGGTCGCGTCGATCCGCCGCTCGATTGGCCGGCCGTCGGCGGACTTGAGGCTTAGGCTGATCGAAAGCTGATGCACCGGCTGCATATTCGACAACTCCAAGAACACCGTCGGCTCAGCAAAGCCCGGCATCATTGTCGCCGAGATAACCTCAACCTCATCGCGTCCTTCTTGAGTCGGGGCGGAGACCTTGAACTCTGGCGAGCCATACGCGGCTGACCAGCGGTAATTCCATTTCTGGATGCGGTAGTTGTCAGGATCTTCGGCCTCCTTCGGATCGAGCGGGTCCGTGAAGGTCAGGGCCACGCCATTCTCAAAGGCCACGATCTTGAGTGGCAGGTCGAGCGGACGTTCGTTGTAGCGCACTCGCTGGAAGCAGCCGTCCTTCGCGGCGTTGCTGACCCAGCCGCGCAATCCGCTGACGTAAAGGTGCTCGTCCGAACGGCGGAAGCGGCCGCGCATCACGCCAGATTCAAACGACAGCGGCAGCGGAACGGTCGCACCGTTCCAGATCGTGACGTCTTTGTCTGGCTCCCTCGCATCAGGCCGAACCGAGAGACCACCACCCGAGGCGCTCTGCGAAACCAAACTGCGAATGTGGCTGTGCCGCAGCAGCAAAAACAATTGGCTGGTGCCGTAGGACAAGTGCAGCGGCAGCCCCGCGAGTTTGCCCCAGTTGCGATCGGGAATCCACACTTGCCCGCCGCTGGAGTTGTCTTGAAGCCGCGGAATCCAACACAGCGGCGCGCTGAACTCTGTTGGT
The DNA here is from genome assembly GCA_945893045.1 of Planctomyces sp. SH-PL62. Taxonomy (GTDB): domain Bacteria; phylum Planctomycetota; class Planctomycetia; order Planctomycetales; family Planctomycetaceae; genus SXKJ01. The sequence continues at coordinate 34,460 of CAMDEA010000011.1, forward strand.
GGTGTCGCTCGATGAGCCGACGGCGTGTATCCGTAAAACCGGCCCTGGTTCACCTGAAAGATTGCCGAACCCGGCGTCCATTCCCCTTCCTGCGGAGCGACCGTGAAGATGTCGCCAGGATTGAGAATGTTTTCGACCTGCCCTTCTTTCCGCACACCGGGCAACAGATCGGACATCTGTCGAACCCCCAATCCGTTCGCGTTGCGAAACCCGGTCGCGAAGACCTCCAGCTTTTGTCCGTCGGGAGAGACTCGCAGCAAGCAGCCGTCGTGATCGGTCGCTCCGTCGGCGTTTCCTTTCAGGAAATAGAACCAGCCCAGTGAATCCGTTTCGAGACACGTCACGTACTCGTGACCGTTGGCGGTGACTTGGCCGTCGTTGTTGAAGTTCTCGTACCAGTCCGCTTCGCCATCTCCATTGAGATCGTGCAGCCGAGTGATCTGGTCCCGGCCGACGACGTAGATTTCGCTCTTGACGATCTTCAGGCCGAGCGGCTGGAACAATCCGGTGGCGAACCGCTTCCATTTGAGCTTCTCCAGCTTGTCATCAATGCCGCTAACGAGCCACACGTCGCCATGCAAAGTACAGATGGCCGCGTCGTAGGCCAGCCTTTCCAGGCTGACCCGAACGTCGCTCGACTCTGATCGCGCAGCCGACGTTGGTGAAGCGTTCGGGTCAGCCTGGAAAGGCTGACCTACGAAGAAGTCATGCCCGCCGACAAACATCAGCGCCTTGTACGGGTTGTCGAACGGCAGCGTGAGCGTATCGACGACCAACGGTTCGTCTTTGTCGGATACGGCTCCGCGCGTCGTGATCTCGTGAGTCCAACGGGTCGGTCCAGGTTCGACGAGTTGTTGGAGCGCTGTTTTCTCCGTGCCCTTCCGTGAAATCCGTGGCGTCAATGTTCGCTCATCCAACTTTTGGAACACGGATGACGCGGATTTCGCGGATGCGGGAAAGTAGAGCGTCAGACGGACGGGTTGAGCGTGCGGCGGCACTTTGACCGTGATCGGTCCTTTGTCGTCGTACCGTTCGAGCGTCGCGGCGTTCGGCTCATGGATCAACTTCACCGGTGTTCCCGGCTCGGCCACGAGCAATTCCAAGTCCGAATCGCTCGGCGCGATTTCGAGTTCACGCGAGAAGACTTTTTCGCCTTCAATCGTCTCCAACCACGGACTCTCCCACACGACGACTTGCTGCGGCCCGACGGTGTATTCAAAGACCACTCGATCGCCGTGCAAGTGCAGGCCGCGATACTTGGCCCACTCGCGCGGCAGCGGGCCAAACGGTTTCGGACGCGGGTCTTTGAATTCACCCTCGCGTGACCATCCGGGCTGTCTCGGCGAATGAAACGCGATCTCTTTGCCCACCTTCGGCGGGCCGATGATGCCGTAGCGCGCCGGATTGAATTCGAGAAACTCGCCGGTCCAACCGCAGACGACGCGCAGCAGTTCCGTATCGAACAAGATCGACGCTTCCGACTTTTCGCCGATGCGCACGGCGATCCCTTTGAGCGTCATCTCCTTCGGCGTCCAAATCGTCGCCGAGTAGAACCGACCGACATCCATTTGCTGCAAGCGATTATCGACCGAATCTTGTTCGGTCCACTTGAATCCGACGGCATCCTCGCCCCAATGGCCGGTGATCTTGCCTGGTTTCAAAGTAGCCGCGTCACTCCGTGACGCGAGTTTCGGGTCACGGAGTGACCCGTCTACTTTTTTTTTGCAGACGCCGGCATCCCATCGGCACTGCCGGGGAGCCACGCCTTGAGCTTGTTCGCCGACAGATCCACGAAGCTGCCTCCGTCGCTCAGCGTGTCGAAGTTCCACAACGCGATCGCCGAGTCGTCGGCTTTCAACGCTTCAGTCGGTACGTCTTTGATCGGACGCAGACCGCGTGAGATGCGCAGGTCGTCGATCACTCCGTCGCAGCCAATCACCTGATCGACCAGCGAACCGATCGACAATTCCTCCTGCGCCGGCTTCAACACAGAACCGAACGCTCCCTCTTTCGTCTTCACTTCTTGATCGGCGACCTGCTTGCCGTCCACAAACAAGCGGAGACGAGCTGGCTCGAACTGCATCGCCACGAAGTGCCACTTGCCGTCAGCGACGTCAGTCGCGGCGCGGACGTGATCGGGAGTCAGGCCCGGCGAGTAAACCGTCAGATGTCCGGAACCGGGCATCGTGAAAAGTTCCCAGTGAGTCGGCGACGACTTCAGTTCGTTGGCAACAAGGATGTTGTACGAGCCTTTGCTGTCGAGCTTCGTCCAGAGTTCGACGGTCAGCGGCAGCTTGCGGAAGTCGTCGCGGTGATTCACGAACGCGCCGCCGAATCGCGTATCGAGGGCTTTTCCAAACTTCCCCTCGGCCGTCGCGGAACCAGATTTGCGCGGAGCCTTCTCGGCGGCAGTCACTCCACCCCGCTTCAGCGAATCTTCGAGCGTCCACGGACTGCCGGCGCGAAACAGCGTGTTCTCGGTAATCGCCACCGGCGGATCGAAGCTGAGCGGATCGCGTCGCGCGGCCCAGACTGTCCCTCGACGGATTAACGCTCCGGCTTTGCGAATCGAGACGTCCGCGTGGCCGAGCACCGTTTGGAAGACGCGAGCCTTCGATTGCTCATAAGCCCACGCGAGTGGTTCGTTTTCTTTAGTCACCTTCGATTGAGCTGTGACGAGCGGCACGATCGGCAACGCCCCTTGCTGGCGGAAGTAGAGTTCGTCATCCGTCTCGAACGGCAGCAAACCGGCCGTGATGGAATGCTTCTCGCCAGCGGCGGTGAGATCGACTTGGAACTTGCCGAACGCATCGTGACCGCTCAGTCCCGGCTTGTGATCCCAAATGCGGCGGACGATCTGCGTGCGGAACTCCGGCCAGTCCGCCTCTTTGTTCGGCAATGTGTCGGTCCAACTGCCGTTCGCGAAGTGAATGATCGACAGCCCACCGCCATCGTCGATGAATTTCTTGAGCCTGACTTTCGCGGCGTCGCTCAATCCGGGGCGATCCCAACTGCTGTAGTTGAGGACGAGGGCGGCGTAGGTGTTCGCCAAAGTAGCCGCGTCACTCCGTGACGCGAGTTTCGGGTCACGGAGTGACCCGTCTACTTTGATCTTCGCCATGTCGTCCGGGTTTTCGATGACGTCCACCCACACGCGTGGGTCTTGTTCGAGGATTGGGATCAGCGCGGCGGTCGTCTTGCGCCAATCATGAGCCGGATGATTGTGCCCCGTGACGATCAGTACGCGGATCGGCTCTTCCATTGCCGAGACCACGCCGCCTGCCGGCACATCGCCGCCGGCCGTCCAGACGATTGCGTTGAGGATCGTGCGGCGAAAATTCTCGTCCCACCAGTTTTGGAAGAAGTGTCCGCCGGTCGTGCCGAAGCCTCGGCCGCCGTCTTTGCGTTCGACAGCCCAGGCGACGACGTGGTCCTTCTGCTGCCCAGGCGGCTTCGTCAGCCAGATCGGTTTGACTCGGTCATCGCCGTCGCGAAAGCGGAGGTTGAAATAGAACTCTTCGCGAGCGGTGAATGGCTTCACGCCGCGCGCGACCGGATGCTCGGCGTTGCCCAGCGTCACGTTTGCGTCCCAGGTACTGATCGCCGAGAACCATTTGTTGGCGGCCGGTCCTTTCTCGTAATCGAAATAGCCGCCCACCCATTCGGTGATCTGATCGTGAACTTGGCTGGGGTTGAACGTGGTCCAGTGGAATTGGACGAACCCGCAACCCCGTTTCATCTGTCGTTCGAGCGTTTGAAATCGCTCGCCGACATACAGCGGATGATCGGCTGCATTACGGTCGCCGCCGTCAGAGATCATCACGATCGTCGCGGCATCGTCGAGCGTTTTCTCGTCCGTCGGCCAACCTTTGAAGTGCGTCTCGACGGCAACCTTGCCCTGCGTGCTCGGTGACGTATCGAGCAAATGCTTCAGCAGGATCACGCTCTTTTCGTACTCGTGCGTGTGCTTGCCGTGGCCGGTGATCGGCCCGGCGATGAGCACGATCTTCTTCGGAACGGCTGGTTCGGCGGCATTCAATAGGCCCGATGACAGCAGCAGGCCAATCGCAATCCAGTACCAATTTCGCATGTGCTTTATCTCCGGGAATTGAAGTCCACATCAAGGTAACGCGCCGCTTCCCGAAGTTGCAGTCGCAGCAGGCTGATGGCTGATGGCCGAAAGCTGATGGCTGTCGATCACAAATTGTTCGCGCGAGGATTTGAGATGACAGCCATCAGCTTTCAGCCGACAGCCTTCAGCCGGACAGGGTGAGTTGCGCGGCTTGAGGACTCTGACGCTTTGGGCTTAGCATGACCGGAAACCCTTCAGGAGATTCTTTCATGTTCCCGACGATGATTCTGATGATGGCTCTTGTGGGAGCGGATGCTCCCGTTTCGACTCCCGCGGACAAAGCGTTTCAGGCGGCGGCGGATGAATTCCTCTCCGGGTACTTCGCCTTCCGACCGCACACCGCGCTCGAATTGGGGATGCACGACTATGACGGAAAACTGGCGGACTATTCCCAAGACGCGATCGCTCGCGAGCTGCAGCGGCTCAAGATTTTTGAGGAACGATTCGCGAAATGGCCGGTCAACGAACTCACACCAGCGACGAGAGCAGATCGCGATGTTCTGCTGGCCGGACTGCGCAAAGCCAAATTCGAATCGGACGGAGCCGAAGCGTTTCAAAAGAACCCGATCACCTATTTGCTGGCGATCCAGATCGACAACTATTTGCTGCGTGAGTATTCGCCGCTGGCCGATCGCGTCCGGTCAATCATTGCGGTTGAAAAGCAACTCCCACGCCTGCTGGCCTCGGCCCGAACGAACTTGCAACCGGTGCTTGGAAAACCGATCGTCGAAACGGCGATCAAAGTCGCGAACGGGGGTGCCAACTTTCTCCAGAACGATCTGCCCAAAGCGATCACCGATTTGAAGGACGATGCGCTGCGAGCCGAATTGAAGATCGCCAACGATGCCGCGATCGCCGAGATGCGCAGTTACGCGAAATGGTTGGAAACCGAACGGCTGCCGAAGGCCGATCACCGTTTCGGGATCGGCAAAGAAAAATACGCGCGGATGCTGCGCGAATTGGAGCTTGTCTCGCAGTCACCGGAAACGATTTTGGAACTCGGCATGAAGGAACTGCGCCGCGAGCAGGCGGTCTTTGCCGAGACCGCCAAGCAAATCAATCCGACAAAGCCGGCGATCGAAGTCTTTACCGCGATTCAGGAAGACCATCCAACCGCGGAAGGTTTGATTCCCGACACGGCTCGCGGTCTGGAAGCGATCCGGCAATTCGTCATCGACAAGAAGATCGCGTCGATGCCCTCCGACGTCCGCTGCAAAGTGGACGAGACGCCGCCGTTTCGCCGTGCCACCAGTTTCGCGTCGATGGATTCCCCCGGCCCGTTCGAGAAGGGTTCGACCGAGGCGTTTTATTACGTCACGCCGGTCGATGCCGCGTGGTCGGCGACTCAGAAGAACGAATGGCTGACCGCGTTCAACTATTACACGACCGATGTCGTCTCGATCCACGAAGCGTATCCCGGCCACTATCAGCAGCATCTGCACTTCAACGCCTCGCCGCTGAGCCGGACGCGAAAATGTTTCTACAGCTACGCCTTCGTCGAAGGCTGGGCGCACTACACCGAGCAGATGCTGCTCGACGAAGGTTTCCCCGGCACCGGCGACCGCCTGCGAACGGCGAAGTATCGGCTCGCTCAGTCGGATGAAGCGCTGCTGCGGATCTGCCGCTTGTGTTGTTCGATCAAGATGCACTGCGACGACATGACCGTCGATGAGGCCACGAAATTCTTCCAAGACAACTGCTACTATCAGGAACAACCCGCTCGGCAAGAGGCGGTGCGCGGCACCTACGATCCGGGCTATCTGCACTACACGCTGGGCAAGCTGATGATCCTGAAACTCCGCCGCGACTGGCAGCAGCAAGAAGGGGCTTCGTATTCGCTTCAGAAATTTCACGATTCGATGCTGCATCACGGCTCGCCGCCGTTGCCGTTGCTGCGCCAGATCATGTTGAAGGATCGCAAGCTGTGGGACGCGGCGCTGTGACATTCACGGTCGCGTCGGCTCCAATCGGCTGTATCCACATGGAGCGCCCCGCGCCTTCGGCCGGAGCCGTCCATCGGCAATCTCTTGGAAGTACTTCCAAGGCCGTTCCCCGCGGCCTTCGATCGTGAGCAATGCTCTCACGACATCTGACGGCGTATCGGTGGGGATCACCTGGACCGTTCCGTTGAGCAACAATCCCGCCGGAGGGTCTAGCCAACTGCTGATGCCGTTGGGTGCGTTGACCGTGAAGTTCATCGAATCAAATGCCAGGTCGCGTGGCTCCATCCAATGCACGCCGGCGTCGATGTTCTCAACGATGAACAACGGGCTGAACCACTCATCGGCGATGTCAAGCTGCTCCAAGGGGCGGCTTGGTGGCGATGCGGTCTGATCGCCGACGACTCGCAAATAGTTGGTCGTCACGTTCCCCGACTTCTCACAGCCATGCAGTGCGTATTGCGTCGGCATCTGGTCGGCGAGTTTACGGTTATTCGGCCCGTCCCACGGTTCGTCAAAGCGATATTGCTGGTACAGGTCATTCCGCTCCAGGAATGGCAACACCAAGATCCGCCAACTGTGCATCGGCTTGCCGTCGGCATCGGCAATGAACGGCGGCGGATAGCACTTGTAAGTGTCGTGATAGTTGGCGACCGCCAACCCCAGTTGCTTGAGGTTTCACTTATCCTGCGACTTCTTCGCCGAGTTACGTGCCTGCTGCATCGCCGGCACCAGCATGACGGCACCAACCACCATCACCAGCGTGACACTTCCCAGCAGCCATCGGCACCAACGCGGAATGCGAGACATGACATACCTCCCGATCGGAACTATGGAACTTGGTGCGTGATCGCTTTTGTAGCGGATCGGCGCAAGCCGTCCGGTGTCGGCGGAGCGTCTCCCGAAACCGGAGGGCTTGCGCCCTGCCGCTACCGCTGATTCCTATTTCGGCTCGCCATCATCCGAGAGGACGCCATCCGGCCGCACTCGGAAATTTCCTGTGGCCGAATGTTTGGAGAAGACGTCTTGAGTCACTCGAAACTGCTTGACCAAATCATCGCCGTGAATCGTCTGCCCACCGCCGGTGACACCACCCACGATGGTGACTCGGCGCGGAGCGATCAGCGCCGCGATGTGCGGGATGTCGCCGACGTCGCGCAGAATGCTGGGAACCATCAGGCCGAGGCGTTGATTGCGGTACGGTTCGTTGGTGACGTAGCTGGCCAGCGAGTTGATCGTCACCGCGTGCGTGATGCGTTCGTCGAGTGCCGCCGCACAGAGTGCGACGGGGCCGGCTGTGCCGTTGCCCACCAGCATGACCTCCGACGGTAGTTTCGAGAGACGTCCAGCAAGGACGTCGAGCACACGGCGGACATCCCACGTCCATTGGCCGAGCAACGGGCGGCCGATCCACAGTGACCACTCGGCGGAGTTGTGATCGGGAGCATTTCCGATCTTGTCGCTCGGCAGCGCCAGTCGGCCGGTCGCTCGCAGTTCGAGAACTGCGACGGCCCAGCCATCGGCAAGGAGTTTAATCGCCTGCTCGCCGCCCAATGTTTTGTCCACACTCTGTTCGAGGTCCAATAGCACGGCCAGCCGATTCACCTTCGGCGGCTGTGAAGTCTGCGGCACACCGCGCAACAGCACCGAGAGCTTGATGCCTGGCTCGCTCTCGACACTTAGAATCACGGTCTCACCTTCCGCCAATTCGAGGACGTCCGTCGCCTTCACTGCTCGTGGAGTTGCTCCGCCCAACACGGTGTCGAGAGCTTTGATCCGCGCCGTCTTTTCCGTCTTCCACGCATCGAGGCTGTCGGGAGCCTTCCGGTTCTCCAACAGCCTGCGAGCCTCGGCCCCGGCGAAGCGCGGGATCGTCAGATAGTCGTCCGGTCGTGAGTCTCCGGGAAAGCAGCGCAGCGATTCGGGTTCTTCGGTTTTGATTTCGGGATCGGGCAGCGGTGAGCCGTCGCCGGTCCCTTTGAGGTGCCGCGTCATCCAGCCGTACATGGCTTCGCGCATCGCCTGGTTGTAGTCGTGTCCCGATTCGATGATCGTGTGTTTGACTCCGTCCGGTTTGCCGAGCAGCTTCGCGAGCGACTCGACACGAGCGAACGTCTTCTTCGCTTCGCCGACCGAGAACTGGAAAGCGTCGCGAGTCGCGCTGGTGATCATCGCTCCGCGACCGGCGGCGAGGCCGAGCACGTCTCCCTCTTCGGTGAATCGCACGGCTCCGGGGACGACCTCGCACATGCAGCAGGCGGCTCCGAGGTACGAATCGTAGGTGCCGACCGAGCAGGTCGGGACGACGCAGCCGAATCGTTCGTCGAACGCTCCGGCGTACATCGTTTGATTGCCGCCGCCGCTGGCTCCGGTGATGCCGATGTGTTTGCCGTCCACCTCCGGCCGAGTCTGCAAGTAATCGACCGCGCGCATATTTTCATAGACCTGCATGCCGGAAAGCGGCAGGCCGATCGGGAACAGCGTCGCGCCGGTCATCTCGCCGTGATATTCGCCGAGCTTCTTATTGATGCCGCGCTCGCCGGCTCCCATCGCATCGACGACCAGCACGAAGAAGCCGTGCTTTACCGAGCCGATGCAGCGCGACTGCACAACGCGATCTTGTTTCGCTCCCGCCCAATGCCCGTGAACGTGCAGGATCGCCGGCACTTTTTCAGTCTTAGCTTTGTCGGGGACGTAAGCGTTCGCGGTCATCCACACGCCAGTTCGAGTTTGAAAGACGAGCTTCTCGACGCGATAGCCGTCTCGTTGAATCTCACCGAGCTTTCGCGGAGCGAGTTCGCACGGTGTCTCCGGGAATCCGCCCCAAGCCTTGAGCAAGTTCTCACGCAGCTTGTTGCGCCGCTGTTGCCAGTCGGCCGCGTCAGCCGGAGGATTGTCGTTCGCTCGCAGCGCGGCACCTTGCGACTTGATGAATGCCAAAAACTGCTGCTCCGGCTTGGGAGCTTCCTGAGCTTGCGACGCGACACCAACTCCGAGCATGAGACCAATCACTACGAGCCAAGATTGCCAGCGCATGAAGTTGCTCCTACCGAGTGCGGATTGGGAATCGGCGTTCTTGTATCGGTCCCGTTTGCCAACGCCAACCAGAGCGAGCCGTGTGGGATGCACTTCGTCCTGAGTTCCCATTTTCCGCCCTTCATTTTTCGCCAGCTCTTTTGACGATTGGTCAGGCACGGGGCGGCGGAAAATGAAGGGCGAAAGATGGGGAGGATCACGCTCCCTCCCAATTTTCGGTCGAGGGCACAATCATTCAAACGTGTTGCAGGCCAGCCAGTTTTACAAAGGGATCACTGATGACTTCGGGAACCTGTTGCGGTGAATTAAACGTCGAGTCGGCCGTGCGTGAGCGATACAGCGCGGCGGCGCATCAGGCTGAAGCGGCGCTCTGTTGCCCGGTCAGCTATGACCGAAAGTTCTTGGAGATCATTCCGCCGGAGATCCTGGAACGAGACTACGGTTGCGGTGATCCCTCGAAGCATGTGCGGGCCGGCGAGACGGTGCTCGATCTCGGCTCTGGTGGTGGCAAGATCTGTTACATCGCGGCACAAGTGGTCGGAGCGGCGGGCCAAGTCATCGGTGTGGACAGCAATGACGAGATGCTGAATCTGGCTCGCGAGTATCAAATCGTCGTCGGCGACCGGCTCGGCTTTCACAACGTCGAGTTTCGCAAAGGGAAGATTCAAGACCTGAAGCTCAACCTGGAACGCTTCGAGAAGTTCCTCGCCGAGAATCCGGTTCGAACCAGCGGCGATTGGCTGCGGGCGGAGGAACACGCGAACTCGCTGCGAGTTTCGGCACCGCTGATTGCTGACAGCTCGGTCGATGTCGTGGTCTCGAACTGTGTGCTGAATCTGGTGCGGAGCGAAGATCGACGGCAGCTCTTCGCCGAGATCTTTCGTACGCTGAAGCCCGGCGGTCGAGCGGTCATCAGCGACATCGTCAGCTGTGACGACGTGCCGGTTGAACTGCAAGCAGACGCAAAACTCTGGAGCGGTTGCATCAGCGGAGCATTTCGCGAAGACCGGTTTCTGACAGCGTTCGAGTCGGCGGGGTTTCACGGCATCGAGATTCTCGAACGGCAAACCGAACCGTGGACGACCGTCGGGCCGCTGGAATTCCGCAGCCTGACGGTGCGCGCCTTCAAGCCACAGCCGACCACCACCAGTGAATTTCGTCACGCCGTTGTTTATCGCGGGCCGTGGAAAAGTGTGACGACTGACTTCCGACAAGATTTGATCCGCGGTGAGCGTGTCGATGTCCGCGAGGCCGAGTTCGCGATGCTCGCGCAGCCGCCGTATTGCAATCAGCTCGTGCTGCTGCCGAACGCGAACGTCGAGATCGGCGCGGCTCCCAGCGGCTCGATGTTTGTGTCTCTCGATCTGGCAGCGGATGCTGGCGGATGTTGTTCTCCCGGATCGAAGTGCTGCTGAGGTTGGTGATGCCGCAAGAGGAAGCTGCATTGGTGCGCGAAGTTCGCGAGGCGTGGTCGCGTGCGTCGGCCGATCGAGCGGACGCGGTCATGTCGTCCTTGCTGTCGGCCACTGGCGCGCGAGCGGTTGGTTGGTGGCGACGAGTCGGTGAAGAACTCGAACAGATCAGCTTCCAAGCCGTCGCCGACATGCCGCAGGAAGTCCGCATCGGCTTCATGGCGGCAACCGGCCGAGTCGCGATGTCACGCATTGAACTCGGCTGCGTGCGCGCGGCGGCGGAACTCCGGCCGGTGGTCGCTCGCGAAGACGCGGTTCAGCGCGGACTGACCGGCTCGGCCTCGTGGCTGACTCGCTTCGGTGCCAGTCAATCGCTGGCGCTGCCGATCGTCCGAGACGGCCTTGCCGTGGGAGTGCTGGCGATCGCGACGGAGAAAGTGTTCGACGACGACTCGCCCATCTGGCGGATGATGGCGGCGATCGTCGCCGAACTCGCGAACTAATCGCGCAACGCCGCTCGTGAGTTTAGCCGCCCCCATCCAGCTCGCCTGGATGGAGCGAACGATGGCCAGCTAAAGGAGTGGCCTGTCCTCCTTTTTCAGACCCCATCCGCCTCGTGCGGATGGTGAAGAAGATCGCTCGGCGACGCATCTGATTCACCATCCGCGCGAGGCGGATGGGGTCTGACAACAGATCGGGGAGTCGCTGATTAGCCAGCCATCTTTCGCTCCATCGACGTGAAGTCGATGGGGGCGTGGCCTGAACCGGTGCCAGCGAAAGCTGCTCTTGGCGAAACGGGCTGGCTGGACTACATCGCCGCCGCATTCTCCTCGCGAATGGGTCGCTCGACCTGCTTCCAACCAACTCCGCGTTCCCTTCTCTCCGAACTTCTCATGCCAACGCTGGACCCACGCACCACGGATGGGCGACCGGCACCTCTGTCGGTGCGGAGCAACTTCGTTTGGTCGTTGATCGGGAATGTGCTCTACGCCTTCTGTCAGTGGGGCGTGCTGGTCGTGCTGGCCAAGATGTGCTCGCTGGAAACAGTCGGGATGTATGTCCTCGGCATCACGGTAACGTCGCCGATTTTTCTGTTCGCCGGTTTGCAACTGCGGCGGCTGCAAGCGACCGATGCGAATGAGGAGTTTCAGTTCGGGCACTATCTCGGCCTGCAACTCTTGGCGTGTGGCGTGGCGATGTTGGCCTGTTGGGGAGCGGGTTGGTTCTCCGGATATCACGACGCTTCGCTGGCGGTGATTCTGCTGGTTGGATTCAGCAAGGCGGTTGAGACGCTGTCGAACACGTTCTACGGATTGTTTCAGCAGCGAGAACGATTGGATCGGATCTCGAAGTCGATGGTGTTCCAGAGCGTCCTGTCGGCGGCAGGGTTGTGTGGAGGCGTCGTTCTGACGGGCGACATTGTTTGGGCCTGTGCTTGGTCAGCAATCGCTCGGCTGGCAGCCGTTCTCTTGTACGACGTGCCGAGCGTGTTGTGGTTGGCGGGTGATGATTCGAGTTTGGAACGACAGCCATCAGCCATCAGCCATCGGCTTTCAGCCTGCATGCCAACGTGGGATCGTGAGCCGCTCTGGCGGTTGGCGATGCTCGGTGTTCCGCTGGGTGTGACTGGCATGTTGGTTTCGCTGAACACGAATTTTCCGCGGTACTTCGTCGAGCAGTTCGGTGGCAAAGCGGAGTTGGGGATCTTCGGAGCGTTGTGCGCTCCGCTGTATGCGATGCACACGCTGACGAAGTCGCTGGAGTCTTCGGCCAGCGCTCAACTGGCTCGGCTGCACGCCAGCGGGGATATGCGCGGCTTCCGGAGGTTGCTCGGACGATTGATGGCGACACACACAGCGGTCGCGTTGGCGGGAGTCGTCGTCGCCTGGCTGTTCGGTCGGCCGCTGCTGACTCTGTTGTTCAACGCGGACTATGCCGAGCACGTCGATGTCTTCGTGGCGATCATGTGGGCGACGCTCGTGGCGACATCGGCCGGCGTGATGATGACCGCGCTGATCGCCGCTCGATTCATTCAGGTTCAACTGCCGCTGATCGCGGCGACGTCGCTGGCCGCACTGGTCGCCTGCTGGTGTCTCGTGCCGACATTCGGAATGCACGGAGCCGCGTGGTCGCTGGCGATCAGCAAGCTGCCGTATCTGGCCGTCGGCCTATGGTTGATCGTGCGGATGCGGCCGAAGGTGGGGCAGGTTTCCAACCTGCCCGTCCCTACGCGGCCAATTCTCGATGCGAGCCACAGCCACTGGCAGGTTGAAAACCTGCCCCACGAGCGGAAAGGAGCGGCGTGATGTGCGGCATCGCGGGATTTGCATTGCGACATCCAGCTCCGTGGGGCGAGCCGATTGTCTCCGATATGACCGACGCGATCGCGCATCGCGGACCGGATTCGGACGGGCATCTGGCGAGTCCCGATCAGCGCGTCTGGCTGGGCTTTCGCCGGCTGGCGATCCGCGATCTCGACCCGCGCGCGAATCAGCCGATGGTCAGCGCGAGCGGTCGCACGGCGATCATTTTCAATGGCGAGATTTACAACTCGGTCGAGCTTGCGGCAAAGCATTGCCGTGATCTCAAACTGCGCACGACCGGCGACACCGAAGTCTTTCTGGAAGCGTTTGAACGCAGCGGTTCGGCGATCTTCGAGCAAGTCAACGGGATGTTTGCCGCCGCGTTTCTGGATCTCCCCTCCGGCGAAGTCACGCTCGTGCGCGATCGGATGGGGAAGAAACCGTTGTTCCTGCATGAGACGCCCAGCGGGTTCGCGTTCGGTTCGGAGCTGCGAGTGTTTCGCCGCTTTGGACTGCAACCTGATCCGTCGTCGTTGTCGTTGTATTTGCACTTCGGGTACTTCCCGTCTCCGCACACGTTCTTTCGCAACACCACGCAGGTCCGCCCCGGTGAGTTCGTCGTGTTGCATCGGGGTGAGATTTGCCGCCGGCAGAAATACTTCGATGTGACGCAGTGGGACTGGGGACACGGATCGACCGACCCACAAGGGGTCGGGCTACCGGAGTTACTGTCGGACGCGGTCTCGATCCGCACGTTGAGTGATGTTCCGATTGGTGGGTTCCTCAGCGGCGGCATCGACTCGTCGTTGGTCGCGGCGTTGCTGAAGTCCACCGGGCGCAGCGATCTGCCGATGTTCACGGTCTCGTTTCGGGACGGCTCGGCGGACGAAGCGCCGTTTGCGGCGGAGATCGCCAAGCATCTGGGGCTGAGCCATCGGGTTCTGTCGCTCGATGAGCGCCGGCTGCCGGAGATGATTGACGATTACCTCGACTGCTACGAGCAGCCGTTTTCCGACAGCAGCGGCCTGCCGTCGATGCTGTTGTGCGAAGCGGTCAAGGAGCATGTCACGGTCGCGCTGTGCGGTGACGGCGGCGATGAGTTCTTCGGCGGCTACTCGCGCTACGGCTGGCTGCGTCACGCACTGCAAGCTCAACGAGTGCCGCGACTCGCGCGATCATTTCTCGGACGGATGCTGCCGGTACTCGACCGGCAGCGCGGGCTGCGATTGCAACGGCTGTTGGAGACGCGCGATGCCGCCGGGCTGTATGCACAGCTCATCGGCGGTTCGGCGTTTGCTTCACCCAGCGAACTTCTGTGCGACGTCCCCGCGACTGCCGACAACTCGGCCGAGCAACTGGTGCGCGACTTGTTCGCGCGAGTGCCAGTTGATCCGCTCTCTCAGGCGGCATGCTTCGACGCGGCCTATTACATTCCCGATGACTTGCAGGTGAAGATGGACCGGGCGTCGATGCGTGTTTCGCTCGAAGTCCGTTCGCCGCTGCTCGACCACCGTGTCGCGCGGTTCGGAGCCGAACTGGCGACACACGCCAAATTTCGTAACGGCCCGAAGACGATTCTCCGTAATGCCCTTGCCGGTTTCATGCCGCGCGGGTTGTTTGAACGACCAAAGCACGGCTTCTCGGTTCCGATGCGAGCATGGCTTTCCGGTCCGCTGCGAGACGTCGTTCATGAAGCGTTCCGGCAACGCTCGGTGGTCGAATGCGGCTGGTTGAACTCGGCAACGTTGCTGCGGCTCGAACGTGATTACCACGCCGGGCGCACCGAGTTGTCAGCGATGTTGTGGCTGTTGTTCGTGCTCGCACGCTTTGTGGACCGCACGGCGGCGGACTTCGGATCTGGTGTCTGCTTCCAGCCGAAAACTGTGGAACTTTTCAAGGCCGCATGAACGAGACTCCCGATGTCTTTCGCTTCCAACCACGATCCACTCACGACGGCCAAGAACGCGGCACGAACCCTCGCGTTCCGCGCACCACGTTCTTCAACGCCGCATTCCTTCACGCCGGCACCCGTGACGCTGACCATGCAGATTCAATCGTTCTGCGCGCAGGCAGCGTTGTTCTTCTTGCCGTTGCCGGCGATCAAGTACACCGAAACGAGTCTGACTCTGGCGGATCTGTTTTTGATTCCGGCCATTCTGCTGAACTTCAGCCATGCACTGCGACTGCGGGCGTTTCAGATTCCCTTTCTGCTGGCGCTGCCGCTCAACTTGGTGTCGCACATGCTCGACCCGGACGGGAAATTGGTTCCGATCTTGCAGGTGGTTTACTTGTGGGGCTTCTTGATTCCGTTCGGCTGGTGCGCGTTCGTGAATTTGTCGTCGCAACGGATTGCCTACCTGCTGTTGATTGCCAGTGGGCTGAGTTGCCTCGTCGCCATGGGACAGTTCACCGGTGTTGTGCCGACGCTGCCGACTCAGAAAATCATCGACCTCAAAGACAGCAGCCGCGCGGCCGGGTTAGTGTTGCAGTGCAACTCGCTGACGATGGCGCTGACCCCCTGCTTTCTGTTTCTGCCGGCGGTGCGGCAGGCATCGTTGCGGATTGTGCTGCTGCTGCTGCTGGGAGGCATCGCCAGCACGGTGTCGAAGTCGGCGATCCTGGCCGTCCCCGGATTGCTGTTCTACTTCTTCTGGCGCGAGCCTGAGAAAGGCCGCGTGCTGCGCTGGCTAGTCGCGGCGAGCGTATTGGGGTTGCTCGTATTCAATCGCGGAGCCAGCTTGGCCGAGTTGGTGGACAAGCTCAATGCCGTTGTGGAATTCCGACTGTCCAACGCCGACACGTCCATTGACGACCGAGCCCACTTGGCTCAAGTGGCGTTCGATCATTCCAGCGAATGCCTGCTGCTGGGCTATGGCACGGAGGGCACCTACACCGTGATGACCAGCCAAGGTGCCATGGGCCAGACCGTGCATGTGTTTTATCTGGGCCTGCTGCTGATCGAAGGCTGGACCGCCGTCAGTCTGACGATCCTGGGCTTCTTGGGATTGCTCGCGTCGTTGTGGTCGCTGCGAAAGTACAACGACGCGATCATGCTGGGGACACACTTGTTGGCGATCTCGGTGACGACGGTGCTTTATCTGAGCTATCAGTATTACCCGTTCGTGATCGCCGCGGCCGCGATCGTGCGTGCTCAATCCGAACGCGCGGCAAGTTCACAGGCCAGGAAAAAGACAGGCGAGCGGGGCGGCGTTAGCCCCCCGGTTTCGCGGCGAATTCACCGGGGGGCTAACGCCGTCCCGCTCGCCTGAATGTCTCACGAGAATTCGTTCTACCTCGTACCGAAGGTCAGCTCATCCGCCGCGCAGACCCATTGGGCGAGCGTCGGCACATAGTCGATCAGCTCGGTCGGCTTGAAGTAGATCTTGAGCTCCCGCTTCGCCGCTTCCACGCTATCGCTGGCATGCACCAGATTCATCTGGCGGCTGACACCGTAGTCGCCGCGAATCGTGCCGGGGGCGGCGGTCCGTCCATTGGTCGGGCCAAGCATCGCGCGCATGACCAACACGGCCTCCGGTCCTTCGACCGCGAGCGCGACCACCGGGCCGGCCGTGATGAACGATTCGAGCAACGGATAGAAATCCTTCAAGACGTGCTCGACGTAATGCTTCTTCGAGAGTTCCGGGGTGACTTGCAGCATCTTCAGGCCGACGATCTTCAGCCCTTTCTTTTCGATGCGACTGAGCAACTCACCGCAAAGGCGGCGTTGGACGGCGTCGGGCTTGAACAGAATCAATGAGCGTTCGGCAGGCATGGAGTGGGAATCCTTTCGAGATTGATTGGGGCTTATTGGAGAATGTCCAAGGTCCAAATCTCAATGTCCAATAAATGTCCAATTCTCAAAACTCAATGTCCAAGACGACTGCGGATGGCGCATTTGGGATTTGGAACTTGGTCATTCCTTAGACATTGGAATCTGGACCTTGGGATTTTGTCATCACGCCATCATCTTCCGAAACTCGGCGAACAGATAATGACTGTCGTGCGGGCCGGCCGAGGCTTCCGGGTGATATTGCACACCGAAAGCAGGCACGTCTTTGCAACGGATGCCTTCGACCGTTTGATCGTTCAAGTTGATGTGCGTGATCTCAACGCTCTTCGGCAGCGAATCGGCTTGCAGCGCGAAGCCGTGGTTCTGCGACGTGATTTCGACGCGGCCGGTGTCGCGATGCAGCACCGGCTGGTTCGCTCCACGATGTCCGAATTTCAGTTTGTAGATTTCGCCGCAGAGCGCGAGTCCGAGCAGTTGATGTCCGAGACAAATCCCGAAGACCGGCTTTTTGCCGAGCAGTCCGCGAATCGTGTTGATCGCGTAATCCAGCGGACGCGGATCGCCCGGCCCGTTCGAGAGGAACACGCCGTCCGGATTGAGGCTGAGCACTTCGTCGGCAGTCGCCGAACCGGGGACGACAGTGACTCGGCAACCAAGCTGCCGCAGATGACGCGGGATGTTCCACTTCATGCCGTAGTCGATCGCGACCACATGCGGACCGGCCGAGTTGTCGGCGAGCGGCTTGTGCAGCGACTCGTAGCCGGGAGTGATTCGCTCGCGCACCAGGCTGTTGACTCCCTGATCCCACTCGCGACTCTGCTTGGGCATGACCTCTTTGACGAGATCCAGACCCACGATGTCCGGGCTGCGTCGAGCCTTCTCGACCAGCGACGCATCGTTGAGGTCCGTCGTCGAGAGCACACCGGTCATGACGCCGTGAACTCGCAGCCGGCGGACCAACGCGCGGGTGTCGATTCCTTCGAGTCCGATGACGTTGTTCTTTTTGAGATAATCATCCAGCGACCACGTCGAACGATAATTGCTGGGGAAGCGACACAGCTCGCGGACGATGAAACCGGAGAGCGACAGACCGCCGCTTTCGACGTCCTCGGCGTTGCTGCCGTAGTTGCCGATCTGCGGGTAGGTCATGGTCACGATCTGACCGCAGTACGACGGATCGGTCAGGATTTCCTGATAGCCGGTCATGCTCG
This sequence comes from Planctomyces sp. SH-PL62, assembly GCA_945893045.1. GTDB lineage: Bacteria > Planctomycetota > Planctomycetia > Planctomycetales > Planctomycetaceae > SXKJ01. The sequence goes on from CAMDEA010000011.1 coordinate 52,284, forward strand.
TGTTGAACACAACCTCGCCGAAGATTTCTCCGTCGGCTCCGAAGGCTCGGCCGGTGAAGACAGTGCCGTCGGACAAAGCCAGTTTCGCGGGACGAATTGGGATGCTCATAGTGGGCGGCCTTGTAGCGAAGACCCGCGCGGATTTGAAGGATTCGACCAGCCCGGGCGAATGCCGAGAGCCGATGGCCGAAAGCCGTTATCTCACTGTGTTCCGTCGCTCCAGCGAGCAATCTGCTGTGCTCGATACTCCGCCGCCGCCCCGCGTTCGATCGCCTCGCGCAACCCGCGCAGCAGCCGCTGATAAAACGCAATGTTGTGCCACGAGACCAACACCGGGCCGAGCATCTCACCGGTCATAAATAGATGCCGCAGATACGCGCGGCTGAACTGCGTGCAGCAGGGGCACTCGCACTCGGCATCGAGCGGACCCGGATCGCGCTGATGCTTGAGATTGCGCAATCGCACCGGCCCACTGCTCGTGAAGGCGAGCGCGTTACGGCCATTGCGGGTCGGCATCACGCAGTCGAACAAGTCGATGCCGCGGCAGACCGCCTCCAACAAGTCGGCCGGTGTTCCGACCCCCATGAGATAGCGCGGTTTATCGACCGGCAGCAGCGGAGCGGTGAAGTCGAGCGTCGCATACATCTCGGCCGGAGCTTCGCCAACGCTCAGACCGCCGATCGCATAACCGGGAAAGTCGAGCGGCAGCAGTCCCGCCGCCGAGCGTTCTCGCTGCTCGCGATCGGTCGCACCCTGCACGATGCCGAATAGCGCCTGATCGTCGCGTTGATGAGCTTCTCGGCACCGCGCCGCCCAGCGCGTCGTGCGGTCCACGGCGTCGATGAGCTTCTCGCGCGGAGCATCGGCCGGCGGGCATTCGTCGAGACACATGATGCAGTCTGCGCCGAGCAACTCTTGAATCTGCATCGCTCGTTCGGGGGAGAGTTCCAGCAATCTGCCATCGAGATGCGATTTGAAGACGACCTTCTCGTCATCGAGCTTTCGCAACGACGTCAGCGAGAAGACTTGAAACCCGCCGCTGTCGGTCAGGATCGGGCCATCCCAACCCATGAACCCGTGCAGCCCGCCCAATTCGGCGACAACCTCCGGCCCCGGGCGCAACGCCAAGTGGTATGTGTTCGCCAACACTTTCTGCACGCCGACTCGGCGAAGCTGCTCCGGCGTCAAACCTTTGACACTGGCCTGCGTTCCCACCGGCATGAACGCCGGCGTATCCACCACTCCATGCGGCGTCGACCAGCGACCGCGGCGAGCGGCGGTCGAAGTGTCCGATTTCAAGAGTTCAAACCGAAACTGATCCAACTTGAGTCTCATTTCGGCTCGATCACGAGCGGGTGGCGGACTGACATTTCGCGGGGTCGGTCAAGGGTTGGAAACGTTGCCGCCAAGACTGATAACCAATTCGCCGTCCGTAGTCGATCCGACGCAGACGAGTTTGGCGGCTGCGAACGAATCAACGCCGCCCGATTCCGTTGATCGTCTGTCGCGGCGATCCGCTGACCCAGTCTCTCGGATCGTTGTCATCGTCATCTTTTGAAAGTCGTTTGTCTTCGGGAAAACTACTTCAACCATTTCGTGCAACATGGACCGAGAACGCTGCCGATACAGCCAGGACGTGCGTTTCTCGCTCAGGCATTCGGACTGGTCGCAGAGTTTTCCAAGGAACTCTCCGTTGGTTTTCAAGCTGACACTCTGTTTGTTGACCGTTGGAGCATTGTTGGTTCCGGCCAGCGTCTTTGCTTGGCAGTCGCCGGCGGATCTTTCGGCCGGCAAGTTTGAATTCGCCGACGCGGAACCTGGAACTGACGCCGAACTCGTCCTTCAGGACAAGACACCGCCATCGGCAAAGCCTACGACGCCCGCAAAGCCAGCGCCGGCGCCCGCTCCTCGCCCCGCAGCTCCCCCGATGCCGGCTCCGCCTCCACCGCAATTCAACCCGTTCGCGAACCAACCAGGAAATCAGCGGTCCTTGGCGCGGCTGTCACGCGCGCCGGATATGTTCGGAGACTCGTTTGGTTCTTTGTCCGGAATTACGTTTACGACGGTCACGGACAACGGCGACTTCTCTTCAACGTCTGCACCCGGAGCGATTCGATTACCGAGAACCGGAGGTGCGCGAGTCTTCAAGAATGAGCAATCCCGAGCGCTGCCGACCGACCGCGTCTTTGGACTGTATCACCATTTCGAGAACGCGCTGCAATTAGAAAACGCCGACGCCAACGTTGATGTCTATACGTTGGGCGTCGAAAAGACTTTTCTCGAAGGGAACACCTCGATCGAGTTGCGAATGCCGTTGAACAATCCCGTGGGACTCTCCTCGGGAGCAACTGGCCAGAGCTTTCAAACCCATGCGGCTGGCGATCTGATCGTCACCTTCAAAGCCTTGCTCTTCTCTGATGATTCTCAAGGTCTTTCGCTCGGCCTGGCCGTCAACACGCCCACGGGAAGCGACCTGACGGTTCACCAAAACGATGATTTCGGTGATTCCTTCTTTACGCTGAAAAATAATGCCACGCACTTGATCCCGTTCATCGCGTATCAGGCCGCCCCGAACGATGACTTTTTCTTCAACGGCTTTTTGCAAGTCGACACTCCCACCAACGCGAACACGGTCAATTCCAAGTTCCTCACCAATCGCAGAACGGCGTCCGTCCGAGATCAGACGCTGATGTATGTCGACGCCTCTTTCGGTTATTGGTTGTTCCGCGATGATGAGGCGGAATTCCTCACCGGATTGGCTGGACTGTTCGAACTGCACTACACGACGGCTTTGAATCGAGCTGACAAAGTCGATCTGAACTTTGTTCATTTCGGCGACGGCTCCGGCCGATTTGACGCCATCAATCTGACCACCGGCGTGCAGGCCAACATCGGCCGCTCGACGATGGTCCGGGCGGCCTTTGTGGCTCCGCTTCGGAGCGATCCAAACCGCTTCTTTGACAGCGAAGTCTCACTGGCGATTGTCTTTCGCCTGTAACTCAGCCACGAAGACGCCGGACGCCACTGGTTACCGGATGAACCGCCGGACATAGTCCGCACCGAGTCCCACGGTCTCGAAGTGCCGGCAGCATAAGTCGATCTTCGTGTGGACGTCGTCGTAACCGCAGGCTTGGTGCTGGTCGTCGAAGTAGATCAGCGCTCCACAGACGTGAAACAGCGTGATCATCTCGTCGTCGGAATCGACCGTCAGCGTGTGGACTTCGCCGGGAGGCTCAAAGACATAGTCGCCCGCCTTGGCAATCCAGTTGTGTTCGAGATACCGCCACGTCCCTTTGATGACGTAGCCATGCACCGGTGCCGGATGCCGGTGCCGGCTGAGCACTCCCGATCGTCGTACACGCAGCAGGTTCACCCACTCGCCTTGCACCGTGTTGAAGAACAGCGGACGAAACCAAATGTTCGGAGCCTGCGGCACCCACAACCGCTCGTCATCGGGGATCGCCGTCGTGACCAAATCGGACACGGCATACGGCGGAGGTGGCAGCGGTTCGGTCATGACACTCATTCCGCTTTCGGTTTGTCGGCAGAGTCTTCCTTCTTGTCCTCTTTGGCCGGCTTCACTTCAGCCGGCTTTTCAGCGGCGGCCGGTTTCGCCGGTTCCGGCTTCACGGAGGCGGCCAATTCGGGCACGAACGATTCGACGTGTTGCAGGCTGCCGTCGGCGGTGAGGACGACCAGCAGATTGCCCAGACGGAGCGGGCCGTGTGTGGCGATCTGGCCGAGAGGAAGTTTCTTTTCCACCTGGCCGGTCTTGGAGTCGATGCGGAGCACATCGCCCGACTGCTGCACGGCGATCAGGGTGTTGCCGATCAGCAACGGACTGCCGACCAAGCCGACTCCTGCGAGGTTCAGGGTCCACAACGGCTGCTGGGGCTTCGCGGCGTCGAAGGCGATCAGCTTCTGTCGCGCGACTTCCGCCAGTAACAACGGTTCGGCGATCCACAGCGGTTTCGACGCTGGGCCGCCCAAGGGGACTTCGCGAGTTTCCCCCGCGGTCACGTCGAGCACGCGCATCGTGCCGGCCGCGTCAGCCGTGATGAGCCGGCCTTTGTGCAGCGTCGGCGCAACATCAATCGGCTGCGGCGAGTCGAACAACGAGACACCTTGGAAGAAGGTCTTTTCGCCGGTGCGGTATTGCAGCTTCGACATCTTGCCGACGCTGTCGATCACGATCAGAGTGTCGTCATCGACGGCGATGAGGTGCTTCCATTTGCGAACTGGACCCTCGTTGTTGGTGTTGACCGGCGCGAGGAAATCATCGCACACCGGAGTTCCGGTACGGGCCAACTTCAAACGGCCGGGCAGTGGCAGCAGCACGCCCCCCGCGAATCGCAGCGGCGGGCAGTCGAGCGCCTGAGCCAACGGGACTTCGAATTGCGGCAGCGCGCTGGGGCCGACCACCCACAGCTTCCCATCCGGGCCGTTCGTCCAGACAGCGGTGCGGCCCTCGGCCAGCGATGCGGCTTGCAAGGGTTCCAGCATGTTGTCGGGGAGTTTGAGTTGTTGCTCGCTGCGTGAGCGGAATCCGCCAGTGGTAATCTCGTTGGCACTGAGCAAGAACGTGTCTCCGCCTTCGGTCGCGCACACGAGTTGTCCATCCGCGCCGAGACTCGCGGCGAGGATGCTTGCGCCGAAGACGGTCTTCCAGTTGCTCTGCATCGACTCGCCGTCCGCCTGCGTGAGATGTACCGCCTGCCCGACGGGAAGCTGCCGGCCGACATACAGATTGCGGCCGATCGCTTGCATCGGCTGCGTGCTCTGCCCGACCGCGATCTTGTCTTGCGAATCTAACTGCAACACATCGGTCTTGAGCTGCACCTTGCGCAGCGCCCCGACTGCCAACCAAATCTGGTCGTCGGCTCCAGCGGCCAGGTGCGCGGCACCGGAGTGACTGGTGGGGATTTGCAGCGTCGCGACCGGTGCCAGCGTGCGTTGATTTTGGTCGTCGGAGACGTTGAACACGCTCAGCCGCGGCCCGGCCGAGACCACATATAAGCGGTTGCCGCGCAGGATCATGTCGTCGCGAATGTGACCTTCGACGCGACTTTCCGCGACATCGGTCAATCGCTGTTCCGCCTTCGAGGCATTGATGACTCGCAAGCGGGACGTCGTGGCTTGGTCGTTCTCGGCAATCAGCACATGCTGTCCCATCATCAGCGGCGCTGCTTCGATCATGCCGGCTTGATGGCCAATCTGCGTCGCCAGTTGGCACTCCAGCGGATCGAGTCCCAGCGTGTAGGCGAATTCCGAATCGCCGATCACCAGGATATGTTTTCCGTCGGCCATCGCCAGCGGGGGAGCGAAGAGCCGTTGCGGGAATTTGAGCCGCGACGTGATGCGGCCGGAATCGGCATCGATGCGATACAAAGAACCTTCCACGGTCGGCAAGTAGATTTGTCCTTCCACAACCAGCGGCGGACCGGCCGCCGGTTCGAGGACTTGCCGCCAGGCCAGTTCTCCCGTGCGGCGATCGAGCAGCATCAATTGATTCTGAGTCGTGTCGAAGACCAACACGCCGGAGCGCGACGTTTCGACCGGGACGGCAAAAAAGGGAGTGCCGATTCCGACCGTGCGCCGCCACAGCGGTTCGCCGGTGATGCTGTCCGCCGTGAAGCAACTGTCCTGGCCCAGCGCGAAGACGACACGATTGGCCGATTGTTCGTCGCTGAGCGATCGCGTGCGCACGGCCAACGTCAGCGGTTTCGGCAGCAACTTGGCGGGATCGTCTGTCAGCGCGTCGCGCTGAAATTCCTCGCGGACCGCCTGCTTCTTGGCCAACTCCAACGCTCGTCGCAGCGCGGTGTCGAGCCGGCGGTCCGACTTCAGATCGGAATACCGCACGACCAACTTCTGTCGCGTGGCAACCGCTCCCAACGGCAATTCTTTTTTCAGCGAGTCGTTGATGGAGGCGAGTGCTTCGTCCAGCACGCTGGCTTTGAGGATCGCGGATTCGGCTTCCTCACGGGCCTTTGCGATTTCCTTCTTGGCTTCGGTGGGGGGCGCGTCGGGAGGGCTGTACCGCTCCATCATTTGCTCGGCCTCGGCCGAGATCTTCAACAGGTCGCGTTGTTTGTTGACCGCCGCGGCCTTCGGCGCTTCCAGTGCGATCTTTTTGGAGAAGACCACCAGGTCGTCGTTCAAGTCCGGAAAGTATTTCTGCTCGCGATGCTCAGCGACGAAGTCCTGCAGAGCCTTGAGTCCATTGGCGAACGCGGGGGAGCCGATGAGTTCCTTCTCGATGCGGGCCTTCCCCAAGAGCACCCTCGCGCCTTTGGAGCCGTTCGACAAATCGTGATCCGGGTGTGCCTTGATGAACTCTTCAAATTTGGTGATGCCGGCGGCGAATTGCGCCTGCTTGATCTCTTTTTCGGCGTCGGAGAATTGGCGTTGAACTTGTTCACGCACATTCAAGAACCAGAAGACCAAGGCCACGATCGCCATCAAACCGCTGCCGCCAGCCAGTGCCAGCACCAGCGGCGAACGCATCACCGTTTGCTCTTTCAGACGTTCGTTCTTGGAGAACATCGTCCGCAGCGAAGTGACCGGGCCATCTTCCTCGGTGACAGCGTCCTGGCTGGCCGGCAGGTCGTCCGCGGAATCGTAGTCTTCTCCGGCGGCCTCCGGGAATTCGTCCGCGGTCGCCTCGTCGATGAGCTCGGCCATCGTGAGTTCGGAAGTCGGCGGCGAGCCTTCGAATTCGAGGTCCGAATCGCGCGGCGGCACTTCACCGGCCTTGAGAGCTGGTGGTTCCGACGGCTGCCCCGATCCTTTCGTGCTGGATTGGCGACGGCGTTCGATTTGATCCAGCTCGTCGTGCAGATCGTCCATGTCGAGCGGCGGATCGGACGGCTTGTCCGATTTCAGAGCCAAACCGGAACCCGTGCCCGATTTCTTCTGCGGTGCCGCGGGTTCCTCAATCAAAAACACGATGTCGAAACTGCCGACGCGGATCGTGTCGTCATCTTCGAGAGTCCGTTGTTTCACCAGCGTGCCGTTGACTTCGATTCCGTCTTTCCCCGCGGCGGTGAGTTCAAACGCCGAGCCGTCCCAACTGATGCGGCCATGCAGCGACGCGACGCCGTCTTCGTCGATGATGACGTCGTTGGTCATGTGCCGGCCGAACAAAGTGGGCTGCGTCTTGGTGAGGTCTCGCACAATGACATTGCCATTGGCATCGTGAATTTCGAGCTTCGCGGGAGCCTGCACCGGGACGTGAGACTTGGGAATTGAAAACACGCTCCCCACCCGAACATTCGCCGAAGGATCGGCATCTTCGTCGTCGACGAGTTGCTCTTGAGGTGGCTCTTCCTGTTCCTCAGCGGTGCGGAAGGCGTCGAATGCGGCCCTGACGAACGTATTCTGGGGCGGGTTCCGAACCGGCGGCACGGCGCTGGCTGATCCAAGATCGGCCGAGGCTTCCGCGGCGGCGACATCATCTTCCGCGGTGACCAGCGTTTCCTGACCACATCGCGGGCAGCGCACGGTCTTCCCCGCCATGCGGCTGGAGATGCTGTTGCGCTTGCGGCACTTCTGACACAGAAAACGAATCGGCATTGGGTGAGTTCTCAAAAGTGAGGCTGGCCAGCCAACGGCGCAAGTGCCTGTTGAAAAATGGAGAACTATGTAACCCGAAGCGTCAGCGAGGGTCGGAAACGTCGAGAACTTTCCAATCGAACTCCCTCGCTGACGCTTCGGGTTACATTTTTCAACAGGCTGGCAAGAGAGGCGGCAGGAATCTATCCCACAAATTTCCGAAGCGAAACCCTGTTGGAGCCTCGCAACCGACAACTTTCTTCACTCGCCCCTTGATTCCGTACGCCGTGGCGGATACGCCTTTGCCAACTGACGCGAAGCCGTGCTCACGTTCGCGAGACAGTTTTTCACATCGCTCGGAGGAATTCGCTCCATGAACATCAACGCTCTCTTCCAGAATTTCAGCCATAGCGACTTCAGCACGCTGGCGGCCAGCGGCATGCAGATGAATGATCTCGCGCAGCAGTTGGGCCACGCCTGCTTCGCGTTCTTGGGATTCAATTTCTTCTGGGGACTGTACTGTGTGATCGTGTCGTGGCGACGGACGAAGCAGTTGCGGTTCCGCAGCCATCAAGATCAGGAAGAGTTCCTCAACGAGCTGCTGCCGAAGTTGAAGGCCGGCGCGTTCGATGAAGCGACGGAAATCTGCGAGGCCAAATCTTTGCGGGCCTTGCCGCGACTGATACTGACTGTGATCGCCAACCGCCGCATTGGTCATGACGCCTTGCGAGAACAAGTCGGCGAATTGATCCAGCGCGACCTGATGGGGCCGCTCGAACAAAAGTTGGGCTGGGTAGCGACGACGATCAAGACTGGCCCGTTGCTGGGACTGTTCGGCACGGTGTTGAGCATGATTGCGGCGTTCGGTCGCATCGGTACTGGCGAGAAGGTCGCGCCGCACATGATCGCGCTCGACATCAGCATCGCGCTGATTTGCACGGCGTTGGGCTTGGCCACCGCCATCCCCTTCAGCTACCTCCTGAACAACCTCAACATCAAAACGCGCGAATTGCTGGAAGGAGTCAGTTCCGGCATGACGCATGTTCTGAGCAGCCTCCGTCCGTCCAAGAATAAGGTCGCCGCAAATGCACGGTGAATCGGATTCCAAATTCGGCACGGGTTTCGGCCCCAAGCGCAAAGCGGTCGAAGACCCGGAATTCGACGTCACCGCGATGGTCGATCTCGTCTCGCTGATGAATATCTATTTTCTCGTCGCGTGGGTCATGGCGATGCAGAACGAAGTGAACCTGCCCGCCGCGAAGCACGTCGTCCCCGGTGATCCCGATTTGTCCGTGATTGTGGTCGTCAAGAACACGGACCAAGGTGGCATGGAAGTGAAGATCGGCGAAGACAGCGACGTCCAACCGCTGACCGATCGCGCCGAGATTCTCAAACAAGTCGAAGCCGCCGTGAAAGCCGGCTCGAAAGAGCGCAAAGACACTCTGCTGCTGAGGGCCGAGAAGGAAATCGCGATGAAAGACATCTCGTTCATCGCCGGCGCGGCGGCCGCCGCAGAGGGCTTCAAGATTCGATTGGCGGTTCTGGAAAAGGACAAGAAATAATGCGGCGTCGCCGCAAAGTAGCCGAGTCACTCCGTGACTCGATTCGAGTCACGGAGTGACTCGGCTACTTTGCTCGCGGCGGAACGATGTGACGGAGTTTTCTCATGCCGGTGCGAGTCCAATGTCCGGAATGCGGAGAGCAGTTGCTCGCCGGCGACGACCGCATCGGCAAGAACTCAACGTGTCCGAAGTGCCGCACGAAATTCGCCGTGCGAGCCGAGGACGAGTCCGCCGAAGAGGCCGCAGAGTTCGAGGAAGTCGATGACGAAGACGACGGAGGAGGCGGAGGGAGCGGATTTGCTCTGCCACCCAATGACGATGAAAAGTATGCCGATCTGGTCGATATGACGGCGATGGTCGATATCGTCTTCTTCCTGCTGGTCTTCTTCATGATCACGACGGTCTCCGGAGTCCTCTCGTGCATCGGCATGCCGCCGCCGAAACAAGATGGCGCGCCGGCCGCCGCCAAACGAGCCGCCGATTTCGATCAAGACAGCGAGTGCGTCACCGTCCGCATCGACGAACAGAACCGCATCTTCATTGACGACGTCGAATATCCCACCGAAGCCGACCTCCACAACCGCTTGTTCATCGCGCGCAACGCTCAAGCCAAGAAGCTGATGGTCAAAGCCCACGGCAACGCGCACAACGGCACTTACGTCATGGTGCAGGATCTCGGCTACGAAATCGGCTTCGAGGAATTCCTGCTGTCGGTCGCGAAGGAAGAAGAACCGCAGTAGCGCAGGACCTGACCCCTGATCGGTTCCTCGGAGATTCGTCATGCGCATCGGTCACTCTCAAGTCGACTCGCAGTTGGGAGATTTCGAGGGCAACCTCGCCAAGGTGGTCGCCGGCCTGGAGCGCGCTGAACGGGAACGGGTCGAGATCGTCAGCTTTCCGGAGTGCTTCTTGACCGGATACCCAGACACCGAAGAGTTGGCTCGGCGGGATGCGTTCACCATCGACTCGGCCAAGCTAATGAAGGTGCTGGATGCGACGAGCCGCTTTGAGCCGCTGCTCATCGTCGGCTTCAACGAACTGCGCGGACCGGATCTCTACAACACGGCGCTGGTCGCTCACAAAGGGCATTTGCTGGGCACCTACAGCAAATGCAGCGCGTACCAGCGATTTCATAAGCAAGGCCGCGAGTTCCCGGTGTTCCAGCACAACGGCGTGACGTTCGGCATCGTGATCTGTTCGGACGGTGGCTACATCGAGCCGACTCGTTTGCTGGCGTTGCAGGGGGCGAAGGTCGTGTTCGCTCCGCACTTCAACTACATCGGCAAAGAGGGCTTAATCAGCCACTTCATGAAAGTGCGAGCCGACCACACCGCTCGCGCGGTCGAGAACGGTGTGTACTTCGTGCGCGGCAACAACGTGTCGCTCGGCAAGGAAGAGTGCATCACCAAGAACGACGGAGTCGGCTACGGCGACAGCTACATCATCGACCCGCACGGCGAGATCGTCGTCCGCAGCCGTCGCCATGTCGAAGATTTCCTCTTCGCCGACATCGACCCAAACATCTCCGATCGAAGCTGGAATGTCGGCCGCTCGATGTGGAGCGCCCGCGAGTTCGGTCAGCAGTTGCTGAAGCTCGCGAATCAGCAACGGTGAGAGAGCTCAACTTGGTGCGGCGATCGACACTGGATGGTGCGCCGCGTCGTGCTTGGAAGGCTCCTTTCCATCGCTGAAGAGCGGCACTAAGGTTTGGCCGCGAGTGAAGAAAGTGTTCTTGAACCTGCCGGAGACGAGCGGATGCGGATTTACTGGCTGTTGGTGATGGTTCCCGTGTCCTTGGTGCTGGACTGGTTTGAAGCAGCGCCCTGGTTGGTGTTCCTCACGTCGGCCTTGTCGATCGTGCCGCTGGCGAGCTTGATGGAGCGGGCGACGGAGAGTCTCGCGCATGTGCTGGGACCGAATCTGGGCGGGCTGCTCAGCGCGTCGCTGGGCAACGCACCGGAAATGATCATCGCCATCTCCGCGCTGTATAAGGGGCTGGACGAGATCGTGAAGGCGTCGATCGTCGGGTCGATCTTGGGGAATCTGCTGTTTGTGTTGGGCGTGGCGATGATCGTCGGCGGAACCGGCCGCAGCGTGCAGTACTTCAATCGGGAAGCGGCTTCGCTGAGTTCTGGTCTGCTGTTTCTCGCGGTCTCGGCACTGATGGTGCCGGCGTTGTTCTTTCACTCGGCGACCGCCCCCACGCGCGAGATCAGCGTCGAGATCGCCGTGATCTTGTTTCTGGTCTATGGATTGAGCCTGCTGTTCTCGCTCAAGACACACAAGCACCTGCTGGGCGAGCGGACGCCGGACGAGACGGAGCACACCGAATCACTCTGGAGCGTCCGCGTCGCGACTGCGGTGTTGGTGGGAGTGACAGTGGTCATTGCCGTGGTCAGCGAAGTGCTGACCGGTTCGGTGGAGGCGACCGCGAAGCAGATGGGGTTGTCCGACGTTTTCGCAGGCGTGATTTTGCTGGCCACCGTCGGCAATCTGGCTCAACTGATCAACTCCGTGCGCTTCGCCCGCAAGGACAAAATGGATTTAGCTTTGAGCATCACGGTCGGTTCGAGCACTCAGATCGCCTTGCTGGTGGCACCGCTATTGGTCTTTGTCGGTTTCGCGACCGGCCAGCGCATGGATTTGGTGTTCACGGAATTCGAGGTGATTGGCTTGGCGATTGCGATTCTGGTGGTGCGCAACCTGACGCATGACGGCGAATCACACTGGATGGAAGGGGTGATGCTGGTCGCGGTGTATCTGATCCTGGCCATCGGCCTCTACTTCTTGCCGGTTCCGGTGATGACGCCCTGAGTCGGCGGCGACGTGTCGTCCGGTTGTTGCACAAACAAGGGCTGCCCTTGAGCCGGTCGAGCAACAAACATGAACGTGCCGCTGCCGGTCGCGACGAGCACCCCCGCCGCCGTGCGAATCTCGCCACGAGCGACCGCGGTTTGCCGGCCGGAATGTTGGACCTCTCCAGTGATCGCCAATGTCTCGCCGCTCCAAGAGGGGCGGATGAAATTGACGTTGAGTTGCACGGTCACGCAGCCTTGATCGTCGCGGCAAAGCGTCGAGACGGCACGGCCCATCGCGGTGTCGAGCAGCGTGGCAACGACTCCGCCATGCAGGATGCCGTGCGTCCGCAGATGCTGCTCGGCAACGGTCAGCCGCCATGTGGCGCGGCCTTTCTCGGAGGAGACTGGTTCGGCTCGCAAGCCTTCCAGAAACGGGCCGAGCGGCCAGGAGTCCACGGGCAGAGGCGATGTTGTTTCGTTTGGCATGCGCAATTCCTTGGAGGGAGTCTCCAGCAGGTTGGTCACTGGTGAGCCGCGCCGCAACCGACCGGCAGGCACAATCCGAAAAGTCGGCACCGCCTCTGTCGAGCATCAGCTTTGCACCGACCGCCCCGCACGACTTTCGGCACCAAGAACGACTGCGTAGCAGACTGCTGTATCATGTTCGCTCTGACGACTTTCTTGAGTGCCTTTCTGCTGTTCCAAGTGCAGCCGTTGCTGAGCAAGGCGATCCTGCCGTGGTTCGGCGGCAGTCCGGCGGTGTGGACCGTCTGCATGTTGTTCTTTCAAGTGACGTTGTTCTGCGGATACGTCTACGCGCATCTCGTGACACGTTATCTGTCGAAGAGGGGACAAGCGGCGCTGCACGTTCTGTTATTGGCGATTGCGGCCTCGCTGGGACCGATGACACCCGCGGCGAGTTGGAAGCCGGGGCCGACGGATGATCCGACGTCGCGCATCTTGATGCTGTTGGCGGTGTGTGTTGGGTTGCCGTACTTCCTGCTGTCGGCGACTGGTCCGCTCCTGCAAGCGTGGTTCTCGCGGACGAGGCCGGGAGTCTCGCCGTATCGGCTGTATGCGTTGTCGAACGGCGGCTCGCTGATCGCGCTGCTTTCGTATCCGTTCGCGTTCGAGCCAGCGTTTGATATCGCTCGGCAAGGGCAACTCTGGTCGTGGGGCTTCATCGCGTTCGCGGTTTGCTGTGCGGTGTGCGCGATCGCCAATGCGCTGTCGAAGACGGCGGCAGTCGTGACCGACGAGTTGCGCTCGGAACAAGACGCGGAACCAGTCACACCTGCTCGCGCCGACTGGTTGCTGTGGATCGCGTTGCCGATGACGGCCTGCGTGCTGTTGATCGCGGCCACGAATCAGATTTGCCAGGAGGTCGCGGTGATCCCGTTCCTGTGGGTCGTGCCGTTGGCGTTGTATCTGTTGTCGTTCATCCTGACGTTCGACAGCAGCCGTTGGTATCAGCGGACGTTGTGGTACAGCGGGCTGATCGTCTCGGCCGTGGCCAGCGTGTGGTTGATGCAATCCGGGGGGCAAGCTCCGATGCGGCAACAGTTGGCGGCGAACTTCACAATGCTGTTCTGCGGCTGCATGGTCTGTCATGGCGAGCTGGTGCGGATGAAGCCACATCCGCGCTATCTGACGTCGTTCTATTTGTGCCTGTCGGCCGGCGGAGCGCTGGGCGGAATGTTCGTCGGGCTGGTCGCGCCGCGGCTGTTTACCGGTTACTTCGAGTGGCATCTGACGATTCTGGTTTCCTGCGTTTTGCCTTTGGTCGTTTTCTTTCGCGATGCCGGCTCGCGATTGCATCGTGGCCGCAGTCCGTGGGCTTGGACGATGTTGGTGTCGGCGATGGCCATGTTGTCGATCGGCTTGGTCATGCACCTGCGAAAGATGACCGAGCACCGCGTTAACGCCGCACGGAATTTTTTTGGCGTGCTGAGAATCGAGAGATATTCCGACAACGTGGCGATGCTGCATGGCGGTGTGTTGCACGGCAGCCAATCGACCGACCCCGCGAGACGGCGGCTCGGCACGACGTATTACAGCGAAGACTCCGGCGTGGGCCTGATCCTGAAGCAATGCCGTCCCGACTATCCGATCAAGGTTGGCCTGGTGGGACTCGGTGCGGGAACGATCGCCGTCTACGGCCAGCCGGGTGACCAATTCCGCTTTTACGAAATCAATCCGGAAGTGCTGCGGCTGGCGAAGAAACATTTTTCGTTTTTGGAGGACTGTCCGGCGCAAGTGGATGTCGTATTGGGGGACGCGCGACTGCAACTCGAACAGGAGCCGACGCAGGATTTCGATGTGCTGGTGCTCGATGCGTTTTCCGGCGACGGCGTGCCGGTGCATCTGCTGACGTCCGAAGCGTTCGACGTTTATCGCCGGCACCTCCAACCGCAGGGAGTGATCGCGGCGCATGTGTCGAACCGGCATCTCGATCTGCGACCGGTGTTGCAGGCTCAAGCGGAACGACTCGGACTGCACACTTTGACGGTCAGCAAACGCGCGGACAAAGTGGGAGCCGCTCATAACAACTGGGTGTTGATGACGACTGACTCCACGCTGCTCGGCCGCGATGAATTGACGACGCGGCAGATCAAAGACGACGGCCGCAAGGTGCTGTGGACCGATGCTCGTAGCGACCTGATGGCGATTCTGGCCAAGCGGGAATAGGCTTCGCGGCCCATGACCGAGCCGCTCCAATTTCCAGATGAATCGTCACTGCTGCAAGCACTCCGCGCGTCGCCCATGTTGTTCGAGACCATTGCCCAAGCGAAGTCGGGCGAGACCGAATTCCATTTGCAGCAGCGGCTGCGAAACGAGTTCCCCGACGAAATGGTGCGCGCCGCGTTGATTCTGCGAGACCTCCGTCAAAAGGCCGTCGCCTCAAAGAAGTTTTCGCGAGCCGATCAGATGTGGTTCACACCGACCGGTCTCGAGCAGACCACGGCGGAGCTGGTCGCACGACACAAGGCGAAGCGATTTGAGGGACCGGTTTGGGATTATTGCTGCGGCATCGGCGGCGATTCGCTCGCGTTGGCCGAGCGTAGTGAAGTTCACAGCGTCGATCTCGATCCCGCCATGTGCCTGCGAACCGAATGGAACGCAGCGGTCTACGGTGTCGGCGAGCGTGTTCACACCGTCGTCGCCGACGTCTCGCAGGCCATGCACCGCGAAGGGCTGTTGCACATCGATCCGGATCAACGCCCCGGCGGGCAGCAACGCATGCGGCGAGTTGAGGACTGCTCGCCAAACCTCGACGTGCTGCGGGTTTTGATGTCGGAGTTTCGCGGCGGTGCCATCAAGCTCAGCCCCGCGAGCAATTTCGGTGGCAAGTTCTCGAATGTCGAAATTGAATTGGTCAGCCTGCACGGCGAGTGCAAAGAAGCGACGATCTGGTTCGGCGACCTCGCGGGCGATCAACCGTTCCGAGCCACCGCGCTGCCATCGGGCGAGACGATCGCCGCCGATCCCATGTCCGCGCGAGCCGACATCACGCCGCCACGAAGTTTCGTCTACGACCCCGATCCGGCCATCGTTCGCGCCGGTTTGCTGGATGTGGTTGCGGAACGCCTGCAACTTACTCGACTCGACGATGCCGAGGAGTACCTGGCCGGCGATCAGCCGCTCCGCTCGCCGTGGGCGCAGACGTTTCGCGTGCTGGAGATCCTCCCGAACAACGACCGCGAGGTCCGCGCCGCCTGCCGCCGCTGGGAATTCGCCTCCGTCGAAATCAAGTGCCGTCATTTACCCATCGAGGTCGAGCGTGTGCGCCGCAAATTGAATCTGGAGGGGAACCGCCCCGGTGTGTTGATCTTCGCTCGCGTTGCCGGCAAGGCGACGGTCCTCGTGTGTGAGCGCGCTTTCGGAGTCAATTGAAGTCTTCGCACGGAGAGAAGATCTTGCCCCTTTGTCATCGCCCCGTCCGACATCCGTGCTCCGGCCCCGCCATCCGTGCGGCATTCCACTTCTGAATGTTTCCGCACGGATGGCAGGGCCGGAGCACGGATGGGAACACCTTCGATTGAGGACGAAGCCCAGCTCAGTTTTGTCGCGACGCAGTGGCGCGTGCCTTCACTTTGGAGGGTCTCTGCCCCATGATTTTCTCTTCTGATCATTCGCCAGTTCTGACTACCAAACTTGAGCAACCTCGATGTCGAATTCCTCCACGCCCCTCCGTCTTGCCATGTGGTCCGGCCCGCGCAATATCTCCACCGCGATGATGCGGTCCTGGGGCAATCGCAATGACACGGTCGTCTGCGACGAGCCTTTCTACGCGCACTACTTGCACGCCACCCAGAAGGATCATCCGGGCAAAGACGAAGTGATCGCCGCCGGCGAAACTGACTGGCAAAAGGTTGTCGGTTGGCTCACCGGACCAATTCCCGATGGCCGCCGCATCTTTTATCAAAAGCAAATGACTCACCACTTGCTGCCGAGTATTGACCGTGGCTGGCTGGCCTGCGTGACGAACTGCTTTCTGATTCGACATCCGCGCGACGTGCTGACGTCCTACATCAAGATCGTGCCCAACCCCGCCGACGAGGACACCGGGTTCCCTCAACAACTCGAAATGTTTCAGTGGGTCCGCCGGCACACGGGTGTCACTCCGCTGGTGATCGACTCGGTCGAGATGCTCAACAATCCGCGACAGCAACTGGGCCTGCTGTGTGAAGCACTCCAGATCGACTTCCAAGAGTCGATGCTCTCCTGGGCTCCCGGCCTGCGCCCCACCGACGGTGTTTGGGCCAAGCATTGGTATAAAGAGGTCGAAAGCACAACCGCCTTCCGTCCGTACAAGCCCAAGCCCGACCAAGTCCCGGACTCGCTGACCGATCTTTATCGCCGTTGCCTCGACAGTTACGAAACGCTGTATGAACACCGGCTCCAATAGGTTGCCGGCCAACACTCAATCCTCAAACTTTGGTGAGTCCCATGCGTCAGTTTGCACTGCTCTGCGTCATTCTTTTTGCGGTCGTCCTGGCTGGCTCAGTCTCTGCTCAAGAGCCGCCGTATGTGAATCCTCTGGCTGCCGATCCGCCGTACTATCGGGTGCGCTATGAAGGCTCGACGCAGGCGGGCGAGTTGGTCTATCCAGTGAGCTACACCGTTTGGATTCCGCCGGAAGTCAAAACGCTGCGCGGGTTGATCGTGCATCAGCACGGCTGCGGCGAAGGCTCGTGCAAGTCGGGGCAGACCGGCACGTTCGATTTGCATTGGCAGGCATTGGCCAAGAAGCACGGCTGCGCATTGCTGAGTCCGGTGTATGAGCAGCCGGAGAAAGCCAACTGCCAGTTGTGGTGTGATCCTCGCAACGGCTCGGACGTAGCATTCCAGAAGTCACTGACCGAGCTGGCCGCGAAGTCGAGTCATCCGGAATTGGCCACCGTGCCGTGGGCCTTATGGGGACACAGCGGCGGCGGACATTGGGCCGGCGGCATGACGTTGCTGCACCCGGATCGAGTGGCCGCCGCCTGGCTCCGTTCGGGAGTTCCGCCAATCGCCGCCGCTGAAGGCAAACCCTCGCCCTACACCATTTCAGATGCGGCCTGCCAAGTGCCGGTCATGGTCAATCTCGGCACGAAGGAAGGGGTCACAGATAAAGAAGGACGGTTTTCCGGAGTGTGGCCGGGCAACGAAGCCTTCTTTCTCGCGGTGCGAGCCAAAGGAGGACTCATCGGCGTGTCGATTGATCCTTTGTCGAGCCATGATTGCGGCAACCAACGCTATCTGGCGGTGCCGTGGTTCGATGCTTGCCTGACCGCGCGTTTGCCGGCGAAGAGCGGCGATCTGCTGAAGCCGATGTCGAGCAAAGACGGCTGGATCGCTCCGCTCAATGCCGGTGATCCGAATGTCGTTGCTCCCGTGCCGGCAGCGAAGTTCGCCGGTGCTGCTGAGAAATCCGTGTGGCTCCCGAATGAGTCTGTCGCCACCGCTTGGACGCAGTACGTCAAAGACTCGGCAGTGACCGACACCACTCCTCCGCCTGTTCCAACGAATCTGCGCGTCTCAGGCAATGTGCTGACTTGGTCCGCCGAAGCCGACCTCGAAAGCGGTCTCGCCAGCTTCATCATCGAGCGTGACGGGCAGTTCCTCGCAAACGTCCCCGAGCAAGGCCAAGCGAAAAACCCGTTCGGTCGCCCGATCTTTCAGAACCTCTCTTACAGCGACACCCCCACGCAACCGCTGGTCGAGATGCGCTTCACCGACTCCAAAGTTGAAGCCGGTAAGTCGCATCAGTACCGAGTCATCGCCGTGAACACGGTCGGTCTGAAGTCGAAGTAATCTGCCTTCCGAAAATTAGCCGCGCGGCGCGAGCGCGGTTAATTCTTGGAATCCAGATCAATCATCAGATGAGCGATCAGGCTGTGGCGTTCGTAGGACAGCAGGTACAGATGCAGTCGGCCGGGATCGTGTTCGTCGTGGTGGAGAATGGGGCCATCAATGCCAAACGAGTGGTGGTCGATCCAACGGTCGTCGTCGTCTAGCAGCAGGCTGAAGTACGGACTGCGAAACGGCGGGCTGGATTGGAGATTCGCATACGTCTGAAAGAACGGTGGGACGCCGATGCCCATTGGCATGTAGATGCCTTTGTCGTAGTTGGCGATGGGTAATCGAGGAATCTTCTTCGGATCAACGCCGCTGATGAAGAAACGGCGAGTCCCCGGCGTGCGGCTGCTGGTGAATCGGAGCTCCAATTCCAACAGCAACTCTGACGAGCCGGGCGAGACGATCTCGCGGACGAGGCACTTCTCGAAGCGGTCCATCTGCGGGAACTTCACCGGCCACGGATGCCCGACGCTGTATCGACCAGGTGGAATGAACGCCGCGAACGAGACCTCGTGGCCGTCGAAGAAATGCCGCCAGTTCACGACGTTGGTGGCCATCGTCGTGCGCCGCTTGCGAACCTGTTCGCCCGACGCGAAGACTCGCTCATCGGAATTGAACGTGGTGACAGCCTCCTGTTCCGACCGGACCTCGCGCAGCTTCGACAGGTCGATCAGGGTTTCGGCCGGGTCGAACCAATGCTCCAGATAGTACCAGTGGTCGGCGTATTTCAGACCGGTGTTCCGCTCGAAGAGCCGTTGATAATGACCCAACGGAAACGTGAACCAACCCTGATAGAGCAGCTTCTTGGCACCGTCCTCTTGGACAAACAGCAGCACTTCCCACAACCCCGCGTTGAGGCAGTTCTTCGCGAGTTCCACACTGACGAGGTGCTGTTTCTCGAAGCCGTCTCCGCCGGAGACTTCGATCTGCGGCGACGCGACATCGAACCGGACTTGCTGCCGATTCCACTGCCGGTCGGTCAAAGCGATCCGCCGCAGGCCGGGATCGAACTTGGTCCATTCCGGCAAGCTGGGAGTCATCAGCGAAACATCGACGTCGCGAAACACGACTTGTGCAACATGCGGCCGCTTGGGGACGAACACGAAGTCAAAGTGAGTTTCGTCCTTCTGAATCAACGTGAGTTCTCGCCCAGAGTAGCGGCCATGTTGCGGACTGCGATCGGCCGGGTCTTCGGGATACTCCGCGTTCGAGAACTCGCGGACGAGCACTCGCATCTCCGGTGCGTTCCGATAGCGAACCTGAGTCCGCACCTTCCAAGCTCCGATCGCGACCAACGCCAGCCCAGCCAGGACGGCCACTTTCGTGACCCTCCCAGCCGACGAGCACCACATCCACATCGCGGCCAACAAAACCGCGCCGCACAGCAGAGCGATCAGCTTCATCGCCAAATGCACGTCGCGCGCGGTGACGATGATGCCGCACACCGCCACGATCGCCAGAGAAACGAACCAGAACGGCCACCTCAATCGGCGCTTTGGGGCACCACCCCTCGCCGATCCGAGGTCCGCAGTCGTTTGATCATCCGTCGCCATGAGATTCAATGCCTCTCAAACTCTGACCAACTCTTGCTGGCGTCTGATCGACGTCAGCCTTTTCATTGTGGTTGGAAAACAGCATAGCGGCTGCCGGCGTCCGGCTCACGGCGTTCGGCCGGTTGAACGAGTGGCGATGAACTCTGTCGTCTTGGGCGAGCGGGTCGCCGACGATCAAGATCTGGTCGGGACCGGTCACGGATTGAAAGGAGGACTCGGCCAACGTACAGCCGCTGGCATCATGCGCGTGGATGAAGTGGACTTGGTGGGTCTCGATGACTCGACCCACCTCTCGATTGAAGACGCCCTGTCACTGGACCTGCTCCATTGTCTCCGGCAAAGTTACCAGCAACACGAGAGAGGAACGAAACCCATGACGATCGCAAGAGCGTGGTTTGGAAGTGTCGCCGTACTCGTTGGGATGGTTGTGTCACTTCAGGCGGCCGAGCCGGTGACCTTGGAGAACTTGGTGGCACCGCAGCCCAACTCGGCCGACGAGCCGTTTGCGAAGGAGTTCTCGCTGGGCAAGGCGGCGCACTTTCTCGATTCGGCGTCGCTCGACTGGCAACAGTCGTGGCAGTGTTTCACCTGCCACACGAACATTTCGTATTTGATCGCTCGGCCGTCGATCTCGGCCGACGCGCCCGCTCATCGTGAAGTCCGCAAGTACGCGGAATCGCTGGTCAGTTTGCGGTGGGAGGAAGTCGGGCCGCGATTCGATGCCGAGATCGTGGCCATCGCCGCGGCGTTGTCGCTCAACGACTCCGCCACGACGAAGAAGTTACATCCGCTGACACGCACGGCTCTCGATCGGATGTGGACCGTGCAACGCGAGACGGGGGACTGGAAATGGCCGACACGCTGCGGCTGGCCTCCGATGGAATCCGACGAACACTATGGAGTCACGTTGGCCGCCATTGGCACCGGAGCCGCGCCGGACGATTACGCCAAGACGCCGGCCGCTCAGGCGGGACTCGCGAAGATTCGCACATTCCTCAAGAACAACCCGCCGCCTGATCTGCACCACAAGGCGATGGTCCTCTGGGCTTCCACTTACGTCAGCAGCCTGATGACCGCCGACGAACAGAAGTCGTGCATCAAAGAATTGCTGGCGGCCGAGCGACCAACCGGCGGCTGGGCGTTTTCTCGGCTCTATCCGTGGACTCGCGCGGACGGGAAAGAGCAAGACCTCGAAACGAGTGACGGATACGGCACGGGCTTCGTCATCTTCGTTCTCCGCCGAGCCGGAGTTTCGGCCAAAGAACCGGCCATCGCTCGCGGCGTCGCGTGGCTCAAGAGCCATCAACGGGAAAGCGGGCGCTGGTTCACGCGCTCGCTCAACAAAGACAACGAGCATTTCATCAGTCACGCCGGAAGCGCGTACGCCGTGATGGCGCTGGCCGCGTGCGGCGAGAAGTAATCGGTCCCCATCCAGCTCGCCTGGATGGAACCGAGAGATGGAGTGCTAGCACAAGCAGAATTATTTCTGTGAAACCCCATCCAGCTCGTCTGGATGGTGAATCAGATCATCCAGCAGTTCATCACCGCGATCTGCTTCACCATCCGCACGAGGCGGATGGGATCTTCGAGGGCGAAACGTCGACGCGACTTAGCTTGCCATCGGACGCTCCATCCAGACGAGCTGGATGGGGGCGGGAAAGTCGCATCGATAAAGCAACACAACTGCAGATGACGAACAAGGGGAACGATCATGCGACTGATTACCTGTTTGATCGTGTTGGCATCGTGCTGCCCGGTACTCGCAGACGAAAAACCTGTCAGCGAGTTAGAGAAGCTGCAAGCCGACGCCGTCGAGGCGCGCAAGGCCGCCGCGGCCGATCCGACCATTAAGAGCGTCGCATCGAAGCCAGTGGCGGCATACCTCATCGAACAGAAGCGGCGGCGGCTGAGCAGCATTGCCGGCTTGCGACAACGGATTGAAAAACTCCACGCGGAGAAGAGCGGGGAGAATCTTCTTCCGGTTCTCAAAGAGCAGCTCGCCGAACTCGAGCGCAAGCCGCTCGAACAAATCAGCTTTGATTCGGCCTATGGCTATCCACCCACTACGGGGTTGGTGGGATATTCCAAGAAGGTGCGCTTGATCGAGAACACCAAAGAAGGCAAGTCGGTCATCCTGGTTGATGGCACGGCGTTGGTGATCGAAGGACTGGGAACCAGTCAGTACCCCAGCGGCAAGTTTTTCAATGTCGAGAAAGCGATTCTGATCGGCGTTCAAGGTCCGGACCAATTGTTCCAAGGGACCATGAAGAAGTCATACGCGGCGACGTTGGTGGATTTGGAAGCGGTGCTGAAGGTTCCCAATCGTCCGAAGGTGCCGGGCACGCTGCGCCTGAATCTCCGCGAGCGGCGCGATGAGCCGGCCGCCGGGCTGAAGGTCATTGAACGCAGCGTCGAGTGGCAGGTGGCCGAGACGGCCATCATCGTCTGCGACATGTGGGACAATCATCACTGCAAGATCGCCGCCCAGCGGGTTGGCGTCATGGCTCCACGAATGAATCAAGTGCTGACGGCGGCTCGCGACCGCGGCGTCATGATCATTCATGCTCCCAGCGAGACTATGAATGTCTATGCGGGCACTCTCTTCCGTAATCGCATGGAGCGGGCCAAGCCGGCACCGTCGCCGGTGCCGATCGAACGGCGATACGTTCGCGACCCGAAGCACGAGCCAGCGACGCTGCCGGTTGATACGCAACTCGACTGTGACGATGCCGAACTCGGCCCAGTCGTGCGTTTCCACACTCGGCAACATGCGGGTCTCGACATCATCGGCTTTGACGGTATCAGCGACAGCGGCCAGGAGATCTACAACTTCTGCCAGCAGGAAGGGATCAAGAACCTTGTCCTGATGGGCGTGCATACGAATTACTGCATCGTTAACCGTTCGTTCGGAATTCGTCAGATGGCGCGAGTCGGCATGAACGTCGTCTTGGCTCGCGACTTGACCGACGCTCTGTACGACCCGCGCGAGCCGCCGTTTGTCAGTCACGCGCGCGGCACCGAAATCGTCGTCGAACACATTGAAAAGTATTTGTGTCCGTCGATCCTGAGTGTGGACCTGACGCACGTCGTGCCCGGGTCCGACGGGTCGGTTGTGGAAAAGCCGAAGATTCGTCCCGTGAGCGATTCGCAGTGACGCGCCGTGGGATAGGCTTCCAGCCTGTCGAATTTTGCTCTCAGCACGACAGGCTGGAAGCCTATCCCACGACTCGAAAGACCCAGCCATGATGCTGCAACGCTTGGAATGTGTTCCCCATGCGATCTTCGCCGCGGTCGTTTTGCTTGGCTTGCCGGCCGACTTGTTCGCCCAAGGCGTCGAATACATCAGAGCACACTACACCAAGCACGAATACCAAATCCCCATGCGGGACGGTGCCAGACTCTTCACGGCGGTCTACGCGCCGAAGGATACGACGCAGACGTATCCGTTGCTCATGGTCCGCACACAGTCTGGTCTGCGCCCCTACGGACCAGATCAGTATCCCAACACGCTCATCGGTCCCTCGCCGCTGCCGCACTTTGTGACGGAGGGATACATCTTCGTCGTCCAGGATGTCCGCGGCCGTTGGATGTCGGAAGGGACGTTCGTCAACATGCGGCCGCACAACCCGAATAAGAAAACGCCGCAAGACATCGACGAAAGCAGCGATGCGTACGACACGGTCGATTGGCTCTTGAAGAACGTGCCGAACCACAACGGCAAGGTCGGCCTGTACGGCACTTCGTATCGCGGCTTCTACGTCGCGGCCGGGTTGATCGACGCACATCCGGCGATCAAAGCGGCCTCGCCTCAGGCACCCATCGTCGATTGGTTCATGGGGGATGACTGGCACCACAACGGGGCTCTGTTTCTCGCGCACGCATTCAACTACATGCCGATGATCGGCAAGCCGCGGCCGCAACTGATGAAGGAGCCGCACTTCAGCAAATTCGATTACGGCACGCCGGACGCCTACGACTTCTTCCTGCGGCTGGGGCCGCTGGCGAATATCGAGGCCAAGTTTTTCAAAGGGGAGGTTTCGTTCTGGGACGAATTTGTGAAGCACGGCACTTACGACGAGTTCTGGCAAGCCCGCAATCATCGGCCGCACTTGAAGAACATCCAACCGGCGGTCATGACCGTCGGAGGTTGGTTCGACGCGGAGAATCTCTTTGGAGCCTTGGAGACGCACCAGCGACTCGAAGCCGCCAGTTCCAACGTGAACAACTTCCTGGTCATGGGGCCTTGGATTCATGGCGGTTGGAACGGCGGACAAGCCGACGGTGCGTCGCTCGGCGATGTCTCATTCGGTGCGAAGACCGCCGTCTTCTACCGTGAAAAGATCGAGTTGCCGTTTTTTGAGTTCCATCTCAAGGGCAAAGGGACATTCCAGCCGCCGAAAGCCTGGATCTTCGAAACGGGTACCAACCAGTGGCGTGAGTATGCCACTTGGCCACCCCAGAACACGCGGCCGTTGACACTTCATTTCCACGCTCAAGGCCGACTTGTCGTTGAACCCAGCACCGCTGAGTCGGGCTTCGACGAATTCACCAGCGACCCGTCCCGGCCGGTGCCGTACATCGACAAGATCGGCAGCGGCATGCAGACCGAGTCCATGTGCGCCGACCAGCGCTTCGCCTCGCGACGGCCGGATGTTCTCACTTACGAGACTGACGTCCTGACAAAGGACGTCACTCTCGCGGGGCCGATCCTCGCCGACCTGCACGTCTCGACGACCGGCAGCGACTCGGACTGGATCATTAAACTGATCGACGTTTATCCCAACGATCACCCCGACCCCAGCCCGAACCCGACTGGAGTGCGCATGGGGGGCTATCAGCAACTGGTCCGCGGCGAAGTGATGAGCGGCCGATTCCGCAACAGTTTCGAGAAGCCCGAACCGTTCACGCCCGGCAAACCCGCTGCGATCAAATTCAAGCTGCCTGACGTTTGCCACACGTTTCAAAAGGGCCACCGAATCATGGTGCAGGTTCAAAGCAGTTGGTTTCCGCTGGTGGCCCGCAATCCGCAAACGTTCGTCGACACATTCAGCGCGAAAGAGTCCGACTATCAAAGGGCGACGCATCGCGTGTATCGGTCCAAGGAACTTCCATCGCGAGTCATGGGCCAGAAGTTTCCGTGAGGTTTTCTGGGCCAATTCCGCCCTGGGTCGGGCAGGTTCCTCACCTACGGAAGCGAAAGGACGGACGGTAGCGGCACTCCGCGGTCACAGTGGCTCGCCTCTGCGGTATTTCGGATGTTCGATTGTCTGCTCGTGGTGTGTCGAAGAATCTGACTACGGACGATGTGGCGGCTTGCGTCCACTTTCGGACGGGCCTAGCATCGTCTTCCCCACGGCGTTTGTCTGGGAACTTCCGCCGTGTCTACTCGAATTGCCTCACCTCTCCTTGAGCGACTGGGTTCCGCCCGCGCTCGCAGCGTTAATGGTCGACCGATGTCGTTTCAGACTCTGGATGAGTTGCGGCAGGTGTTGGTTGACCTGGAACTGGTGTCTCCCCAACAACTCGGACACGCGATCGAAGAAGTTGGTGGCATCACTCGCCAGCCCGGTCCGTTGTTGGAATCCCTGGAGCGTCAGGGGGCATTGACCACTTACCAGTTGGCCAAGCTGCAAAAGGGAGAAACCGACGGCTTGATCCTGGGGCGGTACAAGCTGTTGTACCGCAATGCGTCCGGGAGTTTTGCTCGTGTCTTTCGGGCCTGCTCGCTCGATGACGGCAAGATGATCGGCCTGAAAGTGCTGCGGCAACGCTGGGCCACTGACCCCAACTACGTCAAGCAGTTCCACCGCGAGGCCGAGATTTGTCAGCGGCTCCGGCACAAGAATATCGTCCCGATTTACGACGTGGGCGAGGACCGCGGTGAGCACTTTTTGACGATGGAATTCGTCGAGGGAGGCAACCTCCGCGAGTTCCTCAAGATTCGCGGTCAATGCTCACCGATCGAATCTGCTCAATGCCTGTTGGATATGGCTGAGGGACTGGAATACGCCCTGTCCCAGGGAATGACGCACCGCGACTTCAAACTGACCAACGTGCTGATGAGTAGCGATCGAGTCGGCAAACTGGTGGACTTCGGCTTGGCTAGCGTCACTGCCGGCGACAGCGGACAGGAGGAAGGCAACCTGCGCGCCTTGGAATACGCGACACTCGAAAAGGGGACCGGAGCACCGGATGACGATCCACGCAGCGATTTGTATTTTCTTGGCGGTGTGACGTACGAACTGCTGACCGGATCGCCGCCGTATCCCCCCACCAAAGAACGCGAAGAACGCAAGCAGCTCAGTCGTTACACGAACGTCCGCCCGATCCGGTCGATCGCTCCGAAAGTCCCGGTCGTGCTTGCGGACATCGTGGATCACCTGATGCGGGTCAATCCGAACGAGCGGTTTCAGTCACCAACCGAAGTTGTCCACGCCACTCGCAAAGCGTTTAAGGATCTCGGTGGTACTCCGCGCGGTGATACCAGCACCGATGGCCCCAAGACCGTGCTGTGCATCGAGAATCGCCCCAAGCATCAAGACTTGTTGCGCGAGTATCTCACAAAGCTTGGTTTTCGCGTGCTGATGATGACCGACCTGCGACGCGGACTGACTCGTCTGCAAAACAATCCCACCGACGCACTGTTGTTGATGGCGGATTCGATGACCAACGAATCTTCTGAGGGATTCCAGGAGTTGTTGCGTTGGAAGAAAGCATCGAGCACGGCGGTCGTTGTGATCTTGTCGTCTAAGCAACAGGGCTGGAAAAAGATGTTGGAGGACGCGGGCTCGACTCGTGTTCTTGTGCAACCGATCCAGCTTCGGGATGTCCGCAAAGAGCTGGAAGCGCTGCTCGGCATCACCACCGATTGATAGCGGATTGTGCTCTCGCCGGAGGTGGGATTCGGCAAGAAGTTCACCTGGTGTCAAATTCGCGCGCGGGCCTTGACCCATCGGGACGGTGGCCGCTATATCCTCGCCCCGCACGACTTGCGGGAGTAGCTCAGTGGTAGAGCACCACGTTGCCAACGTGGTTGTCGCGGGTTCGATCCCCGTCTCCCGCTCTTCCCGAACTGGGCTGCTGACGGTCCAGTTTTTTTGTTGGCGGGCGTGCCCCGCGTTTGGAGCTAGTCGAGCATCCGCTCCGGCTCCCTTGAAGGAAACACCCCGTGAGTACCGTCGCCGA
This sequence comes from Planctomyces sp. SH-PL62, assembly GCA_945893045.1. Lineage (GTDB taxonomy): Bacteria > Planctomycetota > Planctomycetia > Planctomycetales > Planctomycetaceae > SXKJ01. Next base: position 79,281 of record CAMDEA010000011.1, read on the forward strand.
ACCAGAACCAACCACCGCTGAATCCGCCGAAGTCCCGGCCACCGAAACCAAAGCCGAAGTCGCCGCACCCTGGCGCATGACGTTGGGTGTTGATGTCCGAGACATCGGCCCCTGCAAGAAGCACGTCAAAGTGAGAGTGCCGCAAGACGACATCTCGCATATCCGCAACTTCGTGCTCGACGAAATGAAGTCCAAGGCCGCCGTGCCGGGCTTCCGTCCGGGCAAGGCCCCCAAAGACATCATCGCCAAACGCTTCTCTCGCGAACTCAACGACGAGATCAAGCAGAAGGTCTTGATCGGCAGCCTCGAACAGTTGTCGCAAGACACCAACATCGAACCGATCAACGAGCCGGACCTCGACGTCGAAAACCTGACGATCCCGGATGCCGGCGACTTCGAGTACGAATTCCAAGTCGAAGTGCGGCCGGCGTTTGACCTGCCCGCTTACGACCAAATGACCATCAAGCGTCCGACTCGCGAATCGACCGAGGCGGATGTTGACGCCGCTCAGCAGCGATTCCTCGAACAGTACGCCGAACACGTTCCCTCGGATGCCGGCGTCGAGCCGGGCGATTTCGTCAAAATCTGTGCCTCGTTCGCGTACAAAGACGGCACGCTGCAAGACCACGCCCACTTCTCCGCTCGAGTCCGTTCGACCCTGCGATTCGAAGACGGCGAGATCATCGACTTCGACAAGCTGCTCGCAGGTGCAAAAGCCGGCGACTCGCGCGAAGCGACCATCACAATCTCCAAGGAAGCCGAGAACTTCGCCATGCGTGGCGAAAAGGTGCAGGCCACACTGAAGGTCGAAGAGGTCAATCGCGTCAAGCTGCCCGAACTGAACCGTGCGTTGTTTCAGCGAGTCGGCGTCGAAACCATTGACGAACTTCGCATCGAGATCGAGCAAGCCTTGCAACGCCAAATTCAGTACGACCAGCGGCAAGCGGTTCGCCGTCAGGTGCTCGACAAGATTACCGCTTCAGCCACGTGGGAACTGCCGGAAGACCTGGTGCTCAAGCAGGTCGAGAACGCGATGTATCGCGAAGTCCTCGAAATGCAGCAGGCCGGATACACCGAGCAGCACATCCGCGTCCGTGAGAACGAACTCCGTCAGCATCAAGTCTCGATGACTCGCCAAGCGATGAAGGAACACTTCATCCTCGACAAGATCGCCACGCAGGAGGGCATCGAAGTCAGCGAGTATGACGTCGAAGCTGAATTGCATTACATGGCGATGTCCCGCGGCGAAAACATCCGCCGCATGCGTGCTCGCATGGAAAAGTCCGGCGTCATCGAAAACTTGGAAGCTCAAATCCGCGAGCGCAAGGCAGTCGATGTGATCCTCTCCAAAGCGGTCTTCGAGGACGTCCCGATGGAGACGCCGGATACGCTCAACGTCGAAGCCGTCGAACTCGAAGTCTGCCACAACCCCGACGAACCGATCGGGCCGAAGGCGTAATTCCGTGGGGCACGTTTTCAACGTGCCCGTGATGCGGCGAGCACGTTGAAAACGTGTTCCACGAGAGCCTCGGCATGACCTTCCTCGCCGAAGACAACCCGTTGCAGCCGCACGAACGCTGGATGCGAGCCGCCCTCGAACTCGCTCGCCAAGCCTACGACGAAGGGGAAGTCCCCATCGGCGCGGTGATCGTTCACGACGGCCGCATCATCGGCGAAGGTTACAACCAGCGAGAGTCGCTCAAAGACCCAACCGCGCATGCCGAGATGATCGCCATCACTCAAGCCGCGCAATCGCTCGAATCCTGGCGGCTGCTCGATTGCACGATCTACGTCACGCTCGAACCTTGCCCGATGTGCGCCGGAGCCATCGTGCTGGCTCGCATCCCAACGGTCATCTACGGCACGACCGATCCGAAAGCCGGAGCCTGCCACTCGCTGTTCCAGATCACCGACGACGCGCGGCTCAATCACCGAGCCGCAGTCCTCGGCGGTGTCCTGCAACCGGAATGCAAAGCGCTCCTGCAAGACTTCTTCGCCGCGCAACGAGCACTAGGAAAAAAGTAAGCGAGGAATCGCGAGATTCAACTCAGCGACCAGCCATCCGGAAGCACGCCGCCGTTCGGCACGATCACAATGCCGTCGCGAACGTAAACGCCCTTGACGTCGCAGTTCGCATCCAAGCTGGGATGACGCTGAATCCGCACCTTCCGGCCGATCGCGCAATTCTTGTCGGCAATGACGCCGTCCAAGAGGCTGTCTGATCCGACCCCCAGATTCGGCCGCTTTTCTTGCGCGTTCGCCGTCTTCTGCGCGTCGGAGTCGTACAGATCCGCACCCATCAGGATCGAGTTGCGGATCGTCACGTTCTCGCCGATGTGGCAGCGCAAACCAATGACGCTGTTCTCGATGACCGTTCCTTTGCCAATCACACAGCCGTCAGAGATCAGGCTGTTCGAGACCGTCGCGCCCTCGACTCGGGTTGAGGGAAGATGCCGTGCTCGCGAATAAACCGGAGCCTCTTCGTCCGCGAAATTGAACGGCGGATTGGAGGACGCGATCGCTAAATTCGCGTCGTAGAAACTGCGGATCGTGCCGACATCCTCCCAGTAGCCGTCGAACAAATGGCATTGCACTCGCCGAGCGCGAATCGACAGCGGAAAGACCTCTTTGCCGAAGTCCTGGTAGTTATTCTTCGACAGGATCTCGACTAGCACGTCGCGGTTGAAAAGATAGATGCCCATGCTGGCGAGGCACTCGCGCCCCTTGCTGGGGATCCCCTGAGAGTCGAACCACGATGGATCGGTTTGCACGAGCTTCAGTTCCTCGTCCGTCGTCGGTTTCTCCAGAAACCCCTGCACTCGCCCGGTGCCGTCGATTCGCATGATGCCGAGCGCCGACGCGGCCTCGCGATGGACCGGCAGAGCGGCGATTGTCGCGTCGGCCCGCGAATCGACGTGGGTTCGCAGCATCTGCTGGAAATTCATCCGATAGATCTGGTCGCCCGACACGACGAGGACATGCTCGATCCCCGGCTGTTCGAGATACCGCAACTGCTTCCGCACGGCGTCGGCGGTCCCCTGATACCACGCCTCCCCTTCATTGGTCTGCTGAGCCGCCAGAATCTCAACGAATCCGCCACCAAACCGGTCAAACGTGTACGTCTGCCGGATGTGCCGATGCAGGCTGACCGAGTTGAACTGCGTCAACAAATAGATCTGGTTGATTCCGCTGTTGATGCAGTTCGAGATCGGAATGTCGATCAGCCGAAACTTCCCTCCCAGCGGAACTGCCGGCTTCGAGCGAAACTCGGTCAGCGGAAATAGTCGCGTCCCCTTGCCACCTCCCAGAATGACGCAGACCATTTTCTTCATCATGTTGAAATACCTTCACCAGCCAGAGGGGCGGTCGAGCGAAGTGCCTGCCAAAGTTTTTCGGCGCTCGACTCAGAAGACGTGAATTGTGAAGTGATTCTAAGCTGGCTGCGAATTTACTCGCCACTGATCCCGACAACTTCCTCGAAATCACACCGTAGACCGACTCTCCGAGTCGGGACAACACCGTCACGCATGCTCCGACTCAGAGAGTCGGGCTACGAAATCACACCTGCTTGACGAGCGACTCGCTTCCCGGATAATGCCGCCTCACCTTCGCCAGGCGGGGAAGGCGACCTCTGACTGCGGTGGAGCCGTGTGAACCGGGTCAGATCCTAACCGAAGCAGCCCTAAGCGATGTGCTTTCAGGT